>JBBILH010000072.1:0-17762 GCA_037445005.1 Nitrospira sp.
ATGTTCTATAATCGCACCCGGCGGCACAGTCATCTGAGCGGAGTCAGTCCGGAGGCGTTTGAAGCCGTGTCAAGCCGGGCTTAACGATGTGTCCACAAAAGTCTGGGAAGTCCAACCTGACCCTCTCTGTGTTCTCCATACACCAAATCTTGGCTGCCTTTAAGTTGAACCTTCGTTGACGACGTCGATGAAGCCGACACCGAACGCTCCACCGCGTGGACTTTCAAGACGGCGCAAGAACTTGTCCTGAAGCTGCGAAGAACTAGACATCTCCGAGAAGTATTTCTGTGCGGCGTGGAGAAACGCTGCATAAAAATCTTCGGCATTGAGAATATATGCGCCATCATGGGCTTGCCTTAGGTGAAGGCCGGAGTTGTGGTGAGTGAGGGCAAAACGACGAGGTGAGAAGCCATGAACCATACCATTCCGAAACTCCCAAAGGTTGGAGGCGTGGCCATGGTAAGTCTCCGGAAAATGCGCGCCGACGAAAGTACGGAATCGCTCGCCATTAGCATTTGGGCCTGACGCATCAGGATTGTGATAACCGGCGAGAGCTTCAATGCCTGCCAGCATGCAGACGAAAGATAGGAAGGCAGTCTCGTCCCGGATCAATTGAGGGATGCCACCCAGATAAATTCGGTTGAACCAACCAATTATGTTTTCAATCCTTGCATCCATTGAATTGTCCGTCGTGTTTCCCGGTGTCTCAGTTTCAGTCACGAGCTCTACAAGCCCTATTGTGCGAGTCCCAAGCAATTCCGCAATGCGTGAGTTGCCTCCGACTCTTCTGTACGGCGGTGTTCATTCAAACCCTCGATGGACCACTTACGTCGGTTCACTTGAATATTAACCAACCGAGGATTCTTGAAGGAGGCTAGTTGAATGAGGAATGTTTCCACCTCATCGATGGCAGTGCTGTTTGGTGCGCCTTTGCGTTGAGGAAGGTGAATCAGAAACATGACCGGAGTACCTTCTGCACGATGTACTAAACCCTCGTAATATTTTCCCCAGTTTGCTGAGTTAAAGCATTCAGTTTTAAAATTCAGTCTTGTTTTTCCTACGTACAAAGGGATGTATCCAGCCGCCGTTCTAATGGCGAACACATATACTCCTTTCTTTTCCGGCAACCTGGCATCACTTTTGCCGACATTCGCCCAGAAAGCGCCTTTTTTCGCCTTTTCGAGAATCCATCCTCCATCGCACTTTGAGGCTGGATATTCGAATGCCCCTTTAACCTGAAGCAGGCATTCCCGACTATTAGCTGCTGACATGGGAGAACCGAGATTCGTCTTTTTGTTTGCGCGCTTCTCGAAACGATCGAGTGCGCGTTGAATATTTTCTTGAGTCCGACGGTGCGGCTTTTTCCCATTAATCACGTTTGTGATAGTTGCTGGTGTAAGCCTGGCCTCTTTTGCGAGTCGCGACTGTGTCACGCCAAGAACCTCAAGCCGGCCCCTGAGAATCTCACCATAAGTCTCCATTTCGCCTCCCTGCTTCAAGCTTAGCTACCCCACGAAACCAGTGACTGGTTTCATCCCTCGTTGCTTCGCCTGACATTCATCTCCCAAGGCCACTAATAGTCGCTCGCTGTCGTAACGCGTCCCCAGCGCCCGCGCTTGGCGCACGACGGTGGCGAAATCGCCGGGCGTCAGAGTATTCAGCTTTGCCAACCGCAGTTTCACGGAGTCCTCTAGGAAGCCTGGCTGTTCATTGCCCTGGAGGTCGGTCAGGACATGCGAAAACAATTGCTCGGCCTGTTCCGGCTTCAGGTAGCCAAATGAAATCTTGAGATCGAACCGCCGGAGGACAGCTTGGTCGAGCCGGTCCATCAAGTTCGTCGCGCAGATGAGCAGCCCGTCGAATAGCTCTATCTGTTTGAGCAACTCGTTGACGAGTGTGACCTCCCATGTCCAGTGCGCGGAGGTCCGGTCCTGAAGGAAGCTATCGGCTTCATCCAGGAGGAGCAGGGCATCCTCCGCTTCGGCTTCGCGGAACATGGCAGCGATATTCTTCTCCGTTTGGCCGACGAAGCAGTCAAGGAGGTCGGAAGCGGTTTTCTGAAGGAAGCGTTTTCCGATCTGAGCGGCGAGGAAACGAGCATATTCGGTCTTCCCGCTGCCAGGAGGCCCATAGAGGCAAATTCTAGCTTTTGGTCGTGCCGCCAATCCCTGGGATAGCGCCGAGAGGTCGTGACTGGAATTGAGCAAATCCGCGCAATACATGAATGGCGAGGACGGACGGGAGAAAGAACCGGAGGGGAGTTCCAATGACTCGAAGCTCCGCAGGAGCATGCGTTCGATCAGAAATTCTACCGCATGCGCGCCTTCGTCCGGAGCCAGTGCGGCAATCTTGCCGGCCTGTTCGATGAGAGCCGGTGTCAGGTGTTGGTTCTCTGCCACTCGTTCGATCCATTCAGGTCGAACGGGCGTGTGCATCAACACTCGCTTCAGCATCGTCTCTCGGACGGAACGCGGTGGAATACGAAGTTCCAGAGTATAGGAAAATCGCCGTCGAAAGGCTAGATCAATCTGGCGGACTTCGTTGCAGAGCCAGAAGGCGGGGCGAGGGTTTGATTCCAAGACGGTATTGGTCCAGGCTTTATAGCGTCCGGAACCGATGGTCCTCCCGAGCAGGGGCAGGACACTGTCTGGGAAGATGTCCTCGATTTCGTCGAAAAGCACAAGACTGCCGTTGTTCTTTGTGAGGATTCGTTGACACAGCAGGTAGGTACGGAATCGTGTGTACGGCTCTTTCAAATCGCTATCTTCAATCTCGTGTCCGACCTCGAACAATGGAGCCTCAAGGGAGGCTGCGAGCGCGTTGACGAATTCGGTCTTGCCTGCGCCGGAGATTCCATGGATCAAGATGTTGATCCCGCGGGTGCCGTCTCGACGGGCCGCTTGAAGCAGGCGGTGCAGCACGGCCAGATCGTCTTTCAGATGAGGGAACTCCTCAATCGAATGGCGGGGAGGCGCTGCTGTTCGAAAATACCGGCGTAATAAATGTTGGGGACTCTCCGCTTCCCTATCGAGCATTGCGGTTTCCAGGCCGTCCAACAGGCTCAGGATGCTGTTCAGATCCGTTTCGGTTCGATCCACCGCCAGAATGCCTGAGCTACACAATGGGCCGGTATCATGGAGCGCCTGCTGTATTTCTTTTCGTTCAGCGCCGAGCGCGACGGCCATTAGGTCCATGACGGATGATGCGGAATTGTCGCCGAGTTCTTCAATACAATCGTTGAAGATGGAATAGGCCTGGAGGAGGACGACGAACAGGAGGATCTCCTTCTCCAAGTCCGAACAACCGATCAACTGGGAGAGGAGATCGATGTTGCGGTACAGTGAGCCGGCGCGGTCCATGGGAGCCGCGTCCAGTTCCGCCAGCCGCATGGCGAACGTCTGACGGGCTTTGGGTCTGTGCGGGTGCCGGCAACTGATGTGGGGAAGCCCAAGCACTTCGGCCATGCGCTGCGTATCCACTTCCCCGGTTTCCAAGCGTAGATTCAGCAAGAGGCGCAGAAGCCAGCGCGCTGCCTGCGGACGATACGTGTCGGGGAGCGACCGACCCAGCGGATTGAAACGGCGCCGGCGGGGCCTCTCTAAAAGTGTTCGAAATCTTCTCATCTCCTCCCTCCTCTGTGAACGTGAGGATTCCAAGCGTACCCGCGACATGCGACGGAATGTGTCGTATAGTTGTGGCGGCGAAGGGCGGTAAGTTGAAACGGGAGGGTGCGATGCAGGCTGCCAACGATACGCTGCTGCGACACTGGACCATGCTGCAGTACATCCCGCGTGCGCCGGGCTCGATCGGCACCGCCACACTCGTGGTAAGACTGAGGGAGTCAGGATATCGGGTGGATGTCAGGACGATTCAGCGGGACTTGGTCAAACTCTCGACCGTATTCCCTTTGAGTGCTCAGGAAGAGGGACGTGCCAGCCGCTGGTTTTGGAGCAGGGATGCCCGCGTCATGGATCTTCCAGGGATGGATATGCCGACGGCGCTTGCCTTTCGTTTGGCACAAGAGTACCTCACGCCTCTGTTGCCCAAGAATCTGTTGCGGCATTTGAGCAGCCACTTCGGGCGGGCCGAAGAACTGCTGAGGCGACAAGGAACCAACCGGCTTGGGCTATGGCCGGAAAGAGTCTGCGCAATTACGAGGGGGCCTGTGCTCCTGCAGCCTCGGATTTCCGAGGATGTGCAGATGGCGGTCGAACAGGCTTTGCTGGAGGATCGACAGCTCCAGGTCGAGTATCGGGCCAAGGATGCGGCGGATGCCAAACGATATGTGGTTCACCCTTGCGGCCTCATCTTTCGGGACGGCATGATCTACTTGATTGGAACACTGAAAGATTATTCGGATCTCCGGCACCTTGCGCTTCACAGGATGAACGCTGCCCAGGTCCTTGATATTCCTGCACGACGGCCGAAAGGATTTGCGCTCCGTCGGTATGTCCGCGAAGAGCAGTTCTTCGCCTATCCGATCCAAGGGACCGCGGTCGATCTTGACCTCTTGTTCGAACCCAAGGCGGCTATTCATTTAAGCGAGCGGCCGCTGGCGAAGAACCAAAAGCTGTCAACCTGGCGGGACGGACGCACGAGACTACAGGCCAAGGTGAAGGACACGTTGGAACTGCGCTGGTGGCTGCTGGGCTTCGGCGACAAGGTTGAAGTGCTGGCGCCTAAGAGCTTGCGGGAAGAGTTCGCCGCCATCACTCAGCGCGCAGCAGCCCGATATAGAGAAGCATGATGGAGAGGGTGGTGGTGGAGATGGTTGCCGCCCGCGACATTCGCCGAGGCGCGGGTACCACACCTGTCGATCGGATGCGACCAGCCGAAGGCTGGCGAGGCCGATGTTCGCGGTTCCGTTCGTGCGAAGCGTAGGACGGAACGAGTTTCGGCATCGAGCAGCTGGGAGACATAGTGTGGTCGCGCCGAGGCGCCTGAGCGGGCGAGACAGCATCTCCCCTAGAGCTTTTTCTCGAACCGCTCCGCATACCCTGTCAGTTCCATATACCCGTGACCTTTGATCGCTTTCCTCCGCGGGGCGCCATACCCATCGGTCGTACCTTGCAGTGGGTCGAATGCAGGCGCAGCGCAGTGCAGTGCTCTTTTCCCTCCTTGACATATAGCCATCTGTTTCGTATGGTTATCCATATGAAAACAACGCTCCAAATCGACGATTCGGTCATGGCGCTATTGAAACGTGAAGCGGTGCGCCAAGGGCGCACGATGTCCGAGCTGGTAGAGACGGCGCTGAGGCTCTTACTCCAGAGCCCCAAGAGCCGGCGTCCGCTGCCGCCATTGCCCTCGTTCAAGAGCGGAGGGGTGCTGGTGGATATTGCCGATCGTGAGGCGCTGTACCAAGCGATGGAAGGCCGGTAGTGTTTGTGGTGGACACCAACGTGCTGGTCTACGCCGCCGACGAGGATTCATCCGCCCATGCAGTGTGCCGGGATCTGGTCGAAGCGTGCCGGGCCCAACCGGCTGCGTGGTATATCACCTGGGGCATTCTCTACGAATTTCTTCGAGTCTCGACCCACCCGCGTGTATTGCGACGTCCGTGGAACGCGCCGCAGGCGTGGACTTTTGTGGAGGCCTTGCTGGCGTCTCCGGGCCTGGGCTTGCTCGTGGAAACGGATCGACATGCCGTCGTGGCGGCTCAAGTGGTGCGCGAGGTGCCTCAACTACTGGGGAATCTGCTCCATGACGCGCACACCGCCATTCTCATGAAAGAGCATGGCATTCGCCGCATCTATACCCGCGACGTGGACTTTCACCGGTTCACGTTTCTCGAAGCGATCGATCCTCTCCGTGAGAAACCTGCCTGAGTGATGCGTGTTTCGACAGGTGTTGAGCACTGCCGGCGACTTGCACGAAGGTCGGGCCCCGCGTTCGTCTTCCCTCCTACTCTCGTTCTTGGTAATGGTTGAGGCGGTGTTCTGCCTGCGACTTACGCTGAGGCGCCTGGCTGAGAGCGGAGCAACTTCATCGGAGGAGCGGGGACCCGTCGAGATTCAGCCGGGAAGGAAAGCGGAAACTGACCGAGTCCGCGAGGGAATTTCCGAAGGCTTCCACCCGGCTGAATCCGAAAGGGTCGCTCCGGGAGATGAGGACGCGATCGCTCTAGTCGGGCGCCTTACAACTTCTTTGAAAACCGCTCCGCGTACCCCGTCAGCTCCATATAACCGTGACCCCTGATCGGCTTCCCGCTCGAGGCACCGTTCACCACGATCGCGCCCTCCCAATAGGTCACTTGCGTGCTGCGCGTCGTCAAGAGCTCTTGCTCGGCCATGCGAGGGACCAATTCGAGCGATAGCTGACGCGAGGGGATCGTGAGCCGCCAGCGTTGCGGGTAACGGGCCTTGCTTGCGGGACTGGTCCAGTAGCTGACCGGCTCGAGCGTGAAATCATTCTGAGCAAGATGGCGCCCCTGTCCTTCACGGTCGATCAACGTTCCGCTCGAAGCCGGGTCGGCCGAACCGTCTGCGCGGCGCAATCGATAGAGCATGACTTCGGTTTGGTCATCGAGTTGCAGGCTGAACCAATCCCAACCGACCAAATCTTTCCCTAACTCGCCGGAGCCGAATTCGTGGTCCATCCAACTGGTGCCGGTCACGTCGACGGAGTCTTTCCCGACCGTCAATCGGCCGGTGGTCGCGAGTCTGGTGAGCGAATAGTAGTGGGACGCCTGGCCGGGTTCCGCCCCCTTCCGGCTGATTCCCCCGGATCCATGTATGACCGGCGGCTTTGCAGGAGCAAGATCCAGTTCGATCGCGATTTCGCCGTTTGCCGCGCGAAGGCGATGATGGCGCGAAATCTGCGGCATCTCAGCATCCCAGCGGTCGATCCAGGCGTGGAGACGACCGGCATCCGCGCCGGCCTTGCCCAGCCCCGCGCGGCTGATTTTTTCGGCATAGTGGAACTGTTTGTTCGAGAGATCGGTGACGGCGAAGTGCGCAAGGTAGACTTGAGCGATCGACCATTTCGACGGGAACGTTTTGACCTGGTCCGGTGGAACGCCACGGCGGAAAAATGTGAGCTGATAGCCGAAGAACCGGCCATCGGCGGTCGAAAGATTTCCGGTGTAGTACCACCACTCGGTCCGAAATGACTCATGGGAGCCGTGGTCGCGCGGGAACTCGTAGCGGTAGCCTTCGGCGGCGGGTTCAAAATGGGTCGTCGTGTCTTCTGCATGGGCGTAGTTGAAGGCCCACAGTCCGAAGACCGGCAGCAGGAACCGAATCGCGCGATGAGGCCGAGAGCACATGGCGCGAGCTTATAGCACGGCGGCGAGCACGTAACAATCTTCAGTGTTGACAAGCGATTTATTCGCTCCATTGACGCCTATTCGTGCGCATCGCGCCGTTGACAATTTTGGCGACCATCGGCTATCGTGAGCCATGCAGACCGATCGTGAGAGAGGCCGTCACGAAGCGGACGGACCGGAAAAACCGGCTCCCTTTCCGATCCCGTCTCGCATTCCGATCTTCGCGCTTCCTAACGTCGTGCTCTTTCCGAAGACCTATCTGCCTCTCCATATATTCGAGCCGCGATACCGCCAAATGGTCGACGACGCGGTGCTGAACGGCCAGTGCATCGGCATGGCTCTCCTGAAAGACGGCTGGGAGTCCGGTTACTACGGCAATCCGCCGATTTATTCGGTCGGCTGTGTCGGCCGGCTGGTGAGCGTGCAGCCGTTGGCCGACGGGCGTTCCAACATCTTGCTGCAAGGCCTGGAACGGTTTGTCGTTGAAGAGGAATCGTATGACAAGGCCTATCGACAAGCCAACGTTGCGCTGAAGCCTCGAAGCTCCGAAGACGCGCTGGAACCCGCAATTCGCCGGAAGCTGGTGGCGGCTCTGGAAAACTATCTGCGATCGAGAGAAGACGCACCGACATGGCATCGGTGGTTCCGGGAGGATGTCGGCGACGACATTCTGGTGAACACGCTGTCCACCTATCTTGGCTGCACGCCGCTGGAGAAGCAGTTTCTCCTCGAATCCGAGAGCCTCCGCCAACAAGCTTGCCGTCTCAGCGATCTGATCCAATTCATGGTGCACGATCACCATGGCGCGAAGGGCTGGGGGTGATGGACCGGGCCGTCGCGATCCAGGTTTCACATTTCTCGAAATCTTACGGCACATACCAGGCCGTTTCCGACATCTCCTTCCAGGTTTACCAGGGCGAGATCTTCGGGCTCCTCGGCCCGAACGGCGCGGGTAAAAGCACGACGCTGCGGACGTTGATTACGCTGTTGGCGCCGAGTGCCGGGACGGCGACCGTGCTCGGCCGCGACATCGTGCGGGACGCGGATGCCGTGCGCGGGCTCATTGGGTACGTCCCTCAAGAACGGGCGATCGACCGTTTTTTGACGGGCAAGGAACATCTCGAACTGCTGGCCGCGCTCTATCACCTGCCTAAGGAAGCGGCGGCCGTCCGGATCGCGGAACTTCTGAAGCTCGTGGAGCTGGAGGCGCATGCCGATCGGCCGGCCAAGACCTATTCAGGCGGCATGAAGCGGAAATTGGACATCGCGTGCGGGTTGTTGCCCAACCCGAAGATTCTCTTCCTCGACGAACCGACGTTGGGGCTCGACGTCCAGAGCCGCCTCCGCATTTGGGACTATGTGCGGATGCTCAAGGGACAAGGCATGACGATCGTCATGACCACGAATTATCTCGACGAGGCGGATCAACTCTGCGACCGTATTGCGATCATCGACGGCGGCAAAGTGAAGACGATCGGCTCGCCGGCGGAACTCAAAGTCGGGTTGGGCGGCGACATCGTGTCGCTCACGATCAGGGAACCGGACCGCATAGCTTCGTTGGAATCCGTTCTGAAAGGGCAGCCGGCCATCAAAGCCGTGCGATCGACTCCCAAGGGCCTTGATATCCGCGTTGAATCACCCGAGAAAGCATTGCCCACGATTCTTGAATCGGCCAACCGGACAGGGTGCAGCGTCGAATTCATTCAGTACAACCGTCCGAGACTCGACGACGTATTCATTGCCCACACCGGACGAGCAATTACCGACGCGGCAAGGGCGGAGGAAGGATCGTGATGCGTTAAGCTTTAAGCGAACATGGTGGTACGTCGGTTCGGCGTTCTGCCTCCGCGCTTCACGCTTCACGCTTCACGCTTCACGTTATGAAAGAATACAGGCAGGAAATCAGCGCCCTGACGATGCGGTGGGTCCGGCGATTGAGCCGCGAGAAGTTCAGCATGCTTTTCACCCTGGTGCAGCCGATGCTCTTCTGGCTGATTTTCTTCGGCAATCTGTTCCAGCGGGTGGCGGATGCGCAAGTGACCCAAGCGCCGAACTACATCAGCTTTCTCGCCGCGGGCGTGGTGGTGATGACGGTGCTGAACAACGGCCTGGCCGGCGGCGTGGATCTGCTGTTCGACAAGGAGAACGGGTTTCTTGAGCGGTTGATGTCGACGCCCATCCGGCGGTCGTCCGTAATCTTGAGCCGCTTCATTTTCGTCACGAGCATCACGAGTTTGCAGGTATTGGTGATGCTGGCCGTCGCGTTCCTCTTTGGGGTACAGCCGGCGACGGGATTGTCGGGCGTGGCCATGATTCTTGTCATCGGCATGCTGTTCGGCGTCGGGCTCACGGCGATCTCGATGGCCATGGCGTTCTCCGTCAAGAGCCACGGCGATTTCTTCTCCGTGCTGGGATTCTTGTCGCTTCCGATGATATTCTTAAGCTCAGCACTAGTTCCCCTTGCGGCGATGCCCGGCTGGATGAGTTTTCTCGCGAAGTTCAATCCGATGACCTGGGCGATCGATGCGGTGAGGCCTTTGATTCTGTCCAGTTGGGCTGACGCGCTGCCGCATGTCGGGATGGTCGTAGTCGTGATGGTTCTGTTCGATGCAGTCTGTCTCTACGGCGGGGCGAAGGCCTTCCGCAGAGCGATGGGGTAACAGATATCTGAAGCGTATCTCGTGAAGCGTCGCTCGCGAGACACGTTCGGCGAGATACAAATAAAGATGGTGATCCCGGAAAGTCAGATTAGAGCCCTGATCAGATTGTTGTCGGACGAGGACGAGCGAATCGTTCAGACGATCAGCGACAAACTGATCGATATCGGCCCCTCGGCGGTACCGCTCCTCCAGGAAGCGGAACTCGAACAGCCGGAAATGGCGGAACGGATCGCCTCGGTACTGGAAGAGATCCGGGGCGGCAAGCTCGAGGACGAATTGGTTCAATTGGCCTCCATGCCGGATGAGCGCATGGATTTGGAACAGGGCGCGTTCTTGATCGCCCGCTACGCGTATCCTTCGCTCGACGTCTCGGTCTATACGCGTCTGCTCGACGAAATGGCCCAGGAGGTTCAAGACCGGATCGGTCCGCGCGCGTCGGGAGAGGAAACGGTCAAGACGCTGAATCGATATCTGTTCGCCGAGCAAGGCTTCAAGGGCAATACCAAGAACTACTACGAAGTCGACAACAGCTATCTCAATCGCGTCATCGACCGGCGCACGGGAATTCCCATCAGCCTCTCCGTGGTCTACCTGTCGATCGGGAAGCGACTGCGGCTGCCCGTCTACGGGATCGGCATGCCGGGGCACTTTCTCGTCAAGTATGAATCGGAGCGGTACAAGATCTTCGTCGATTGCTTCAACGGCGGAGCTCTGTTGACCGAAAAAAATTGCCAGCGTTTTCTGACCGAAGCCGGGTACGGCTTCGACGAAAAGTATCTGCAGCAAAGCCCCGTCCGCGCCATCCTGTCCAGGATGACGAAAAACCTCCTTGCGATCTATGCCAAACTCGACGATCCACTCAGGAAAACGCGGTTGACGAGATTTATTGAAATTCTTGGGTGTGATAACCGCGAGGGCGGACTCTAGAGAGGTTAAGGCAAAGGCTTCGGAATCTCAGCCGCAACCTTGACCTTAGCCTTTTACGATCAAATTGTTATCCTCATTCGGTCGCGTGCAAGCGTGATCGGCCCGTCGAATGATTCCCCCGCCTGTCCCTTAACGTCATTGCGTTCGGCAATGGGATAGAAGTGCGAAAGGACCAGGCGACCGACCCCGGCTTCCTCGGCCACCTGCCCACATTGGCCTGCGTGCAAGTGCGCGGGACCAGGCCTGTTGGCGGGCCAGGAACAATCGAGGACCGCCAGATCCGTGCCCCCGCAAAGGCGAACCAGCTTTTCGCAGTACTGGGTGTCGCCCGAATAGGTCAGGGATTTCCCGCGGTACTCGATCCTGTAGCCGACGGCATGAAGCTCGGGCACATGCGTCATGGTCCTCGGCTGGATTGTGGTGTCGCCGATGCGAAAACGACGGTCGCTCACTTCCTTCAGCGTCACGCCGAAAGGAGGCCTGGCAAAGCCGGGAAAAGCGGCCATCATGGCGTGTATGAGCCGTTTCGTGCCCCGCGGGCCGATCACCGTCAGATTCGGACGGGACCCCCCTCCATATTTCACGTAGATCACCGCGTCGAAGAAGAAGGTAATAAAATCTGAAAAGTGGTCGGCGTGGAAATGCGAAATGAGAATGTGCGTGATCTTGTGGCGGTTCACGCCGGTCTTGAGGAGATTGCTCAACGTGCGCGGCCCAAAGTCGAGCAGCATCGTATGGTCGGTTTCGACCAGGTATCCGGCTGCCGCGCGGGTCGGATGCACGTTGGTTCCTGAGCCGAGAATAGTCAGTCGCATGGTATGAGACGGGTCGGGGTCCGTAGCCGCGCCTCATTCTCCTTTCGTGAAGCTGTCCCGCAGTCGGTTCAGAAGATCGCGTAACACGTCGGCTTCTTCGGGGCGCAGTGCGCGCTCGAAGAACGGGCGGATAAAGGCCACATGGGCCGCGAATGTCTTCCGGAACAGCATGTCACCCTTGTCGGTCAAGCGAATGAGCGTACTGCGCCGGTCGCTCGGCACCGATTCTCTTCGAATGAGCCCCTTCCTTGCGAGGCGGTCGAGCACGCCGGTCAAGGTGCCTTTCGTGACCAGCGTCTGGGCGGAGAGTTCGGAACAGGTCAGCCCATCGGTGTCGCCAAGGGTGGCGATGACGTCGAACTGCGAAGCGGTGAGCCGCATTTCTCTGATGTGCCTGCTGTCGGCCCGCCAGAAAGCCAGGTATGCCTCCACCAACGGTCTCAGCACCTTGAGATAGGGATCGTCTTTGAGGTGCGGGAGCTGCACGGGTGGAGAATAGTCCGAGCTAGGACGAAGTGCAAGTACTCGGCTCCGGCGTTGACGGCGGAAAGCCCCGCTCCCTATGATGCGGAACGTATGCGACGCCAAGATTCCGGCCACGTAAATGTGACCGCCATATTCCTTCTGCTGGGGATCGTGGTCACCGGCGTTTGGGTATGGAAGCGGCTGACACTTGAGACGCAGGAGTGGGTAGTCGACCAGGCCGTGCCGTTGGCGTTTGCCTGCGCGGCGCTCTTGGCGGCCGCCTACCTTATTGTGCGGACTGTGCGCCGCCGGAAGGCAAAGCTACGCGAGCGAACGAGGCTCTTGGCATTGTTTGAACGGGAAACCTCGAGGGAGAAGAAGTTGGAACTCGGCTTTGCGCTGATCGAAATCAATGACTACCGGATCGAGGGGTTGGAGTCCATTGCGCCCGCTTTAAGAGATCTCTTTGTGACAACGCTCCAGCGCGCGGTCGGCGACAAGCAACATCGCGTCCGTGGGATGGCGGCGAGTCATCTTGGAGTTCTCCAGGATAGGACGATCGTGCCGATGCTCGTCAAGGCGTTGGAGGACGACCATGCGTACGTACGCTCCTGTGCCGCGCTTGCGCTGGGACGGATGCGTGCCGGCGAGACACGAGAACGGTTGGCGACGGTCATGCAGGAGGATTGGGATCAGACCGTCAGGAGCCGGGCGAAAGAGGCGCTGGAACGGATGGGTGGGTCATGACCGCAAGGCGAGAACGAGGCCGTCAATCGTCATGCGTCAAACGAGAGAGCCTATGCGAAGAGTGCAAACCCCGTCCTTCCTCCTGATCGAACGACGGTTGACGAATGACGCGTGCAACTGCGCCTAGGCGGCTTTGACTTGAATCTGTTCGTCGACCCAGTCGATCACCACGATTTCGGGCCGGCAGTTGAATCGGAACGGGAGGAACGACCATCCGAGTCCCCGGTTTACGTAGAGGCGGTGATGGTCGTTATCATGGCGGCCGGAGATCCTTCCGCCGCAGCCGGGCGGCAGCCAGAAAGTGGGAATGCCGGGAAACTGCCACTGCCCCCCATGGCTGTGCCCGCAGAGCACCAGATCAACGGCATGCTGTTCATCCATCTGATCCAGGATGTTCGGCGCATGGGCCAACAGCAGGGTGAAGCGCTTCTCCGCGCGAGGCGGGAG
This sequence comes from Nitrospira sp., assembly GCA_037445005.1. Taxonomy (GTDB): domain Bacteria; phylum Nitrospirota; class Nitrospiria; order Nitrospirales; family Nitrospiraceae; genus Nitrospira_C. Next base: position 13,329 of record JBBILH010000072.1, read on the forward strand.
GCAGCGAAGATCCGCGCGATGCAACGACGGGTCATCGACCCCCGCGATGGCCAGTTCGCCGGCACCGGTCTCAATGAAGGTCGTCTGATTGACCAGAAGGGTTACTTTGTGGCGGTCCGCCAATTCTGCAAAGAGCGATACCGGTACGCCGCTATAGTGGTCATGGTTGCCGAGAGTGATATAGACCGGGGCGAGTTCGCGCAGCTGCGCTAAGAATCGGAATAGATGCGGCAGACCTTCCGGAACATTCAGCAAGTCTCCGGTGATGAAAATCCAGTCCGGACGCAGGTCCCGGACGGTCTCGACGATGGCGTCGTGGCGTGCGTGATAGCGGTCGAGATGAAGATCGCTCAAATGGAGGCCCCGCCGTCCTGAAAGGGCCCCATGGACGTGCGTCAGCCTGGTGATGTCGTGGGCATCGAGTCCGAGTTCCCAATGGGGGAATAGTCGGAAGAAACGGTAGAACGGCTCGCTGAGCCAATGTCCGATGAAGGTGCGCACACGATCGGGCCACGAAGCCATCCGCCTCATCATTTCATTACCCGATCGAGTTCGGCCCGGTCGGCGGCGGTCACTCGGTAGCCCTGTTCATAGAGGGTTCCCATGCCTTTCATGACGACGTCGAGGTTTCGAGCCCTGTACCAGATGTCAAAATGGTCGGCGAGGACCGCCGCCGAAGTCTGCGGCGAAGCCTGTGCATCGTGGGCCAGCGAGAGCGACTGAAACAGGTCGCGCAGTTCGGTGGCATTGTAGCTACGATCGTCGTTTCGGTCGGCGACTAGGGCCAGTTCATAGACCGTGAGGCTGACCGAGAGCAGCGTCTGGGATCTGGCGAAATCGTCGCGCGCGGCGTCCATCCCTCCGGGGTACTTGCGCGGACATTCGGTTTCAGGCTGCGAGTCTTCGATATGACGCAAGCCGATGCCTTGGACAGGGGGAGAAGTACGTCTTGAGTTTTTGTAGAACCAGGAGAGACACGTGCTCGCTTGGGCAAAGGCCTGCTTGTCGACGCCGACTTGCCGTGCGATATGTCCCGTGAAGGCTGAGAAAACGGCATTGTCTCTCGTCAGGGCGGCTGATGCCGAATGAGGATGCAGCATGAAAAATGCCGCGAGCACTGTTGCCGCTGTCGAGAGTTTCCTAGGATGCATCAACGGAGTATAACACGGAGCCTGAGAAAGCCCGATAGGAGATCCATTTCGCGCGGGCCGTTGGATTCGATCGGCCCGGTCTTATCCCTATGACACTGCCGTATCTGACGAAGACGATCCCGGGCATCGGGGGGCGTATCCGCGTTGGGCCCGAAGACTTTTGCGTAGAGGAACGGCCGCTCTATCTCCCTTGCGGGGAAGGCGAACATCTCTACGTCAAAGTCACCAAGCGGTTGCTATCGACACCCGATCTTGTCCGTCGACTCTCCTCGGTGCTGGGCATCAAAGTTCAGGGGATCGGCACGGCGGGGCTGAAAGATGCCAGAGCCGTGACCACGCAAATGGTTTCGCTGCACTTTGCCACGCCGGACCTGCTGACTCGATTGAAGCCGGACGGACAGATTCTGTCCGTGGACGTGCTGGGGCGGCATCGGAATCGCTTGCGACCCGGGCACCATGCCGGCAATCGCTTTCGATTAGTGATTCGAGACGTCGCTCCCCATGCGAAAGAGACCGTCTCGACGGCGCTCGAGGAACTATCTCGACGGGGCGTGCCGAACTATTTTGGCCCGCAACGGCAAGGGAAGAAAGGTGAAAATTATCTCCTCGGCGCGGCGCTGTTGGAAAATCAAGATCGGCGCGAGAGTATGAGCAGAGCCAAGCGGACGTGGTTTCTCAACACTTTCCAGTCGCATCTATTCAATCAGATTTTGGCTCGCCGCATCGACCGTCTCGACCGTCTATTGGTCGGTGATTGGGCCATGAAGCAAAACGGCGCCTGCTTTCCGGTCGAGGACGCCGAACAAGAACAGCCGCGCGCCGACCGGTTCGAAATCAGCCCGACCGGCATTCTCTTCGGCTCTCGCGTATCCTGGGCGACGGGGGAGCCGGGCGAGATCGAGCGGGCAATTGTTGTGGAAAATGGCGCCACCCCGGAAGGACTGACGGAGGCCGCTAAGGCTTGCGGCTTCCGCGGCGAGAGACGGGCGCTTCGGGTTCAGCTCGACGAATTGGATTGGTCGCTTGCGGGCGATATTCTGACGCTGAGCTTCTCCCTCCCCCCCGGCGCCTATGCCACCGGTGTGTTGCGGGAGTTGATGAAAACTCCTGAATCGGGATAGGTGATTTCGGCCTGGCTTTGGATGTCCCAACGGCATACGCATCGTCTGCTGCGTGATAACATTACTCAAGAGGGTGCCATGGCGTCCTTCCAAGAAACCGTCCTCCTCCAAGGTCACATCATCGATTCGCTGATCTTGGCCAAAGTGCTGGATACCATCCTGATGATGGGCGGCACGTTCGACCTCGATGAGGTCGTCATCGGGAAAACAAGGAACGAACCGTCCCGCGCCAAGATCACGATCCAGGCGACCTCCGAGCACCTTCTTAAGGACATTCTGCGAGCGGTCCAGCCGCACGGCGCCACGGTCGAGCGAGAAGCCGATTGCCAACTTCAGGCGGCGCCGGCGGACGGCATTCTCCCCGAGGAATTTTATGCAACCACGCATCTGCCGACGCAGATCAGGCTCGGCGGCCGATGGCTCGGTGTGGAGCGAGTGGAGATGGATCTGGGCATTGTGGTCAATACCGCAAAGACCGCCGCCACGGCGGTTCCGATGGCGGACATCAAACGCGGCGATCTGGTGGTTACCGGACGCGCGGGCATCCGTGTGATTCCGCTGCAACGGCCACATGAGCGAGACATCTTCGGGTTCATGGAGTCGCAGGTCTCGGCGGAACGACCGCACGGCCACATTATTGCCGACGTGGCCCATCGAATGCAGGCGCTCCGTAACGGACATCAAGCAGGGCGGTCGGATTGCAAGGTCCTGCTGGCCGGCGGGCCGGCGATCATCCATGCCGGTGGCCGAGAAGCCCTGGCCTGGCTGATCGACCAGGAATTTATCCACATCCTCTTTTGCGGCAATGCCCTTGCGGCGCACGACATGGAAGCGGATTTATACGGGACGTCGTTGGGGTACGGGCTGACGGCGGGAAGGGCCGTTCCGCATGGCCATGAGCATCACTTGCGAACGATCAACCGCATCCGCGCCATCGGCAGCATTCAGAAAGCCGTAGAAACCGGCGTGATCAAGCAAGGCATCATGCATGCTTGTGTGAGCCGGGGCGTGCAGGTCGTCATGGCCGGCACCATCAGGGACGACGGGCCGCTGCCGGGCGTCATTACTGATTCCGTCGCAGCCCAAGCGGCGATGCGGGCGGCGATTCCCGGCGTAGGGCTGGCCTTGCTCGTCGCCTCCACGCTCCATGCCGTTGCGACGGGAAACTTGCTTCCGGCCAGCGTGCCGACGGTGTGTGTCGACGTGAATCCGGCTGTGCCGACGAAACTGTCGGATCGCGGCAGCTTTCAAGCGGTCGGACTCGTCATGGATGCCGCATCGTTCCTGAGCGAGCTCGCCCGTCTCTTGGGAAGAACCGCATGAGCCGCCTCTTGGTGTGTCCACCGGACTATTTCGGCATCGAGTACGAGATCAATCCGTGGATGCGCTTGAGCAACCGAGTCGACCATGACCAGGCAATCCGCCAATGGCATGGCTTGATGCGGGTGTTGGAGCAGGAAGTCGGAGTGGTGGTGGAACGAATGGCGCCGGTTCCGGGCTTGCCCGATCTTGTGTTCACCGCGAATGCAGGGGTGGTGTACGGAGGCACGGCGGTGGTCAGCCGATTTCGTTACCCGGAACGGCAACGCGAAGAAGCGTACTTCGAAGGCTGGTTTCGAGATCATGGGTACGAGATCGTCACGCTGGATGAGAAGATTGTTTTTGAAGGCGCCGGAGATCTGTTGGGTTTTCCTGAGGTCTCCTTCGGCGGGTACAGACAACGATCCGATATCAGAGCGTTTCCGGTATTGAGTGAGTTGTTCAAGAGGGAGATCATCCCGCTCGAACTCGTCGACGGCCGTTTTTATCACCTCGACACGTGTTTATGCCCGCTGAGCGGAGGGGAGTTGCTCTACTACCCGGCGGCCTTCGACCGTTACGGGCAGGAGGTCATTGCGGACCGGTTCTCTCCAGAACGCCGGCTCGTTGTACCGGAGCATGATGCGCTGAAGTTCGCCTGCAATGCCGTCTGCGTCGAAAAGCATGTCGTTCTGCCGGCCGGCTGTCCCGACACCATCGCACTGTTGGAATCCCGAGGCTACCGGCTCCACCCTGTGCAACTCGATGAGTTCATGAAATCCGGCGGTTCCGCGAAGTGTCTGACATTGGCCTTGGATCAAGCCTGATTAACTCGGGTGGCTGGGAGCGAACGATCTATCGAT
>JBBILH010000073.1:0-16969 GCA_037445005.1 Nitrospira sp.
CCCGCCTTCCCACAGCTTCACCGTCCGGTCCCACGACGCGCTGGCCAGCCTGCGGCCGTCAGGCGAGAGGGAGATGCAACGGACGCCCCCCGTGTGGCCCTTGTCGAAAAGATGGTGCCAGCAACAATTGTCTCTCAAATCCTTATGGGGAGCTACCGGTGGGCCGCGATGTGCGAAGAGCGACGACACAGGTTCGAGGCAACAGAAGGCAGGGTGCGCGCTAGGATCGGCGCTTGAGATGCTGAAGAAAAGTGGAAACTGTTACGATTTCAACTGAGTTCACGCGGCGGAGGGCGAGCAGGTCGTCGTCGCCACTCACAAGCCAACGGACGCCTGCGGCTATAGCGCAGTTTACGAATTTCGCATCGTCGGGATCCCTAAGCGCGGGAACCTCCGATAAAGAGACGCGCACTGCCTCGATATACGGGAGGAGATCCTCTTCGAGCAGACTATGGATTTCCGAAGCAGTCAGACCGAATTTCGGGTAGGCCAGCACGCGAACGTATTCGTTCAGAATGGGGGACGATACGATGGGTTGGAGGCGACCGGACTGCCAGGCAGGGACGAGTTGGGAGGGAGGGCCGGAGAAGAGGAGTGCCGATATCACGACGTTGGTGTCAAGAACGGCTCGGATCACCCGCGTCGTCCTCGGTGACGTCTCGCCCAAGCAATCGCCTGCTCCAAATCCTTCTGTTCAATGCCTAGATCTTTGATCTTCCGTCGAATGCTGGCCAGCCGGGAGCCTGGTTCCGATACCGTCACGGGTTTGAGAATCAACACGCCGCTTTTACTGGTTACATCGAAATAGTCGGTGTCCGGAATCTCCCGCAAGACCTTTTTCGGCAAGGTGACTTGGTTCTTCGAGGTTTTCTTCGCCAGCATCGTGCCCCTCCCATTGAGTAAGGATATCTTACTTCCTGGTATTCTGGCAACAAGGGGAAGAGCAAATCAAGGCGACGGGTCTTTCAGCGGCCTGTCGCCTTTCTTCTTTTTCTCCCGCCGGCGGAGAACTGTTTAGAGGGTGGGATGCCCGAAGCGGAATTCACCGAAGGAACGGGGTACCTATCGAGACTTCGCCAGGAAGGAAAGCGGAAACTGACTGAGGTCCGCGACGTGAGGAATAACGAGCGTCACGCTTGCGGATAAGCGCGAGATGGCAAACGCTACTTATGAATGGTCCTTCCACGCTTGCTGATTGCTTCTTCTGGGATGGGGGCTGGTTGCTCTCCAACTGCGCGCATGCACCGAGCACCGCCCTTGATGTAACCATTCGATTGATCTTGCGTGCGGGGTGTGCGAGCACGGGAGAGCAACAGCCCTCATCCCTCCGCCCCGCCTTCCCACAGCTTCACCGTCCGGTCCCACGACGCGCTGGCCAGCCTGCGGCCGTCAGGCGAGAGGGAGATGCAACGGACGCCCCCCGTGTGGCCCTTGATCGTTCGAAAGCACCGACCGTTGGAGAGGTCCCAGAAGCGGATGGTGTTGTCGTCGGCGGAGCTGATCAGCACCTTGTTGTCGGGGGTCGCAATGAGCGAGCGGACCCAGCCGGTGTGACCCTTCAGGGTGCGGTGCTCGAGGGCCTGAGGCATCTCGAACATCTTGATGGTGTTGTCGCGGCTGCCGGTGATCAGGTATTTCGCATCGGGTGTGAAGGTCATGGCGCCGATCCAGTAGTCCATCGGCTTTTGGAATCCGCCGTCGTCTTCGATGAAGTAGCCGCGCGTGTCGGTGCTGTCCTCTTCGTCTTGTCGCCAATGTCCGTTGATGACGAGTTTCTCCTCGCCGCTGGGGAGGACCTCCCAGATCTTGATCTTGCCGATATCGGCGCCGCTGGCCAGGTGAACGCCGTCCGGTGAAAAGGCCACGCAGGTCGACCATTGGTGGTCATATTGATCTTTGCCGAGCAGGGTCATCAGCTCGGTGCCGGTCGTGACCTCCCAAATCTTGATGTCCTTGTTATGGCCGCCGCGGGCCAGCATCAATCCGTCCGGCGACATCGACAAACAGCAGACGTTGTGGTCGTAACGGGTAAAGAGCAGCTTCATCGGTTCGCCGGTCTGGGGATTCCAGAGCCGGATGGTCCGGTCTTCGCTTCCGGTCGCCAGCGTGAGCCCGTCAGGGGTGAAACACATGGAACGGATGTCGTTGGTGTGCCCGCGCATCGAGCGGAGCAATCGACCGGTTTCAATATCCCAAATGCGGACGAGACGGTCGGCACCGGCGCTGGCCAGCGTCATTCCGTCCGGCGCGAAAGCGACCGCCCAGACTCCGTGCGAATGTCCCCGAAAAGTCCTTGATTCGCGGGCTCCCGCCTTCCAGTATTCAAGGTGGTCGGCAATGGGCGGAGGTGCGGCGGCCTGCTCGGTTGGGGGCAAGGGTGGTGGAGTCATCGGAGAGACGGTCTGATCAGCCATGGATGTGACCTTGTACCTTCATGGGTGGTGAATCGGCCCGCGGCGGTTTCGCTTCGTTGCAAATCGCCGTTTCGGGTCAGTATAATTTCGCTTGTTTCCGGTGATCGTAAGAGAAGCTCAGCCGCCAAGTCAAGCCGCGCTGGACACCGGTTTCTCGGTTTTTTCCTGGGGGCGAGACGAGGCTATTGATCGAAAATCGAGAGAGGAGCATTGGGAGCTGTCATGGAACTACGTTTTCAGCCGGCATTGCTGCAGGAGGTCATCGATTCGTTCGTCGAAAAGACCGAACGGGAGGGAGATCCCACCTATTATAAGGAGTTCCACGAGTACGCGGACCCTATTTATGAAAAATACACGCTCGATGATAGAGAGAGTGAATTCAAGAAGCTGTACCAGTTCCTCTTCGGCACATGGGGTTTTTCCGACATTATTCGAGATGCCTTCGACGAATACCCGGAATTGAAAGAACGGGTCGGGATCGTACTGATCAAAGGCGTGCTGAAAGAGGATCAGGAAGGGGTCGACATCCTGAGAAAATGGGGATCGGTCGAGCACGATCTCGCCAAGGAATTCGAAGCCAAGGGATTGAAGGGCGTCGGCATCAAGCTTATTCCACGCCGGTTCTACGACCCGGCATTGACCCGTTATTGCCGCCACGAACTCATGCACATCTCCGACATGCTCGGTCCGTATTTCGGGTACGATCCCGATACGAAAGTCGGGCAGAATCCCGGCGAAGAGACACTCATCCTTCAGCGGTACCGCGTCCTGTGGAGTCTCAGCGTCGACAGTCGCCTGACGACGATGGGCAAAGAGCCGATGATGCGAAAAGAAGATCGCTTCAAAGAATTCCGTTCCTGGTACCGAAAGATTCCGGCCCCGCAGTTGAAGTCGGTCTTCGAAGGGTTGTGGCAAACAGGATTCTTCACCCATTCGGAATTGATCGAGATGGCGACGGACACGTTGCGCGTGATGGACCGCGCCGTCGACGTCGAGGGCGGCGAAGTGCCCGAGACGGAAAACAAGGTCATGCTGATGCCGGGCTTTCCCTGCCCCCTCTGCCGGTTCCCGACCTATTCGTGGGTCGAGGATCTTGGAACCAAGACCGAAGCGTACGTGCTGGATTTCATCCGTGAGAACCATCCGGGATGGGATGTTGAGTTCGGGGCCTGCGATCGATGCGTCGAAGTCTACAAATTGCGCGCCGATGGCGTAATGTAAGAAAGGTTGAGACTGAGGCTAAGGCCGAGGCAAGACAAACCAAAATTCTTCGCTCAGGCTTAACCTGAACCTCAGCCTGCATTTCAATGGCCACTGACCCCAAATACGGTCGGCGGGATTTTCTGAAGGACTCCGTCCTCTCCGTCGCAAAAGCGGCGAGAGAATTTTCCAAACAAGCCGAGGCCGAACCCGAAAAGCCGGCGCCTGCATTGCGAGCGGACTGGCTTCGGCCTCCCGGCGCGGTGGAGGAATTGCTCTTTCTCGACCGCTGCACGAAATGCAGCGATTGCGCGAAAGCCTGCCCCCATGGATCGATCCTGTTTCATCAACAAGAAGGTACGCCCATCATCTTCGCTGATCAGGCGCCGTGCCATCTCTGCGATGATCTTCCCTGTATCGCGGCCTGCGCCACTGAGGCGCTTCTCCCTCCGGCGGACTTTCGTGCCGTGCAAATGGGAACTGCTACGGTCAATCACCGCTTGTGCACGGCAGGACAGGGATGCCATGCTTGCGTGTCGAAATGTCCGGTGGAGGCGCTTTCGATGGATTTCGACAGTCAACGTCTCATGGTTTTTCCCGAACGGTGCGTCGGGTGCGGCCTCTGTGAGCACGTCTGCAAGACCGTGAACGACCATGTGGCCATCAGGGTGACGCCGGCAAGATTAATGGCCGGCCTCCGGTGAGAGATCGAGGATCTGAGTCGGCATGTTTCAACGGAAAATTCAAGGGAAATCTTGTGGATAAAGATCGAAGATACTGCGCTGGAATTGGGGGTTAATCTTCGGCCCCTGACCCTGGAGATCAGGCTTGACATACTCGCGACCTTTACCTATCATACGCGGGCTTGTGCCAGAGGTTTAGGCGCGTATGCCGAAGAAATTGTTCACGGTATCGCATAAACCGAGGAGCTGATTGTCACTATGACGAGCAAACAGCCGGTACAAAATACCTCATCCGGTGCCGCCGCAGTCATCGCCTCTCCGCCGGCGATCAAAGACTCTCCCGCAGTAGAACGGGCCCTCAATCGCAGCAAGCTCTATCTTCTCGTATCTTGGAGCCTCCTTTATCCCGAGGACGAAGAATTCCTTGATTACATCCAGTGCGGAGAATTTGTCGAAGACGGACGCGCAGCGCTGGACGGACTGGAGAAGGCGCTCGATGGTATCGGCGGCGAGCGGGCGAAGCAAAAGCTGGTCGCCATCCGGAAACAATTGGACCAAGTCGAGAAGTTGGTCGCGTCGGAATGTTCCAATTGGCAGTTGGGGGATCTGCAGGCTGAACATCGCCGCGTGTTCAGTAACGTAATTACGCTGGATTGTCCTCCCTATGAAACCCTGTTCGGCAACGACCACGTCTTCGCTCAATCCCACGTCATGGGCGACATCGCCGGATTCTATAAAGCCTTCGGTGTTGAGCTCTCCAAAGATATTCATGAGCGGCTCGATCATCTCAGCGTGGAATTCGAGTTCATGCATTTCCTCGCGTACAAGGAGTCCTACTCGCGATGCCATGACGGGGCGGACAAGACGCAGATCGTCGTCGACGCGCAGAAGAAGTTCGTCAAGAACCACATCGGCCGTTGGGTGCCGCTGTTCTGCCGGATGCTGATCAAGAAGGCCGATTCAGGGTTTTTCAAGATCGTTGCCGATATGACGGCGGAGTGGATGGATTTTGAAGCGGCGTTCCTGGGCGTGACCCCGCAGCCTTACTCGGAAGCCGATTATCGCCCTGCGACGTTCAATTCGCCGGAAGGGCAGACATACGAGTGCGGCGCTCAGGACCAGGGTAATGAGCTCAGCCTCTTGCTCAACGAAACCGGTGCGCAGAATTTTATGGATCAGAAGGAAAAGGACAAAGACAAGGAGGAAGGGGGGCCGGTCGGGACCGCCTAACGAAATCCGAGTTCATGTAGTGGGTCCATTCTTATTGTTTTCAGCAGTCATTTTGGGTCACAGTTCTTAATCATTTAATCGAGAGGAGGGCATAGTCCATGAGAGTAGTGCAGACACACAACAAGTCTGTGGTGTTTGGCATTCTTCTCTCTGCCCTGATCGTGGGCGTGATGCTGACGATTGGGCAGGTGCCGTTGGCCGTCAGTCAGCCGGTTACTATTCCGGCCAAGGCGGTCAAGGGACCCATCCCCATGGATGGGGCAAACCCGATTTGGGAAGCTGTTCCCGGTGTGATCGTGCCGTTGAGCGGCCAGTTGATCACGACTCCGATGCACCCGAACATCTCCGTGAAGTCCGTGTTCGTCAAGGCGATGACGAACGGCAAGGAACTCGGGTTGCGCGTCGAGTGGAGCGACCAGACCAAGAACGACACGACCATCGGTCCGCAGGACTTCCGTGACCAGGCTGCCATCATGTTCCCGGTCAACACGTCCGGTGCGCCCCCGTTCCAGTGCATGGGGCAGTCCGGCGGGACCACCAACATTTGGCGGTGGAATGCGGAGTGGCAGAAGGACCTCGGCAAGGACAGCGCCGGGTTGTGGGACGTGGACGATCAGTATCCCGGAATTTTCTGGGATTTCTACTTTGAAGAGCCTGCCGGCGGCGTGACCTATCCGGACCGGATCGGACGCAGCCTCGGACCCTTCAACCCCGGCATCTGGTCAGGCAACATCATGTCTGACCCGACGCTCCGCGTGAGCTCGGTCGAAGATCTGAACGCCAACGGCTTCAGCACTCTCACCACCCAGGCTCACCAGGATGTCATCGGTAACGGCGTATGGGAACCGTCCGGCGCCGTCAAGGGCGGCGGGTACAGCGGTCCGACCTGGCGCGTGGTCGTCAAGCGGACGTTGGAAACCGGCGATGCCAACGACACGCAGTTCAAGTCCGGGATGTCCGTGCCCATCGCGTTCGCGGTGTGGGACGGCTCCAACATCGAGCGTAACGGTATGAAGGCGCTCTCCACTTGGTTCACCCTCAAACTTCCGTGAGGTAACCGGGGCGAGATAGCCTAGTCTGCGCATGGCGCAGACATGAAGGCAGCCGAGAAAGGCCTCAGTTCTCAGAACTGGGGCCTTTCTTTTTGACGGCGATCTATTTTAAGCGGCAGGCAGAGGCGGAATCGGGCCAGCCAGGGTTGCATTTGGGCCGTACCGGAGTGTATAAAAAAGATTCGGGATCGAGAGAAAATTCATCTTATTTTTCAAATCAGTCGGTAGAGCATAGCCATGAAAGTCTCGCTCCTTTTTCCACCGACATGGCATCCATCTCAGCCCTATTTGAGCCTGCCGTCCCTGACGGGGTTCCTTGCCCAGGCCGGCATCAAAGACGTCTCTCAACGTGATCTCGGCATCGAGCTCCTCGACGACTTGCTGACTCAATCCTATGGTGAAGGGCTCTATCAAGACCTCATCGACAAGCGGACGGCCCTTGAGCGGAGCCGGGCAGGCGAGTCGGGACCCGGCAGCGACGAACATCTTGCTCGGATCGTCGAGTCGCTCGATCGGTTTCCATATTTGATCGATCGAATCGAGCCTGCCAAGCACAAGCTGCGCGGGGAAGGTTTCTACGATATCGAGACCTACCGGGAAAGCCTTTTCCTCATCGACAAGTGGCTGGAGGTCGTCTCGACGCTCTACTTCCCCACCAGGCTGACGGTCGTCGATAACCAGTTCAGCGCCTATTCCATTTACTCCTCCAAGGATCTGATGAAGGTCGTCCGGGACGAGCAGCAGAACCCTTACATCAGGCTGTTCCGCGAGCGATTTCTGCCTTCGATCGTGGCGGATCATCCCGATCTGATCGGCGTGTCGATTACAGCCACCTCGCAAATCATTCCCGGGCTCACGCTGTGCCGCTTGATCAAGGAAGCGGCCCCGGACATTCACCTCACGATCGGCGGGAGCATCTTTACTCGTCTGGTGGATAATCTCCGCCGTTGCCCGAGCCTGTTCGACATCACCGACGACATCGTGGTGTTTGAAGGGGAGACCGCGCTGCTGGAACTAGTGAATCAGATGGCCGGGAAGAAGGATTTCACCAAGGTTCCCAATCTCATCTATCGGCAGAACGGCAAGATCACCGTCAATCAACCGTTCTATTCTGAAAACGTCAATCAGCTGCCCGCGCCGAATTACGACGGATTCCCGCTCGGCCGATACCTCTCCCCCGAGCCGGTGCTTCCGGTACAGTTTTCGCGCGGTTGTTACTACAAGGACTGCGCGTTCTGCGCGCTCACGCTGGATCACCAGAACTTCCGCCAGAAGGATCCGGGACGGACGATCGAAGAATTGGAGTGGCTCAAGAACCGGTATCAAGTCCGCAATTTCTTCTTCACCGACGAGTGCTTCGCGCTTTCGCCGACCAAGCGGCTGTGTCAGCAGATGATCGAGCGCCGGCTGGACGTCAAGTGGACCTGCGAAATGCGTTTCGAAAAACACCTCACCAAGGAATTGTTGGCGTCCATGCGCGACGCCGGGTGTTTGAAGATCGTCTTCGGCTTGGAATCCTTCAACCAGCGGATCATGGACTTCATGAAAAAGGGCATTCAGCAGGAGTGGGTGCGGCGGATCGCCAACGATTGCGTCGACCTGGGAATCGCCGTGCACTGCTATATCATCGTCGGGTTCCCGACCGAGAAGGAAGAGGAAGCGCTGGAGACGATGAATTTCATCGTCGAAAACAAGAAACTCAACGAGTCGTACGGCTTCTCCTGCCAGCCCTGCCTGTTCGATCTGGAAAAAGAAGCGCCGATCATGAGCGACCCCGGGGGCTACGGCATTCGCCGCATCATGCGGCCCTCGGCGGAGGACCTGAGCCTGGGTTTCTTCTACGAGGTGCAAGAGGGAATGACGCCGGAACAGGCGGAACGGCTTTATCAGCACGTATATGAAAAGGTCAGTGAGGTCGTCTGCGAATTGCCGTTCAATTACTCGATGGCGGACGGATTGCTCTACATAGCCAAAGCAAAGGCCGAGCAGGCCCAGATTGCGCCGGTGGCGCAAGCGTAGCGACGTTGACCGGGTTTTTCGAGGATCGGTATAATTCACGCCACTTGTTGGAGACGCGAACGTGCAGGGACGGACGACGAGCATCGAACGGTTGACGGGAAAACTGAGCGAGCAACCGTTGCTGTTTCAGTATACGGTCAAGCTCGTGTTGCTCGTGGCCTTTCTTGAACTCATCCTGTACAGGCTCGTTTCGAGGCTCGGCATGCACCTCAGCAAACTCGCCGCCGATCACCAGTGGATCATTCCCACGTTTACGGCCTTGACCGAGATCGGCCAGTGGTTGTTGAACGCGGTCGCTATTCTGCTCTTTCTCGGGCTGTCGGTGGGCCTGCTGAACCGGTTGGCGAGCCGGGGATTCAACGGAATGAATCGGGTTACGGTTCCCTGCGTGGCGCTGCTCCTTTTTTTGACGGTCGGATTTTTGCTCGTCCCCCCGACGATGGTCGGATCGGCCGTCTACAATACCGTTGCGCTGGGGGCGATTTGGCTGTTGGGGGCGGAGTTTCTGTCCACTCACCCTGAGCGGTCGCACCGTATTCTTGGAGTTGTCTATCTCTTCGGCATATCAGGCTGGCTGTACTACCAGATCGTGTCCACGATATACAGTTTTCTTGGCACGGTAGCCGCTCCGCCGTTCGTCTATGAATTTCATCGCGGCGGCGAAGCATTCATGGTGCTCGCCAGTCTGTTGGTTTATTGGGCGTACGGGCGCGGTCTCTCGTTCCGATCCCATAATCAGCGCCAGCGCCGGCGGGCCATGTGGTTTTGGGGATCGGCGGGAAGCGTGTTCCTCGTGATGCTGTTTATCGACTACATCCTGAAGCGCTATGATCCGGTCATGGCGGAGCATGTGAAGAAGGGCGCGGACGGGATCGGCTGGATCTTCATGTTCGGGATGGGCTATTCCTTCTACCTGCCGTTCGCTTTCTACATGGCCGGGCTTTTGGCTTGGGCCTATACGGTGATCAAGCTGTTGAAAATGGGGCGTTTGGCCGGTTACGGAATCGGACTGATGTTCATCGCGGGTTACGCGCTGCTGTATTCGAATCTCACCTTGATGGTGGTTTTGGGCCTGATGCTCCTCACCCTGGACCGCTACAAGCCGGATGAGATACAGCCGCTCATGGCGCCGGAGGCGTCGATGCTGACTCCGCCCGATCGACTCGCCGGGGACCATATTTGAGTGCCACGTTAACACGGTAAGGACCATACATATGAGCGAACAGGCGCCATCTCAGACACCGCAAGGACAAACCGTCGTCGATCCCGGCGACCAGCCGTTGGCCCCGGACGAGGAAATCGCCGAGATCGAAAAGCTGCTCGCGACGGAGCCGGACGATTTTCAAGCCCGCTGTCGCTTGGGCGAGCTCTATTTCAGCAAGGGCCGGCTGGATGACGCCCTGGTGGAAGTGAAAAAGTCGATCGAGATGGCCGAAGGCCTTCGGGCCGAGATGAATCGCTCGCTTGCGATGTACTATTCGAATCTTGGGACCATCTATGCCACCAAGAACATGACCGATGAGGCGGAGGCCGAGTTCAAGCACGCGCTTGAGGTGTTCCAGTACGATGTCCTGGCCCTCTTCAATCTCGGGCGCGTCTATGCGGATAAAAAGAAGTACATGGAGGCCAAGGGTTACTATGAGCGCCTCGTCGAGATTACCCCGGACGATCCGATCGCCTGGTACAATCTCGCGGGCGTGTACGTGGAACTCGACAATCCTCAGGTGTCGGACTACAACACGATCGATATGGCCATTCAATGCTACCTGCGAACCTTGGAACTCGACCCCAAACATTTGGAAGCGAGTTTCAAACTGATGGAACTCGCGCTGAATCACAAGAAGACGGATCTGGCCGTCAAGGTCATGGAGGACGCGGTCGAGCAGAATCCCGACGAACCCTTGGCCTACTACAACCTGATCAGCGTCTACGACAAGTCCAAAATGTTCGAGCAGGCGGAACAGGCCAGGCAGCGGTTGAAGGAGCGGTTCACCAAACGGACGAAAGAGGCCGGCGCGTCCTGATTTACCCATAGGGAGGTGTACACCATGTTCGGGAGCCTAGGTTTTACAGAGCTGATCCTGATTCTCTTCATCGTGCTGATCATTTTCGGCGCGGGCAAGCTGCCGCAGCTGGGGGAAGGGCTCGGGAAGGCCATCAAGGGCTTCAAGAAGTCGGTGCATGAAGCCGATGCCATCGAAGCGGAAGCTCAGGCGGCGCAGCAGCAGGCCGCGGCTCCCCAGGCGATACAAGGCGCTCAGACCCAGGCGGCGCCGGTCGCGGAACAGCCCGCCGCACAACCGGTTCCGCACGCGTAAGGGAGCGAGACCGGCCGATATGGAAACCGACGTTCAACTCGCCCTGGGGTACATCGAAACGTTCGCGGGAAACGGCAAGGCGCGCAGCACCGGCGACGGGAAGCGGGCCGTGAAGGCCGGAATTCCGTTGCCGCATCACGCCGCCGTCGACCGGGACCAGCGGTGGCTCTATTTTGCCGAGTCCGGCTCCGACCGAGTCCGCCGCGTGAACTTGCAAGAGGGGACCATTCACAACTTCGCCGGGATCGGCGAAACCTGTTACAGCGGCGATGAAGGTCCCTGCGGCGAAGCCGGGCTCTATCTGCCTCTCGACGTCGCGTTCGACTCCCACAACCATCTTTACATTTGCGATTCCGGGAGCAACCGTATCAGAAAAGTCGACCGGGACAGCGGCGTGATCACGACGGTCGTCGGGACCGGCCAGCACGGGTTCAACGGTGACGGACCGGCGCTCGAGGTCAATTTGACCTGGCCCGCGGCCATCGCATTCGATCGCGACGACGTCATGTATATCGCCGACACCCAAGCCCACAAGATTCGCCGCTACGATCCGCGTACCGGCACGGTGACGACGGTGGCCGGAACCTGGACGGCTGAAGACGACGTGCGCGATCAGCCGTTGGTGGCGCGCAATCTCGTGGTCTTATCCGGGGACGCCATCGGGATTGATTTCAGCGACGACCATGGATGGCTCATGCCGGTTTGCTCCGACGGCTTGGATATGTCGATGTATCTCGACGACGGGAAACCGGCACTGGAGGCTCGCCTCTACGACGTCGTCGGCATCGCTGTGGACGGCAAGGGCCATGTGGTGTTCGTCGACAAAGGCAGTAATCGAGTCCGGAGAATCGACCGCCATACGGGAATCATCTCGACGTTGGCCGGGGTCTGCCGCTACGGCTACGATGGCGACGACAAGCCGGCCGTACGCGCGATGCTTCATGCGCCGGAGGCCGTGGTGTTCGACGACCATGACAATTTATACATATCGGACACGATGAACCATCGCGTCCGGCGTGTCGACGCCGGCACCGGGATCATCACCACGGTGGCGGGCAACGGCGACAGCGGCTACGAGGACAAGAACATGGGCGGGTGCGGGGCCGCGCGTTTTGTCGCGAAGGAGTCGGCCGGGACCCTGAAGCATGGAGACGGGTTGCTCGGGGTCGAAGCGGTGGTGAACTCGCCGGTCGGGCTGGCGTTGGACTCGCACGACCATCTTTATATCTGTGAGAGAGGCGAGAATAAGATTCGGCGGGTCAAACTCGGATAGAAACCCGCGGGCTCTGCCGTTGGTCTCATAAGGTTTTTGTGTTATTCTGAATTCGTCGCGACCTGGTGCGTTAGTCATCTGAGGACCCTGCATGGTGCGCAAGCCGACGAACACTCTTTCCCGCCCGCTGTTTCTGTTCTTCCTGATCATCCTGGTCGTGGCCGGTGTGCTCGGAGGTCTCGGTATTCCCCTTGTCAGTTCGGAGGGGATGATCATCCGGGCCCATTACGTCGAAGGTGAATTGCCGTCGGCGCCTGAGGATGCGGCGTGGTCGAAGATTCCTGCGATGACGCTCCCGTTGAGCGGACAGATCATCACCAGACCGGTTTGGCCTGAGCCGACCGCCCGGGCACTGAAGGTGCGCACCCTCCATAACGGGACCGAAATCGCCTTTCTGCTGGAATGGCAGGACAATACCAAGAACGACCGGTTGACGCCGGGCACCTTCCGTGACGGCGTCGCCGTCGGATTGCCGCTCGGCGACGCTCCTGCGTTCTTCTGCATGGGGCAGCTCGACCATTACATCAACATCTGGCATTGGAAAGCGGACTGGCAGAGCGACATCGATCGCCGCGCGGCGAGAAGCACCGACAAGCGGAAAGAAGGAGTGCGGACGTTCGAGGTCATTCCCCGCCGCATCTCTTCCGTGGAAGATCTTATCGGCGGCGGATTCAGCACGTTGACCACGAAAGAGAAACAAGGCCGTGTGCAGGGCAAGGCGATGTGGAAGGACGGGGTATGGCATGTGGTCATGCGTCGGCCGTTGGTCAGCGAGGAACAGGAGAATGAGGCGAAACTGATTCCCGGGCGGGTGCAGACCGTCTCGTTCGCCGTCTGGAACGGCGAGAATAAAGAACGCAACGGCCAGAAGGCCGTGGCCCCTTGGTTTCAGCTGTCGATCGATCCTACGGCCAAACTCTGATGCCGGTCGGATTCCGTAAGTTGTTGGAGGACAAGCGAACCACGGTGGCGATTTTCCTGTACAAGGCCCTTCCTGCCAGAAGGGCCTTTTTTCTGTGTCTGGCGTTCAGCGCCGCTCTATTGGTCTCGGTCGTTCCGACGCGCGCTCCGGCGGCGGACACGTCGCCCATGACGGTGGACGAAGCCGCAAAATTGGGGGAGGAATTCGGCGTGGTCGTCGGCGAAGTCGACGAAGAAATTCAGAAGGAACTGAAGCTCCAGCGGCCGCAAGGCGTGGCCGTGTTCGAAGTCATCGGGAATTCGCGCGCAGACTATGCCGGGATCAAGGTTCGGTCGGTCATCAAGGAGATCGACAAGAACGAAATCAGGAACATGCTGGAGTTCGGCCGCGCGATCAAGAAAGCGATGAGGGAATGCAACTTTACCGTGGGCACCTATGAGCCGGCCGATCCCGGTGATCCGGTCGGATGGGGTGTCAATTTTCACTTCGTCGGTTGTAAACGGGACTGATCCGATATGGCGCGAATCCCCCGCATACTGCTCGGTCTTTTCCTATTGCTTATCCCGGTCGTCAACGCCGTCTACCATGAACGGGCGATCGCGCAGAAGACGGACGGGCAGGCGCCGGCCGACTGGGTGGCGGAGATCGAGGACGTGTTCATCCGGTCGGAGGACTGCAAACAGTGTCACGACCGCCATTATGAAGAGTGGAAGGGCGCCCGCGAGCAGACCCCCGATTTGAAAACCTTCGGCCGCGTCGATGCCGCGCTCTTGCACGGCACCTCGCTCGAATCTCCGGTATTCCGCACCGTGCTCGGCGTCTGGATGCAAACCAACCCGGGACCCGACGAGCGGAAGCGTTGTCTGTCCTGCCACGTGCCGTCGACGACGGTGTTCCCGCAGCATGCGGAGAAGATCGTCGCGCAAGTGCTGTCGGGCAAGCCCCAGATCGAAGGGATCGGGTGCGCCTCCTGTCACTTGATCAAGTCCGTCGAAACCACCATCGCCCCGCCGCCGACGTTCAAGATCGCGCCGGGCAAGACCATGCACGGGCCCTATGCCGACCCCGAGGAGAATCTGGTCCATCCGGCGGCACAAACCGACCTGTTCCGCGGCGCGAACTATTGCGCCTCGTGCCATTTCGACAAAGTCAAGGACGTGACGCAGAAAGATCTTCCGGGGGAAATCCTGCAGGGCACCATCTGCCAGGATTGCCACATGGAGCCGTCCACGGGGAGTTCAACGTCGAAGCGCGGAGCCATGACCCGGTCAATCGGACGCCATTGGTTCCGGGGCGTGGTCATTCCCGGCACGTTGCTGAAGAACCGAAACCTGCAGGCCGAATGGATGCCGCGGGTGGACATCGAGGCGAACAAATCGGCGTCGGCCGTCGACGGCACGGTCCTGGTGAAAGTCGGCAGCCTGCCCCATAGTTTTCCCGACGGCGATCCGGTGCTGAAACAGTTCTTCTTGGCCATTGCGGTCAAGGACGCCGCCGGCAAAGTCCTCGCCCAGGAGACGAAGCAGTTCGGGCTGCCTTACGACAAGATCTTGCGCGGTCCGATTCCCGATCCCTTCATCAAAGGCGGGAACACGAGAAAGGTGCCGTTCTCCCTCTCGTTGCCCGCCGGCGCGTCTGCGGCGTCGATCGAAGCCGTTCTGAACTACTCGCTGATTCCCGTGCCGGAGCCGGCCTTGAGGGACAAGTATCTGGCGACCTTGCCCGGCGACAAGGAGCGGGAATCCGCGAAGATGATTCTGGACGAGTACACGCAACCCCGCGTGCTGACCTATCGGGCAAAAACTTTGTAGTCGGCCTCGGAAAGAGATGCGGAACATGATGCGTTCCTCGACGGGTGCGAAGATTCTCCTTACGGCCGTTCTTCTGTGCGCCGGCCTCGCGGTTTTCGATCTGCGCGACGGCGCCGTCACGCTTGCGCTCGATGGGAAGTCGCAAGCGACGCTGGATAAAGCCTTTCCCAACTCCAATAAGTGCAAACGGTGCCATGAGCGGGTCTTCGAGGAATGGGAAACCTCGCCGCTGTCCAGATCGATCCATTCGCCGGCGTTCCGCGCCTCGCTCGATGCGTTTCTGAGCTCGCCGGCGGGGAAAGACAAGGCGCTCTGCTTCCGCTGCCACGCTCCGCACGTGCGGGAATTCCCCGATCAGGTTCAACTGTTCATCGACCAGGCCAAGTCCGGCGATCCGCAGATGGACGGCGTCGCCTGCGCGCAATGCCATTTGATCAAGTCGGTCGACCGCGCGAAACAGCCGCCCGAGCCGAAGTACGAGGCGGGTGGCAGCAAGATTCTGTACGGGCCGTACAAAGACTTCGCCCAGAATCTCGCCCACCAGTCGATGGAGCTGGCGCTGTTTCACAAGTCCGATCTCTGTCTGAATTGCCACCAATCCGTTCCCTCGGCGGCCAATCTGGGAAAGAGCAATGATCTACTCGGGAATTGGGATCAGAGCAAAGCCGTGAAGTCGGGCAAGGAATGCCAGTCTTGCCACATGCCGGAACAGACGGGTGAATCCGCGAACGGCGAAAAGAAGAGAACGGTCGCCAACCATACCTTCCCAGGGCGGATCGGAAAACTCCGCCAGGAAGCGGCCAAATTGGATGTTGAAACGAAGATCGACGGAGACAAGACGACGGTTGTGGTGAAGGTGCAGAGTCTCGTGCCGCACAACCTTCCGACGACTCATCCGGCCTGGGCCAGCGTCGTGCTGGAACTCGACATCAAGGGGAAGAACTTGAGGACCGTCTTCTCCGACAAGCGCGTCTACGGCCGCGTTTACCAGGACGCCAAAGGACAGAAGACCCACTTCGACTTCGATGCGGTGAAGGTGCTTGAAGACACGGTGTTGAAACCCGAAGAGCTCCGGGTCGAGACGTTCACCTTCCCCACGCCCAAGGACACCAAGACGTTCGACGTCGAAACCACCCTCAGCTACGCCCCCGTGACCGGTCCCGCCTCATTCCTCCAGCGGATCGAAGCCGAGTCCTCCAAAGGCTCGCAAGATCCCGTGTTCCAGCCGATCGAGATCGTGAAACGCGCGGAGAACATCCCGGTCAGTAAGTAGTCGTCACCCTCGTTTGGAGCGTATCTCCGACGGCAGTCATGGCCGGAGGCCCGAGATCGGATGCCGGAGACTTGACGCGGGAGACATCCGGTCTCGACTCGGACCTCAAACCTCCAGCGCGCCGACGAACGACGTCCGCGCGATATACGGATTACTCGAAGATAATACGCGAGCCTGGCGACTTCATTTTGAAGATCTGCAGAGCGGCGTAGATGCTTTTGGCGGGATGGTTGAGGATCAGCCGTGAGTCGGTGATGTGCGTGTCGATCAATTCGTACTGTCCTCCGCTGTAGTAAAGGTCGCAGTCGTTGATCTGGCAATTCTTGTAAACGTGGTTGTCGAGCGCCAGTTTGGCCTTGCTGAACGTCTGGCCATCCACCACGATGTAGTTTGGTTCGAGTCCCATGGGTCTATCTGGGCGCGGACTATAACAAAGTCCGCCCCCTGCGGCAATCGCATACTCCCGACTCAACCGCCTTTTCTTTCCCCATGTTCTAGGGTACTCTCCGGAGTCATGAGTGTCGTACGCCTTCATCGTTCTCGTTCGTGGTGGTGCAGAATGCTGCTGTTCCCTGTGGCGATCGCGGCGGTCGCCGGGTGCGCGGAAATCCGTCCCGACGGGCACGATGCGTTTCCGGCGAAGCGGGCCTTGATCGGCAAATCCAAGGACTCGCTGTACGCCTGCGCGGGCAAGCCGGCGAGCGAGAAGACCGCCGGCGACCGCGCCGTGGCCGTCTACTACCGGGAAGCGTCACAGTTGGAAGAGTCATTCCG
>JBBILH010000074.1:0-16759 GCA_037445005.1 Nitrospira sp.
ACGGACAGCGTTTGGTGAGTTCGTGGGCGAAGAATTTGGCGTGGTAGGGGGTGAGATTCATCCCGGCTAAATCCAATGAAGAGCAGCCTCGCCGCCGAGCTTACCCGTTTCCCCGCGACAAATCATCAGGCCCAACAGGGATAATGGCCGTTGATGAAATGGCCTAACAAGTCAAAGGCCGAGGCAAACTCGGCCGCACGATCCCCCACCGAGCGCAGATGCTCTTCAAGATCATGAACGGCGTACGATCCGTCGTTGTTCCGGCGCACATGGGCAAGATGTTGCGGCATGCGGATGCCTTCTATCGAGTGGGATCCAAATGACGCCCACTAATAGCGGAATCCTAGGCTTCGGGCAATCCCCCCTTCATGTCACCCCTGTAAAGGAGCGACGCTATTGCACCTATTTCTCGTACCGCTGTGAAGGTATGGAGAGGGCCGGTTCCGACTTACCCCGAAGCTTTCCCGGAACCCCCTCACGCTGCGGGACAACTTCATCAAAGGAGCGTTTCCCTTAATGTTCGTCGACTGTTCTCACCTTGTGAGGTTCGTACGCTTGCCTGCGGGTTGGGCCGAAGCGGCGGAGCCGGAGCGCCGACGCAGGCAGGTGCCACGAGCCGTCCAACTCCTAATGCTTTTCTGGAATTGTGAGAGGCGTCTGAGCCGTCTCTGAGAGCGGCGGGGGGTCGGTGTCGTTGGGCATCGCACCGTTCTTAAACGGCAGGTCGAGAAGCGCGTAGGGGTTTACGCGGGCGCCGTTGAGTTTGACGCCCCAGTGCAAATGCGGGCCGGTGGCGCGACCGGTGGCGCCGACCTTCCCGATGATCTGGCCGGCCGTGACCAGATCTCCGTCCTTGACCAGCACTTCCGAGAGATGAAAATACATGCTGTAGAAGCCGAGCCCGTGGTCGACGAAGATGCCTTTCCCGGAGAAAAAGTGATCGACGGTCAGACGCACGACGCCGTCGTTCGTCGCCGCCACATCCGTGCCCATCGGCGCGCCGATATCCTCGCCGTTGTGCGGATTTCGCGGCTGCCCGTTCATGATGCGCACGCTGCCGAAGATTCCGGTGCGCTTGCCGCTGACAGGCTCGACGAAGTGGCTGCGCCAGAGCCGCAAGGCCGAATCTTCCGACAACGCCTTTTTGACCTCCTCCTGCTCAACTTTCCAACGCGCTACGGCTTTGTCGTCCAGATCCACCTTGTCTTTCGGTAACTTCAGATGCTCTACATGAAACTTTTCTTTCGCCACAAGGACGTTGTAGCTGAGATGTCTCGACTGCTCGCCTTGCTTGATCTCGACCGCCAACTCGTAGGTGCCCGGTTGATCCTGCAGATCAATTCCGAGCAGACCGAGGTAGCCGGGCGGCTCGCCGGTCCGCATCTCGCGGAAAAAGGGAATCGTCCGGTCAAGAAACTTGCCCTTCACCTCGGTCGCATCCGAGACGTCCGGCACCTTCACGACCAGCACCTGGCCCTGCTTGCCGCTGTACTGGCCGTCGATGCCTTTCGGGGGCGGCGGCTGGTTGGGAAACAGCTCCACCGGAAAGACGCTGGTGATCAAGACGATGGCCGTGATGAGTGTCCGGTCGAGCCGCGACATTCTGTGCTGCGCCTGTCTGAACGCCGAAACGATCATCGATAAAACCGTAAGCCGGACACCTGCGCGACTAATTCATCGACGCGGCGGTTGACCGCGCTGAAGGGGTCCATGCAAAGAATGGTCTCTTCCCAGTACCCGTTCAGCTTCAAGTAGGTCCAATCCACCGTGTACGAGCGGTTCTTCGCGCGCGCGAATCGGATGAAGTCCCCCCGCACCTTCGCCCGCGTGGTCTGCGGGGGCGTGGACATGGCGCGCTGCACGGCATCCTCTTCAACTACCCGCTCGATCAAGCCCCGAGACTCCATGAGGTAGTACAGACCTCTCGTCCGCTTGACGTCGTGAAACTGCAAATCGAGCAGGAAGACGCGGGGATCGTCCCAACCGCATCCTTTCTTGTCGATATAGGACTGGATGAGATGTCGCTTGGTCACCCAGTCGATCTCGCGCACGAGCTGCATCGGATCGTCTTCCAGCTTGTCGAGAATTACCGCCCAGCGCTGCCAGACGTCGTCGAGGATCGGATCGTGGTCCTGTTGATCCAAGTATTCTCGAGCCCGGTCCAGATAGACGCGCTGGATCTCCACCGCGGTCAACTGGCGACCGTCATCGAGCTTTACCTTGCGCTTGACCGTCGAATCGCGCGAGATCTCCCGGATGGCCTTGACCGGGTCTTCCAATTCCATCCCGTGGACGGTATAGCCCTCTTCGATCATCGAGAGGACGAGCGTGGCGGTTCCGACCTTCAGGTAGGTGACCAACTCCGACATGTTGGAGTCGCCGACGATGATGTGGAGCCGCCGGTAGCGCTCGGCGTCGGCGTGCGGCTCGTCTCTCGTGTTGATGATGCTGCGGGAAGACGTCGTCGAAGAGGAGGTCTTTTCGTGGATGTGCTGTGCCCGTTGGGAGATGAAGTACTGGGGCTTCCCGGACACTTTCAGGACTTTTCCCGCTCCGCTGTAGACCTGCCGGGTCACGAAGAACGGGATGAGCTGCTCCGTGACCTTCCAGAAGTCCACGTCGCGGCGCATCAAGAAATTCTCGTGGCAGCCATAGGTGTTGCCGAGCGAGTCGGTGTTGTTCTTGAAAATATATATTTCCCCGGACAGCCCCTCCTCCCTTAACCGTTCCTCCGCCGCGGGCAGGCAGGCCTCCAACAACCGTTCGCCCGCCTTGTCATGCACGACCAGGTCGATGATGTTGTCGCACTCGGGCGTGGAGTATTCCGGGTGGCAGCCGGTATCCTGGTAGAAGCGCGCGCCGTTGACCAAAAACGCATTGGAGGGCCAGCTGTTCGGGATGAGGCCTTCGAAGATGTAGCCCAGAACTTTCTCCATGGGCAGGTAGATGCGACCGTTCGGCGAGAAAATCAGGCCGTACTCGTTCTCCAAGCCGAAAATCCGTTGTTTCATGGGGCCGACCGGCATCATAGGGATATCGACAGCTTACACGGGGGCATGGGCTTCTTCAACAGAAGCCGGTGAACGAACGATCGGAGAAAGACTATGAAAGAAGTTGTTTGGTTTCAGACGGGGTAAACCGCTTGAACCGGCGGTTCTCCCGCGTCCGGTCGAGCACGGCCGCTTCGAGGCTTTCGAGGGACAGTTTCTGGTTGCCGGTCTGTTCGAGCGCGGCAATGGAAAGGGTAAGCGCCGTCTTGAGGTCCGGAGGGCGGGCCGGCATCTTTTCCTTCAAGGACGCTTGAACGGCTTCGGCCTTGCCTCCGATAACGGCGAACTGCCGCTCGTCGATGATGCTGCCGTCGAAGGAAATGCGGTACATTTCGTTGGCGTGCCCGTTATGCCCGATCTGCACGACCAGAATCTCCACTTCCAACGGTTTCATCTCCTGGCTGAAGATGGTCCCCAAACTTTGGGAATAGCCGTTGGCGAGCGATCGAGCCGTGACATCCTCCCGGCTGTACATGAACCCCTTGAGATCGGCATGACGAATGCCGGCCTTGCGAAGATTCTCGAACTCGCTGTACTTGCCGGCCCCCGCGAACGCGATGTTGTCGTACACCTCGGATATCTTGTGGAGCGACGCGCTGGGGTTTTCGGCGGCCAACAGGATGCCGTCGGCATATTCCATGGCGACGATGGAACGCCCTCTGGCGATGCCTTTCTTGGCATACTCCGCCTTGTCCTGCATCATCTGCTCGGGCGAGACGTAATAAGGCATCGGCATGGCTAGTTCTCCTTGGAGCGACGGGTGCTGATCAATCCGTCGTACACGCCTCGGATCTGCTGTTCCGACACGTCGGTAATCCCGCCGGCGTTGACGATTTTGGCGGTCGGATAGATGCCGCGCACGAGGTCGGGGCCTCCCGTGCCGACGTCGTCGTCGGCGGCGTTATACAGCGCGAGCAGGGCCAGTTTAAGCGCGTCTTGCTCGGCCATCCCGCGGCGAAAATGTTCCCGCATCGTGTTGCGGGCGTCCTTGCCGCCGGACCCGACGGCATGGTAGTCCGATTCCTCGTAGCGGCCGCCGGCCAAGTCATACTTGAAAATCCTGCCCTCGCCCCGCTTCAGATCGTATCCGACGTAAAGGGGCATGACGACGAGCCCCTGGAAGACCATCGGCAGATTGGCCTTTACCATCTGCCCCAGCTTATTGGCCTTACCTTCGCATGAAAGTTGGACCCCCTCCAGCTTTTCATAGTGCTCGAGCTCGGTCTGAAAGAGCTTGGCCATCTCGATGCAGGGACCGGCTGCGCCCGCGATCGCCATGGCCGAATAGTCGTCGATCTTGAAAACCTTCTCGATCCGCCGTTCGGCGATCTGAAACCCTTCGGTCGCGCGGCGGTCCCCGGCGATGATGACCCCCCCCTGATATTTGATGCCCAGCACGGTCGTGGCCTGCGGCACGGAGACCGGCGCGCCGGCCCTCGTCGGATCCGCCGCTTGAAAGACGCCTGCGGCGGCTCGTCCGCCCGGCGTGAGTTCGGGATGGTGCGCGTTCAGAAAATCAAAAAAGCTGGAATCGTCGTGGTTAGGCAGGTACGGGAGCTTCATTAGGCTTTCAGCTTGTCGAGCAGCGCCTGCGCCGTGTCGGCCTGCTCGATGAGGTCGCCGGTGAGGGATTCCGTTCCGCGCAGGGGATCCATCAGCGGCACTTTCTTGATCGCGGTATTGCCGACGTCAAACAGGACCGAAGTCCAACTGGCGCCGTAGATCGACTTGGAGAATTTTCCAATGCAGCGGCCCCGGAAGTAGGCCCGCGTGCCGGAAGGCGGCGTGAACTCCGCCCTTGCCACCTCGACATCCTGCACGATCCTCTCGATCATGTGACTGCGTTCGAGCGTGTAGTAGAGGCCCTTGTCCGGCCGGACGTCGTGGTACTGGAGGTCCATTAAACGGATGCGGGGGTCGTTCCAGCCGCAGCCCTTCCGCTCCATGTAGGATTCCATCAGGTGGCGTTTGGCCACCCAGTCCAGGTCGCGGACCAACGTCCGCGGGTCCCGTTCAAGCCGGTCCAACACGTCTTCCCATCGAACCAGAATGTCCTTCGTGACCTGGTTGAGATCATGGCAGGAGTAGAAATCCATCGCCGCCTTCAGGTAGGCCCGCTGCATGTCCACGGCCGTGATCGACCGGCCGCCGGACAGTTTCAGCGAGGCCTTCAGCGTGACATCACGAGAAACCTGTTTGATCGCGGCCACCGGATCGTCCAGATCGAATCGGGGCAGTTCGACGCCTGCTTCGACAAGATCCAACACGATCGCCAGGGTCCCGACCTTCAAATACGTGGAGACCTCCGCCATGTTGGCGTCCCCCACGATGACGTGCAGCCGCCGGTATTTTCCGCAATCAGAATGCGGTTCGTCCCGCGAATTTACGATCGGCCGCTTTACCATCGTGTTCAGATCGACGAGGCACTCGAAGAAGTCCGCCCGTTGGGAGATCTGGTAGTCGGTCGGGCTGGTCTGATTCTCCGCTCCGACCTTGCCGGCGCCCGCGAAGATCGGCCTGGTCACGAAGAACGGCGCCAGGACCTTCACGAGGCGTTCGAACGGCACGCTTCGGGCGACGAGGTAGTTCTCGTGGTAGCCGTAGCTGTTGCCCTTGCCGTCGGAGTTGTTCTTGTAAAGAAGGAATTGTTCTCGGCCGCGCGCCTTGGCCGCCTGATCCAGGGATTGAGCGAGAATCCGTTCGGAGACCCGCTCGAAAGCTACGATCTCACGGGGGTTCGTGCACTCGGGAGTGGAATATTCGGGATGAGCGCCGTCGACATAAAGCCGGCCGCCGTTGGCCAGGACCTTGTTCAATTGGCGGTTGTAGTCGGGATTCGGCCGCTCCCGCTCCCCGTCCACCTCGAACCCGCGCGCGTCAAGGAGAGGATTTTCGTTTTCGTAGTCCCATACGGCATGGGGAACCGAGAGGCCGGGATAGTGGGCGATGACGGCCAGTGAGTTCGCGATGGGGTCTGCGGCGGCAGGATCCCGCGAAGCGATCCCGAATTCCGTCTCCGTACCCAGCACCCGAGGCGTCGTAGGAGCAGTGGCGTCGGCCATGGAGGTCAGAGGTAATGGCCTGTGGTGATCGTTTCGATCTGGCGTGAATCGGTCGGTCCGCCGCTGATCGTCCTGATGTGCACGATTTTTTCGCCCTTTTTCCCGGCCACCTTGGCCCAGTCATCGGGGTTGGTGGTGTTCGGCAGATCTTCGTGCTCTTTAAATTCTTCTCGGATCGCCCGCACCAGGTCGTCCGACCGGAGCCCGCGGCCTTCGTTCGCGATCGCCCGTTTGACGGCATACTTCTTCGCTCGGGACACGATTCCTTCGATCAGCGCGCCGCTTGCAAAATCCTTGAAGTAGAGAATCTCCTTTTCTCCGTTGGCGTAGGTCACTTCGATGAACTTGTTCTCTTCGGATGTGGCGTACATGGCCTCGACCGTGATGTCGGTCAAGTGCTCGACCAATGCCTTGGCGTCTCCGCCGAACCGCTTCAACTCGTCTTCGGCAAACGGCAGGTCGGTGCCGACGTACTTCGAGAAGATGTCTTTGGCCGCGGCACTGTCGGGACGGCCCACCTTCACTTTCACATCCAGTCGGCCGGCGCGGAGCACGGCGGGGTCTATGAGGTCCTGTCGATTGCTCGCCCCGATGACGATCACGTTGCGGAGACTCTCGACGCCGTCGATTTCGGATAGGAACTGCGGCACGATGGTCGACTCGATGTCGGAGGAAATACCGGTGCCGCGCGTGCGGAAGAGGGCGTCCATTTCATCAAAGAACACGATGACCGGATTGCCGTCCGCCGCCCGTTCTTTGGCCTTCTTGAAGACCTCTCTCACCTGCCGCTCTGACTCCCCTACATACTTGTTGAGCAACTCCGGCCCCTTCACGTGAAGGAAATAGCTGCGCACCGCTTTGCCCGTGAGGTGGCCGAGCTTCTTGGCAATCGAATTGGCGACGGCCTTGGCGATGAGAGTCTTCCCGCAGCCGGGCGGCCCGTAGAGCAGGACGCCCTTCGGGGCGCTGAGACGGAATTCCGCGAACAGTTCCGGATGTAAGAACGGCAGCTCGACGGCGTCCCGCACCTGCTCAAGCTCGCGTTGCAGACCGCCGATCTTTGCGTAGTCGACGTCCGGCACTTCCTCCAGAACCAGTTCCTCCGCTTCCGACTTCGGAAGCTTCTCGATGACGCAACCAGACCGGGTATCGTACAGCAGATGATCGCCGACGCTGAGCCGTTCCAACAGAAGGGGATCGCCCAACTCCGCGACCTTTTCCTCGTCGAAGTGCAGCGTCACCAGGGCCCGGTTGCCTTCCAGCAAATCCTTGAGCCGAACGACTTCGCCTACGACGTCGAAGCCCTTGGCTTCGATGACGTTGAGCGCCTCGTTGAGAACAAGCTCCTGCCCTTTCCGCAACTCTTTCGCCTTAACAGAGGGATGGAGGCTCACCTTCATCTTTCGGCCCGAGACGTAGACGTTGCCGGTCCCGTCCGGGTTGAGGCTGGAGAAGATGGCGTAGGTGGACGGCGGCGCCGTCAGCTTTTCCACTTCCGCGCGCAACGCTTCGATCTGCGATTTCGCCTCTTGAAGCGTGGCGACGAGCTTCTCGTTTTGTTTGGTGACTTGATCGAGCTGGTAGCGGGACTGGTACAGCCGACGGATTTCTTCTTCCATCGACTGGATCTGCACACGAAGCTTCTCAGCCTCGCGGGCATGTTCGTCGTTTCGATGTATCACGTCCGTTTCTCCCTCGGACAGCCGCTTCGTGATGCGCGTGACGGAATCTCGGAGGGACCGGAGCCGGCTTGGACTGTCCTTTTTATCGGCCATGTCACGACTACCGGGAGGCGGAAACCCTTGCTGGATCACAACGTCCAAGTCTGTGCGGATTCTATCATCCGGTATTTTCACGGTCAACAGGACGCATGAATCCGATCAACGTCGGGCGTATCACTCCTCCGTATCACGACGCCGCCTCGATCAGCGCGCGCGTCGCCGCCGCACAATCCGGCGCACCCAGAATCGCGCCGATGACCGCAACGCCGAATGCGCCGACACCCCGAACCTCTCGCGCGCGCACCGCCGTGATCCCGCCGATGCCCAGCACGGGAATGCGGACACGACGGCACGCCTCCTCCAGCGCTGCAAGTCCGAGCGGCGAACCGTATCGTTGTTTCGACGGCGTCTCGTAGATCGGACCAAGCACGACGTAGTCGGCGCCTTCCGCCTCCGCCTGTTCCACTTCGTGAATCGAATGGGCCGAGACGCCGAGCAAGCGCCGCGCGCCCATAAGTCGCCTTGCGACGGCAACCGGCAGGCTGCTGCTTCGCAGATGCACGCCGGCGTCGTCCAAAACCAGGGCGGCATCGATACGATCGTTGATGATGAGCCGGCTGTGTGCCGGGCCGGTCATCGCGCGTAACTCGCGCGCCAACGTCAGGAGATCTCTGATAGGAAGGTCCCGTTCACGCAAGTGAATCGCCGGAGCCCCGGCGGCAAGCACTTGCTGGAGCACGGCAAGAAGCGGTCGCCCCTTCGTCTGGTGCCGATCCGTGACGACGATCAGGCGGGACTCAAGTTGCGGCATTACGATGCCGGCGGGAGCGTGTCCGTGAAGCGTCGCTCGTGTCTCGTTTCCGTCCGCGGCCGTCGGCGTGCCTTCCGCTCACCTGTCGGTTCCTTGCGCTTCGCGAGAGACGCTTCACCTTTCACGCACGACGTTCTTATAGCATGCCCTCTATGGGGCTGCTTGCCGTCGCGTACAGCTTCCGCGGAATGCGTCCGGCTTTGTAGGCCAATCGCCCTGCATGCACGGCGTATTTCATCGCCTCGGCCATGGCGATGGGATCTTCCGCGCCGGCGATAGCGGTGTTCATGAGCACCGCATCCGCGCCGTATTCCATCGCCAAGGCGGCATCCGATGCCGTGCCGACTCCGGCGTCGACGATGATCGGCACTTTCACGGTCTCCATGATGATCTTCAGATTGTAGGGATTGCGGATGCCGAGTCCGGAACCGATCGGCGCGGCCAAAGGCATGACCGCCGGACAGCCGATATCGACCAGCTTCCTGGCGACGATGGGATCGTCGTTCGTGTAGGGCAGAACGATGAAGCCTTCCTTGATGAGAATCTTTGCCGCTTCGATCAAGCCCGCCGTATCGGGAAAGAGCGTCTTCTCATCGCCGAGCACTTCGAGTTTCACAAGATCGGACACCCCTGCCGCTCTCGCCAGTCGCGCGTACCGCACCGCGTCCTCGACCGTATAGCATCCGGCGGTGTTCGGCAAAATCGTATATCTCTTGGGATCGACGTAATCGAGCAGATTCTCCTTGGATCGGTCCGTGATGTTGACGCGGCGGACCGCCACCGTTACGACATCGGCGCCGGAGGTTTCGATCGCGAGCTTGGTCTGGGCGAAATCTTTGTACTTGCCGGTCCCGACCCACAAGCGAGATCTGAATTCGCGACCGGCGATGATCAGGCGATCGTCGTGCATGGACTCAGGCCTCCGTTCGCTCGTGATTCGGGACCGGCGCCTCCCCCGATGAAACTCAGGATCTCCACACGGTCGCCTTCCTTCAAGTTCCGTCGGTCGAATTCCGCCCGCTCTAGAATCTCCAGGTTCAGCTCCACGGCCACCCGCTCCTGTTTGAGATCGAGTTCTCGGAGGAGGTCACCCACCGTCAAGCCGATCCGATAATCCCGCTGTTCCCCGTTGACCTGAATCTGCATCGCTTCACGCATGAGCTCATCCTAGGGAACACCAAATCCTATTGTCAACAAACCCCAGCCGTCCCTCCCTTGCCCTCCCCATTATCGCCGCGAGAGAATAGGACAATCGGTCTACGTATGGCTGCCCCTCAGAACAACCAACGCATCGCCGCCCTGTTTCGGTCCATCGCGGCACTTTTGGCCGCCCAACGGGCAAACCCATACCGAGTTCGAGCGTACCGCCGCGGTGCAGATTCTCTGTTGGCCCTCGATGAAGACGTCGCGGCAGTCGCGGAGCGGCACGAACTGGAGGAGATCGATGGGATCGGCAAGGATCTCTCCGATAAAATCGAGGAGTTCCTGCGGACGGGAAAGATTCAGACCCTCGAAGCCTTGAAGACACCCTTGCCTGACGAGGTTAGAGCCTGGGCCCGACTACCCGGACTGTCCGACTCGCTGGTGGCCTATCTTCACGGCCGGCTCGGCATCACGACTCTCGACGCGCTCGAACAACTGGTTCGATCTCACATGCTGCGGACGATCCCGGGCTTTACCGGATCGGAGGAACAGCTGCTCCAGGGCATCGCGCAACTCCGGGAACAGAAGGCGCGTTAACGCGCATTATTCATGACGGTTCGTGACGAAATTGCATGAACAGCGTATCTCGTATTTCGTGGAGCGTATTTCGTCCCCGGATTCAGACGCTTCACGCTTCACGAACGACGAGCGACGCAAATGGTCGCAGCGGCGAATCCGAGATTGCAGTAGAAGCGTTCATGGAAAATGCGCGTTAAGACGGCCGCAGCTCTTTGAAGATCTTCCACGTCTTCAGCAACTCCACGGCCTTCTGTAGCTGAACGTCCTGGTCCACCGACGGGTCGCCGACCGCATCGACGGGAGGCGAGGACGGCACCGTCCCGTTCTTCGTCGAGGCGTCATCATGGGCTTTGCCGTTGGCCTGGGTCGATTCTTTTCCTGCCGCTCCGGCTATGCCGGGTTTGCCGGATTTCCCGTCCGCGTCTTTCTCTCCCGCTTTTCCCTCAACCTTGGCCACGGTCGCCGGCGGCTGCGGCTTAACCACGATGTCCGGCGTGATGCCGGTCGATTGGATGGACCGCCCTTTCGGCGTGTAGTACTTGGCCGTCGTGAGCCGCAGGCCCGACCCGTCGCCCAATGGAAGGATCGTCTGGACCGATCCCTTGCCGAACGAGGTAGTGCCGACGATTACGGCGCGGCCGTAATCCTGGAGCGCGCCCGCCACGATCTCGGAGGCGCTGGCCGATCCTTCGTTGACGAGAATAATCATCGGCGCGTCTTCCATTTGATCCTTGCCCTTGGCGAACCACTCGTCTTTCTTGCTCTCCCGCCCCTTGGTGTAGACGACGAGCTTGCCGTTGGGGAGAAACTGCTCCGACACCTCGACCGCCGCGGTAAGCAGCCCGCCGGGATTGTTCCTTAGATCGAGGATGGTGGAGTGAATCTTCTGCTCTTTGAATTGTTTCAGCGCCTTGCTCAGATCGCGTCCCGTTGCTTCTTGGAATTGCGTGAGTCTGACGTATCCGATGTTGTCGAGGACTTTCGACTTCACGCTTTCGATCTTGATGGTGTCCCGGACCAGGCTGAACTGCAGGGGGTCGGCGGTCCCGTCCCGTTGGATCGTCAAATTCACCTTCGTGCCCTTCGGTCCGCGCATCTTCTGCACGGCGTCCATAAGCGTGAGGTCCTTCGTCGGTTCGTCGTTGACTCTGGTAATAAAGTCTCCCGCTTTAATGCCGGCCCGGTATGCCGGGGTGCCTTCGATGGGCGCGATCACGGCGAGTCGGTTGTCCTTTACCCCGATCTGAATACCCACACCGCCGAACTCGCCTTTGGTTTCGACCTGCATCTCTTTGTACATTTCCGGCGTCATGTAGGCCGAGTGGGGATCGAGGGTCGAGAGCATGCCGCGGATCGCGCCTTGGACCAGGTCCTTGACCTTGGTCTCGTCGACGTAGTTTTTCTGGACTTGCGTCAAGACTTCGGAGAAGGTTCTCAGCTCCTCGTAGGACTCGGTCGCATGGCCGGTATGTTCCCAGCCTTTTCCGATCCATACCCCGAAGACGAGAGCCAGCATAAGCCCCAGCAACCACACACGCCGACGCGGAGTCTGTTCCATTGTGCGCTTCCTTTCCCGTTCTATAGGAGCCTGTCCGACATCGTCCGTTCTACTACGGCGAATGATCCGTAACCATCTTCGTTGCTCTCGGTCCGGGAAAATCGCCTGCGTATTCCGGCGAATACGCCTCCGGTTTTTCCGGGCCTGCGGCCTTCCATCCGGCCGCGCCTCCTTCGCCTTGCCACGAAGGCAATGTCGGACACGCTCCTAGCGTCTTGCCAACCACTGCAAGGGATCAACCGGTTCGGCTCCCTCTCGCAGCTCGAAGTATAGAGTATTCTCCCCCGTCACGCCCGTGTCGCCCGTTTCACCGATCGCCTGGTTCGCTCCAACCTGCGCGCCCACCGTCGTCAGTATTTTCGAGGCATGGGCGTACAGGGAGAAGAATCCATTGGCATGATCAAGGATTATAACCAGTCCATAGCCTTTCAACCAGTCCGCATAGACGACCGTCCCGGTCATCACCGCATGGATCAGGCTGCCCTCGACGGTCCGAATCTCGATGCCTTTCCGCTGGACGAAGGTGTTGAACGTGGGGTGCTTCTGCCGACCGAAATAGGTGATGACGTTTCCGTCCGCCGGCCACGGCAATGAGCCTTTGGCGCCGCGCGGCGCCAGGCTACCGACCGGCGGCTTGATTGCGGCTGCACGGCGGCGGTTCTCCAGATCCCGAAGCAGGCCGTCGATGCGTGAAGCGGAGCGCTCCAGTTCTTGCAGGACGCGCTCGCTCGATTCTTTTTCCTGGGTAATTTTGGTCAAATAGACCTTTTTTTCCTTCTTGACCGACTTGATCTCATCAAGCTGCTTTTCCATATTGCGTTTGTAGGCCACCATGCCGATACGGGCCGCTTCGCGCTGGCGTTCGGCCTCTTCCATATGGGTCACATCGTTGCGGAAATTTCCCATGAGCTCGTAATCCCGTTCGGAAACCGCCGACAGGTATTGCAGCCGGCGCTGAAAGTCTCCGTAGGAATTCGACGCCAGCAGGGCTTTCCAGTAGCCGAATCGCCCCTCCATATATTGCACACGCAGACGGGCCAGGATCGCATCCTGTCGCTGCCGGATGCTTTGCTCGAGTTTGCTGATTTGGTGGTTGATTATCTCGATCTCCTGGTCTTTCTTCCGAAGTTTCTTACTGACCTCCTGGTGAGACTGGCGCACATGCACGAGCCGTTCGTCGAGGCTTTGAAT
Organism: Nitrospira sp.; assembly: GCA_037445005.1. Taxonomy (GTDB): domain Bacteria; phylum Nitrospirota; class Nitrospiria; order Nitrospirales; family Nitrospiraceae; genus Nitrospira_C. Next base: position 13,116 of record JBBILH010000074.1, read on the forward strand.
GCCCTGGAGCACCGACTCCCGCTTTTTCCCCGCTTCGTCGGCTTGCCGACGCTTTTCCTCGATCTCGTTTTTCAACTGCTCGAGCGTCTTCCGTTCCTTTTCAATCTTTTCGCCGATGGCGTCGGCTCGTCCGTCGCCCGGAAGGACAAGCAGCAACCCGATGCAAACGGCCATTCCGGTCATGCTGTGTCGCCGGAACTTCATGCCTTGGCCTCCCCGAAGCGTCGCAACGAGACAAAACTGCCGGCGCATCCCAATACAACCCCCACCCCCACGAGCGCGACACACATCGGGATCGGGAAAAACGCGATGAGATGATCGAGGCCGCTCAACCGGCCGGTTTCCTGCATCTGCTGCCGGAACAACTCATGCAGGAACTTGAGCATCAACAGGGAAAGCGCGCTTCCGAGACCGCCCAGCACGGCCCCTTCCAGGAGATACGGAATACGGATGAAGCTGGTCGTCGCGCCGATCAACCGCAGGATGGCGATCTCGTCCCGCCGTGCGAAGAGCGCCAGCCTGATCGTGTTCGCAATGATCGTCACCGCCGCCGCCGACAAAACCACGCCGATGCCGAGCGCCACGACTTCAATCGCGCGGATGATGGTCGCGAGAGCATCGATCCAGTCCTGATTGTAGTCGACTTTCGCCACGCCGGGAGTCTGACGCACCCGCTCCGACCAGCGCTTCACCGCATCGGGAGAGCGGAAAGGCGGGCTGAGGGTCACGACGAACGAGGCCGGCAACGGATTCTGCCCCAACCCCTCCAGCAAGTGCGACTCGGAAGGAAACTGCGCCTTGAATTCCCCAAGCGCCTGTTCTTTGGAGATGAAGTACATCGCCGCAACAGCTCGATCTCCACGGAACTGCTGCTCGATGTTCGAGATCGCCTCTGAAGACGACCGATCGTCGAGGTAAACCATGATCTTGATGTCGTCTTGCAGCCATCCCGCCGCGGCCCGCAGATTTACATATAAAAGGAGAAAGATGCCGACGCAGGCGAGGGTAAACGCGGTCGTGAGGATCGCCACCATCGTGGTCGTCCTGTTCGTACGCATGTTCGCCCAGGCTTCCCGGAACCAATAGAGCAGCGTTCTCATGCGAACACCTTCTGCTCCGGCACAAGCGCCCCATCCGAGAGCGTGATGACCCGCCGGTTTACCTGTGCCATCACGAGAGGATCGTGCGTGGCGACCACGACCGTGGTTCCACGGGCATTGATCAGCTTGAACAGTTCGATAATCTCCCCGGTAAGCGCAGGGTCGAGGTTCCCCGTCGGCTCGTCGGCCAGCAGGACGACGGGGCCGTTGACGATGGCCCGGGCGATGCAAACCCGCTGCTGTTCTCCGGTGGAGAGCCCTACAGGCAACTGGTCGCGCTTGTGCTCGACGCCGACCGCCCGCAGCGCTTCGGTGACTTTGCGTCGAATATCCGAGGGAGATACGCCCTGTACCAGCAGGGGCAATGCGACGTTCTCGAATACGCTCTTCTTGGGCAGAAGCCGGAAATCCTGGAACACGGTGCCGACCTTCCGCCGTAGATAGGGGATCTCCGATCGACGCAATGTCGTCACATTTTTCCCCTGCACAAAGACCTGCCCTTCATCGGGACGCTCGGCCCCGATAAGCATCCGCAATAACGTGGATTTTCCCGCCCCACTCGCCCCCATCAGCAGCACGAATTCGCCTTTTTCGATCTCGAGTGAGACGTTTGAGAGGGCGGGTCTCCGGTCATAGTGTTTGGAAATGCGGATAAGCTGGATCATGATCAGCTACCAGCGATGGTCGTCTCCCGGCACCTCGAAAGCGTTTTCGATATGTTCAAGGTGTTGCGCGCCGCCGTCGACAGGGTGTACCAGCATGACATCGAACCGGCAAAGGCGATTGGTCAAATGATATCGGGCCAGGTATTGCGACGCCAGTTGAATCAGTTTTTTCCGTTTCTTTTCATGCACCGCTTCGACCGCTCCGCCGAATTCATCGGTGCGCCGGGCTTTGACTTCGACGAAGACCAGTACCGGGCCGTCCTCCGCTACAAGATCCAGTTCACCGAGCCAGGAACGGAGATTGCGGCCCACGATGCGATAGCCTTTTTTTCGGAGGTACCGCTCGGCCGTCGCCTCTCCTTCTTGCCCAACGCGTCGTCTGGGGTCAAGTGCGCTCACTGAATCGTGTGCGCCGCGGGGGTGAATGATGGATCGGTCGCCGCTCCCCTACCCTGCCTGATCCGAGCGGCAACAGGAGCGAATGTGCGCCGGTGGATCGGGCAGGGCCCGTGTTCGGCCAGCGCTTTCACGTGTCCCTCGGTTCCGTACCCCTTATGCGCCAGGAACTGATACTGCGGATAGATGCGGTCGTACTCGGCCATCAGCCGGTCTCTGGTCACCTTGGCGATGATCGAGGCGGCGGCGATCGAAAGCGAGAGAGCGTCCCCCTTAATAATGGAGCGGAAGGGCATTGCAAGTCCCGGTAGCGCAACTGCATCGATGAGGAGCAGGTCCGGCGGCGGCGAGAGGGCGGCGACCGCCCTTTGCATCGCCAGGCGTGTGGCCTCCAGAATGTTCAGCCGATCGATTTCATCGGCGGCAGCCGACCCGATACCGACGGCGACGGCTCGCGCCATGATGGTGTCGTAACACCACTCCCGCTCACGTTCGGACAGCTGTTTGGAATCGTCGACACCGGCAAGGCGGCAGCGCGCAGGCAACACCACGGCAGACGCCACGACCGGCCCGGCGAGAGGACCCCGCCCTGCTTCATCGAGGCCGGCGATCCGACGAAAGCCGCACCGCCTCGCCTCCGCTTCAAATTCGTCGGTTGGTCCCACGAAGCGCCTACACCGGCAGAGAGGACAGGGGCACCGACCCTCGTGGTCGACAGAATGGAAAACGGTCAGGACTTGGCCGCTGCGACCGCCTCAACGGGCGCCTCGGCGGTTTGGGCGGCGCGGCCCCCTCCGGCCTGAGCCTTAGCATCCCCGACAAACTCCCGGTCTTCGACCTTTGAGAACTTGCCCTTCTTCCCGCGGAGATAATAGAGCTTGGCCCGGCGGACCTTGCCCTGCCGCACGACATCGATCTTGGTGACGATGGGCGAATGGACCGGGAAAATCCGCTCGACGCCGACGCCGTACGAGACTTTCCTCACCGTGAACATTTCCGTGTTCAGGCTCCCTTTACGAGCGATGACCGCGCCTTCGTACACCTGAATCCGTTCTTTCTCTCCCTCGACGACCTTCACGTGAACGCGGACCGTGTCCCCGATCTCAAAATTGGGAACCGACTTTTTGGTGAGCGATCGTTGCACTCTTTCCAGCTGATTCATGATTACTCCTCCTCCCCACATCGAACCGGCGTACCCGGCACGCCTTCGCGAATAATTTCGTCCAATAGCTGACGGTCTTCGGGACTGAAGTTCCGATGACCGAGCAGATCGGGCCGCCGCTGATAGGTCGCCCTAAGCGCTTCCTTCCGCCGCCACACCCGAATGGCCTCATGATGCCCCGACAACAATATCTCCGGAACCGCCGCGCCTCGAACCTCCGCCGGCCTCGTATACTGCGGATACTCCAGGAGCGATTCTGAAAACGACTCCTCCACGATCGACTCGGGATCGCCCAGGACGCCGGGAATCAACCGGGCCGCC
>JBBILH010000075.1:0-16213 GCA_037445005.1 Nitrospira sp.
ACGTCCGGTTCTGGGAGGGCGTGGGAGTGAAATTCTCCCGCGCTACTCAACTTTCAAATTCATGAAAGATTCGACTCGCTAGCCTGCTGACGCGCGAACTTGCCGGAGGACGGGAGACTCGCCGAGGCTTGGCCGGCGCTGCATTAGTAAGCTGAGCTTTCGCTTAGACTCCTCTTCACCCTTCCTCATTCCCGTGCTTCGTTACTTCGCTTGATTCCTTCTAATGGGCGTGTGTATTATTATATGAATCGTACACATTCTTACCGGAGGCGCTATGCGTACTAATATTGTGATCGACAACAGCCTCATGCGGCAGGCAATGAAGGCCACGGGGCTTTCAACCAAAAAGGCGGTCGTCGAAGAGGGGCTACGGTTGCTTGTCAAAGTGAAGGCTCAGGAAGGGATTCGCCGCTTACGGGGGAAAATTGCGTGGGAAGGCGATCTCAACATCATGCGTGAAGGTCGCGTCAAAGCCGCTTCATGATCATCGTCGATACGACTGTGTGGGTCGACTACCTTCGGGGCGCTCATACCTCCCGTACCGAATGGCTTGAAACCAATCTCACCACTGAACGGTTGGGTCTCACCGACCTCATTCTCTGCGAAGTCCTGCAAGGAGTTGGGACGGATGCTCAGTTTGACACCGTTCAAGAAGAGTTGCTGAAGTTCGAAATTTACGAATCCGGAACCGTCGAACTCGCGATAAAAGCGGCGACGAACTATCGCCGACTTCGCGCGGCAGGACGAACCGTCCGGAGGACTATCGATTGTCTCATCGCGACGTTTTGTCTCATGGAAGGACACACGTTGCTCCATAACGATCGCGACTTTGATCCATTCGAAGACGTGCTTGGGCTGAAAGTCGTTCATCCTTCGTAGGCAAGCTCTGACAAATGAAAGAGTTCTAGGGAACATGGCCGTTGCGACGACGGGGTAATCCTTGGAGAGTTTTCGGTTGAGACTGTCAGATTCCTTGGGCGGGAAGAATGCGATGACTGCGCGAGCAGTAGCACTCGAAAAGCAGGCGAGGAAATCGCCGGCGACGAGACGTGAACGCGTGGCGGAGTGATTGTTTGTGCAGATGAAGCGCGAACCGCTCACGGCCGTGGACGAAGCGTGGGTCACTGAAGCCGAGAAGCGCTTTGCTGCGTGGAAACGAAAAGCGAAGAAGGCTGTTTTCGCCCGCGCAGCTCGCGGGAGATCCGCTAGGAACTTCGTCATTGAAAGTTCGCCTCGATCCCGCCGCGAAACAGGAAATCCGTCAAGCCGCATTGTTCTGCGAAGATTGCCGGGAGGGGCTCGGCTGCGAGTTCCTGGATTCGGTCGAATCAGCGTTTGAACGGATTCAGCAACATCCTACCGTGTGGCGCATCTTAAAGGGCCGATTCCGGCGCTATCTTCCGCAAAGGTTCCCCGATGGCGTGATCTATGCCGTCGAAGGTGAAGTGATCTATGTTGCGGCAGTCATGCACCTAGAAACGCAAACCAGGCTATTGGGTCACGCGGGGCAGGGTTTGGGTATTGCGGCGATAGCTTCGGCGTTTCTCTGTCTAGGCAGCGGCCAGGGCCGGTTCTTTGTAGGGCGTTTCAGCCGGGAGTGGGGACAACGGCAGTTCTTCGACAAGCCGGGTGACGCGAGCGCGGTCTCCATTGGCGTAGCGGAGGAATTCGATGCCGAACTGTCCGTCTCGGCACCAGCGCACCACGGAGACTTCAACGGCGAGGGGCGTGGGCTCCTCCGGCGCGTCGATGTGCAGCGCCAGATAGGTTCCCGCCTGCATCGTCACCGTGCTTTGCATCCGGCAACCGGTGGCCGACAGATCGAAGAGCAGGCCTTCGCCGGCCGCGTCGTCGGTTTGGACGGTGGCTGGGTATCGCACGTGAATTCTTGGGCTGCACCGTGGCTGCATGTCGGTTCCGTCCCTCGAATCTCTATCGGAGTGGGGGGACAAGACTTTACCGCCTATACTTTTCTTTCTCCTCTGTGTATCGTCTGAGCTGAGCATTACGCGCGTCGGCTGGGCCTCTGGGAGATAACGTCTGCGAGGGTGACCATGAATCGGGTCATGCGAATCGGGGTCTGCGCGGCGGCGATGCCGCTCTTCTCCGCCTGCGCGATAACGGCACCGGAATCCCGGCTCGGCGCCTATGTCGGTTCGGCGGCAAGTGCGCCGGCCGGATCACCGGAGGCCTGTGCGCAACGTGATGTCGCCCTGCTGGTCATCCACGACACGAATCCCCCAGCGGCAGCGCGGCAGTTGTCGCCGGAAGCGCTGCAGCGATTGTCCGAACGGATCAAGGCGCGAGTGGAAGTGAGTCTCCCGCTGATCGTAGCGAAGGTGGCATCGCCACGGGCCGTGTCCGGCGGCACGGCGGATTTTTCTTGGAAGCGCGCGGCGCACGAGCAGGGGGTCGATGCGCTTCTGTTGGCGGTGGTATCCCTCGTCGAGGCCAAAGGCCGTGACCGGTTCCCGCTGGACGGCTCGCAGGAAGGCGGAGGGGCGATGGGGATGCTGCCCGGTTCGACGACGAGCGATTATGCGCTGGTAGAACTCGGTCTGTTGGATGCGAAAACTGATCGGATCCTTGCGCGGGCGGAAGGTCGTGGTGTGGCGACGCTGGAGCAACTCGACAGCGGTCTTGCATCCAACGCCTATCCCGTAGTCCGGCAACCGGGCAAGGCGCAGCGCTATTTCCCGCCGAAGACCGACGAGGAGGCGCAAGGTATGGTGACATACGTCGCTCTTGACGATGCGATCGAACAGGCGCTCTATCGGTGGAAGGCCTGTATGAAATCGCCGGGTTGATGGAAGCTTCATAGGGAACGCGAACGTGAAGTACCCTCGCAGCCCGAAGACACTGCTCGGCGGCATCGCTCATCTCGGTCGATTCATCGACAAGATTCGCTTGCGCAATGCCGGCCGGATTCAAGACTACAACTACATGACGGTCGGTTTCGACAAGTACCTCATCGACTTCCTCGGCATCGACGCGCAGGCTTTCGAGCGCCGAGTTTTAGCGGGCGGATCCGACGACGAGTTGCTCGACTGGGTGAGGGCGAACGGGAAGCCGCACTCCACGGATGAAGTCGACCGGTGGTCTCAGGCCTTGCTGGCCTCGAAGCCGAAGGACGACGAGGCGGCGAAACGGTATCGGGGCCGACTCGATGAGATCGCCGCCAAGCGCGGCGTTCCGGTGAGCGCGTTGCCGCCGGTGCAGACCTGGGCTGACGCGATCGAGCTCGACGAGGGACGACTATGAACCATGGCGCGAAAGACCTCCTGCTCTGTGAGGTCGAGGTTGAGGCGTTGCGGTTTGGCAAGAAATTTGTCTGAGAGGGTTCTTATGCAGATGTTGATGATCGTTTTTCGCTCCTCGCTCAAGGAACGGGTTCACGAGCTTTTGCAAAAATGCGACGTGCGTGCCTTTTCCGAGGTCAATGAAACGACCGGGTATGGCCAGACCGGCCCTGCGGAGGGACTGGCCTTTCACCCCGGCACCAATTCGGTCATTCTTGTCGCACTGGACGGGGATCATGCGGCTCGAGTGTCTGGCGCCGTGAAAGCTTGGTACGGGGAGGCAGCCAAACATCCCGGGTGGCAGAAGCCCTCTGTTCGCGTCTTCTCCTGGGCTTGCGAGCAGATCGTCTAGTTTCTTCCAATCCTTTTCGGCACCGGCGCCCATGCTCAATCCGGAGGCCGCATTAACACTTTCTCATTCATCGCTCGATTCCGCCGGGCCTCCTCTTCTCTCTCTGCTCGCAAGGTGTATGATGATAAGTAACCCGGCCGGCGGAAAACGAGGTGGACGATGAAGCACATGATCACGATCGCATCGGCGTTGGCGGTTGTCTCGGCACTCGGCTCGGCCGTCTCTCCGTCCTACGCCGGACTGACCGGACGCATTGTAATCGCAGGTTATGGTCCTGAGTTGCCGGTGATGCAGGATCTCGGGCGGGCGTTTGAAAAGACGCATCCCGGCGCCGCCATCGATTTTGAGTGGGATAAGAACGTCAAGTCCGTTGACCTGGTCAAGACCGGCGGAGCGAATATCGCCGTGACCGATCGTCCGGATTTGGCTCTAAAGATGACGCCGGTGGCCTGGGACGGGCTGGCCGTGATCGTCAACTTTGCGAACCCGGTGCGCGAGGTATCGACGGCGCAAGTCAAAGACCTCTTTACCGGCAAGATCGCTCGGTGGTCTGATCTTGACGCGGGAGACCGAACGGTGGAAGTGGTGGCGAGGACTCCTGAAGACAATGTCCAGCCGGGCTTCGAAGCTTCGCTTGGGATTGCCGGCGGGATTCGGGCGTCCGGCAAGCCGGTTCGGACCGATGAAAAGGCGCTGCGCCTCGTGTCCGGCCGGGACGGCGCGATTACGATGATTTCTTTGGCGTCCGCGCTCAAGGCGCAGGAAGACGGGATTCCTATCCGTATTTTGACTGTCGATAAGATCGAGCCGGGGTTCCCGACCGTGCAGAGCGGAGCCTATAGGATTCGCCGGCCCATCCTGTTTCTCACCAGGCAGCAGCCGGACCCGCTGACGGAAGCCTTCGTGAGGTTCGCCTTGTCGTTGGACGGGCAAGCCATCCTGCAACGCAACTTTGTGCCGCACCTGCCCGGGCAATTCGAGGTTCTGACGCCGCCGTCACAGTTGGCGGACGATCCCGTTGCTTCGACGGGGAGACCGCGTACCTGACCGCGCCTCCATCTCTCTATGCCGCCGCCCGATCGTACGCTTACCCAACTGATTGTGTTGATCGCATTCTTGAATGCGCTCCACCTCGTGGATCACCTGCTCCGCGGGGATTTCCATTGGCCGATCGATCAGCAATCGGTGGGATTCGTCGTTGTGGCGACGATCATCCTGGGCGGGAGCGTCGGGGGGCTCTGGTTCTACCGATCCGGCCGCGTAGGCCCGATGTTCTGGACGGTAGTGGGAACATTCGGACTCGGACTCGGTTGGTATTCCCATTTCAGTCCGATGACCGACCAATCCGTTTCTGTGATCTTTCGTGCCTACCAGTCTTCTGTCGGCGGCGTCATCGCGGTGGCCTGTCTGCTGATCCTCATGCTGGCCGTGCTGACCGCGACCGTGTATGCCTGGTATCTGTGGATAGGGAGAGTGAGACACTGAGCCGCTAAGCCGCGGCTTTGGTCAGGAGCTTTTTCACTTCCACATGGGCGAAGATCACGTCGGGAGCTCGCTGGAGCGCTTCGTAGTAACTGCGCTCAAATCCGTCGCCTTCTTCCGACGGGCGTATCAAGCCGCGCACGTCCGCCAGGAGATGCTCTACTTCCACCATCGTCGGCTCTTCGTCCCCGTCCAATAACTCGTCGATACGGATGACCATCTGGGATAAGGGATGGAGCCATGTGAACCAGGGGTCGTTCAGGACCAGTTGCAGTAGTTGGCCTGTCGAGCCGACCCGGCCGTTGATCCGCTCATAGGTCATTTGCTCGGCGATGATCAGCGCTTTGTGGAGACTTAAGAGACCGCGGCGGACCTCCAACAGTATTTGCCGCAATTCCTCGCTGGAATGCGTGGCCGTATGATCGAACGATGAAGCCATGGAAGAAGTTTACCAGGTCATGAGAAAAATGGAGGCAAATGGCTCTGCCTCACCGCCTCTACATGAACTATCGGCCGAATCGGCCCGGACTTGACCTGAAGGACCCTGGAATTGTAGGGGCCGGTGAGATTGGACGGTTGGGCTGGAGCGGAAGGATGGGAGGTGGCGTGAGTTCGTTTGGCGGAGCCGGTGTTCCGAAGATCGTACCCGGAGTCGGGCTCGGACGACCCCGAGGGTCTGCCGTTGTGGAATCCGGGTAGGGTGCAAGCGGTGTCGGCGCGGTGTCACCGTGGGAATCGGCGATGATACCGATGCCGTTTCCCAGATCGGTCATCGTGGCGCTGGTGCCGTCGATTCGCTGAAGCACAGCGACCTCGGCATGGGCGAAGGGAAACGTACAAGGCCACATGATCGCGATTGCCGCCAGCCAATGGGCATGCCTCATGCGGCCATTGTAACAGACCGGGAGATCTGTTGTGAGCCCTATGCCGCTTCCGGCAAGAGACGTTTGACGCGAAAGTGAGCGAGGACCACGTCAGGCGCCCGCTGGAGCGCTTCATAATACGCGCGGTCGAACCCTTCGCCCTCCGTCGAGGGGCGCAGAAGCTGTTCGACTTCCGCGGTCAGATGCGAAATATTTTCGTCGGTAATATCGAAAGCGTCGTCGTCAAGCAGGCGATCGATGCGCACCAGGAGGTCCGAAATCGGATGCAGCCATGTGAACCAGGGATTGTGCTGGAGCATGTCGAGCAGGACTTCCACGGATTCCACCGGTCCATTGATCGCTTCGTAAGTCGCTTGCTCCGCGATGATAAGGGCTCCATGGAGGCTTACGAGCCCTTCGCGGATCGTCAGCAGGGTCCGTCTCCTGGGGTCCACGGGAACCAAAGCCAGGGAGTTTGACGGCTGGGCCATCCACCAAGTGTAGCAGGCATTTCGATTTTCGCCCGGCGGGTGATTTGTCCGGAAGAAAGAGGTATGCTCCCGCGTCAACGGTACCTCATGCTCGTGACGACGGCTTTCTGGCGGGAGCTGATGGCATGGAACGAAGAAAGTATCGGCGGGTGGCGGCGCACGTCCAGGGATTTCTCCTGGGCAACTCTCATGAAGTCGAGGGAAGGACGGTCGATCTGTCGCTTGGGGGCGCGAAGTTCGAAAGCGATCTCGCCGTGCATCCGGGAAAGGTGATCGTGATCCGACTGGTCATTCCCGGTTCTGCCGAGCCGGTGTCGATTCAAGAAGCGTTGGTCCGCTGGGTGGGGCAGCAGCAATTCGGCGTGGAATTCCAGAACCTCGATTCCGATGAGCTGGATGAACTGGAGGAACTCATCGACGAATTTGAGGACGCTGAAGGCACCGGTCACGCGTGACCGAGTAAAACCAAGGTTGAGGCTCAGACTGAACGGGAATCGCGCCCGCTTTACCCCCGTTGCTCTCTATCTCTTCCTATATTAGCTCTCGTAGTACACAACGATCGTTGCCTGGCCGCATTTACAGCAGGTGCCCTGACCGGTCATCGGCACCTGGCCTGCTCTTTCCGCTGCCTGAATCTGCGCGTCTTCAGCCCGTCCCGTCTTGTTGTAGCATTCGCTGCAATAGGTCGAAGTCTTCGCCATAGTCCCTCCTTTGGACTTCGTCTTCTGCCCCGACCGGCTTGTGCGATAAGGCTGGATGAACGGCGAAGATGCGATCAATACGTAGAGTATAGCGCGTGGTGAAAAAACCGCCAGTAACGGACAAAGAGGGGGAAGGAATCAGAGGCCCATTCTGCTGCCGAAGCCGGCGAAGAGTTCGCCCGTCAGGTAGCCGGCAGCCACGGGGTCGCCGGAATCCTTCCGTCGGAGGTGGTCGTTCACGATCTTGCCGTCTGCGGTTCGATGCATGTGAGGAAGTCCGAGATTCATGTGGTAGCGCTGGATGGCGCCGGCTACCCGGCTGATGAAGGTAATGGTGCCGTCGCGATCTTGCCGTTCGACGATGCCGACGTGGGTCAAGGGATCGTTGGCTTTGCCGTCATGATTGAAGTCCCAGGTATTGTCGAAGAAGACGAGGTCGCCGGGCCGGGCAGCCGGTCCGCGATAAAGCGAGCCATGCTGCCGGATGTGATTGTGGATAAGCCGAACGCCGTTGGCCCGATGGTCCGTCGTTTGGGAGTCGTAGAGATCGATTCCGTGCTTGAGGAAGATCGCCCTGGTGACGCCTGCGCAGTCATATTCGATCCGGCGTCCATCCATCTCTACCGTTCTAGCGCCCACCAGTCTCGCGGCGCTTTGCACGATGGCCGCCCGGTTGACGGAGGTGCCGGGCGAAGAGGCCGAAGAGGAATGGTTTCTCTGGATAACGGAGCAGCCGACCAACGTGACCAGGATGACGATGCCTCCGATGAAGACTTTGCGGGTCATAATCGCCCGGCGCTCCTGATGGGGACTGCAATCACAATCCGTGCAAGGCTAGCATGAAATATGGCGCGGGCCAAGGGGCCGGCTATTTTATGGCAGCCGGCTTCTGGTCGGCGCCGAGCGACTTCGCGCAGCGGAAACCAATGGTGGCCGACCGCTGGTCCGGCGCCGAACCGGATCGAGTCGCTGTTCGCAACATGATGACTTTGCTTTTCCAGGAGCCGCCCCGCACGCCTCGATACCGACCGTTCGTCGGGCCGGGCGGATTTCTTTCAGGCATATAGGCGTAGTAGTCGAACCCGAACCAGTCCTGCACCCATTCCGCCACGTTTCCGGCCAAATGGTGGATGCCGTAAGGGCTCCTTCCCTTGTCGTGGGAATCGACCGGCGCCAGAATCGGGATTTCATGAACATGGTGCTGTCCGAACATGGCGAGGCCGCTGTCGGGGGCTGATTCCCCCCAGGGGAAAAGGTTTCCGTTAGGACCGCGAGCCGCCTTTTCCCACTCAGCTTCAGTCGGGAGCCGTTTCCCCCTGGCCGCGCAGAAGTCCCTCGCTTCCTCCCATGTGACGTACAAAGCCGGCCAACGCGTCAAGGTCTGGTCGGTAACCGAGTGGACGGTGATCACATGCCAGATCAGCTTCTGTAAGGGCTCGGAGGCGTGCTGCCTGCGCTGTTTGAGGAAGGCCAGGTATTCGCCGAGGCTGACTTCGTCGCGATCCATTTCGTAGGCGTCAAGCCAGACCTTCTGCTGGGGCAACTCTGTGTCGTCGAATTGCGTCCAAAGCCCGTAAGGGTCGTCGTCGATCCGTTTGCTGCCGATGAGAAACCGCCCTTCGGGAACGGTGACGACGGAGGACGGCTGAGCGAGTGCGGCAATGGCATTGAGATGACGGGACAACTCGGTGGACGGAGCGTTGCCGGCCGAACCGTCCGCGAATGGTAGCGCGACAAGGACGAGAAGAGAGCCCGTCAGAACAAGAACTGGTGGGATCATGTCTTGCTGGGAGCAGCCAGGGCCTTGTTGATTTCTCCGATCAGGCGGCGTTCGATTTCGGCCGTTTCTTCGGCGCTGACGCCCAGAATTCGCCCCCCCTGCGCCAGCTTCTCGAACTCGGCTTTGACGGTCAATCGGGTCACGCTCCCCGGTTCAGCGTGGAGCGAGACGACATACTGATTGCGAAAGCCGGCGACTTCAAGCGAGACAGGGTTTGAAACCTTCCGTTCGGTGACGTAGACCGCTTTCTGGTCGGATTTAATGCTGACCTTGACCTGGTAGCCGTTGCGGCTCAAAGCTTCTTCCACCGTCCTGGCCACGGTCGCAAGCGGTCGGGGGATACTGTCGGTCTGTGCCCCCTTGGTTTCGACCTGGATGCTTTGCGCGGCCTGCTCGATCGCGGTCCGTTTGATGTCGGCCGTCAGTTTGCGCGCCTGGACCAACTGCGCCTCCAATTGATCGGCTGAGGCCTTGGCTTCCCCCTTCGCGGTCTCCGCCGCTTTTTTCGCATCGCGAATCTCCTGATTCAACAAATCGATCTGCTGCTGCATGACCTTGTTGCCGTCTTGCAGCGAGGTAACCAGCGATTCCTGTTTGGCGAGTTGTTTCTTGAGCGTCTCGTTTTCGGCCTTGAACGGAGATTCATCGGGTGTACATCCATGCAGCGAGAGAAACACGGCGGCGCACAACAAATACCGTTGAGGAGATCGACGGAGGCGGTTCCCGTTCGCGGTCCGGTTGGTCATCGTGGCGCGATTATCCATGCTTCGACGGCGCTTGTCTATGGCTTCACCGCACGAATCGGTCGTTTGACCCCCGGAAGGCCCGCGGGCTATTCTGAAATAGCGCCTGAAGGAGTCTGCGCCGTGTCGACTTTGATCCGGAGGACGTTTTCCGTTCCGCCCTTGGGATGCAACTGCTCCATCCTCGGCGATCCGGTGACGAAACTGGCCGTCATCGTCGATCCCGGCGGCGCGCACGAACGCATTCTGCACGAAGTGCGGCAACTCGGGCTCACGGTCGCATGGATTCTGCACACGCACGCGCATTTTGATCACTTTCTCGCCTCAGGTGAAATGAAGAAGGCCACCGGAGCCGCGCTCTGCCTTCACCAAGATGACCGCGACCTCTGGAACATGCTTGAGGTACAGTGCCGCATGTTCGGGGTCCCGTACGCCCCGGTTCCGCCGCCGGACTATTGGCTGCAAGATGAGGAGAAGATCTCGATCGGCGCCGTTACCGCCATTGCCATGCATACGCCCGGCCATACGCCAGGATCCATGAGCTTCCACATCCCGGAAGTTCGGGTCGTGCTGGCCGGCGACACGCTGTTCCGCGGCAGCATCGGCCGGACGGACTTGTGGGGCGGCGATTTCGACGCCATCGAGCAATCCATCCGCGAGCGTCTCTATACGCTGGACGACGCGACGACCGTCGTCACCGGCCATGGCCCGGACACCGAGATCGGACTGGAAAAGGAGTCGAATCAGTTCGTGCGCGCATGAATTTCTACGGAGGTGACCATGAATAGATTCGTTCTGTTCGCCCTCTTTTCCTCGCTCGCCGCCCAATCGATCGCGTTCACCGCGGAACTTCCGCCCCTCCCGGCGGAACCGGTCCGGATCACGGACGTAAAGGTCCGCATTTCCGACCATGGGCCGGTCGTCTTACTCGGAGCGGAAGGGAAAACCATTCCGATTTTCGTGGACCTCACCGTCGCGCTGTCGATTCAAGGCGCGTTGAACGGGGAACGTCTCTCCCGCCCGCTGACCCACGACCTCATGCACTCCATTCTCGAGACCTACGACGGCAAGGTCACGCAGACCGTCATTACGCTGAAGGGAGGCACATACTATGGAGCGTTGACGGTCGCGATGCGGGGCGACACCAAGGTGTTCGACAGCCGATCGTCGGATTCCATCGCGTTGGCGATCCACTTCAAGGCGCCGATCATCGTGGGACGGGACTTGCTGGAGTCGGCAGGCAGACTATCGGAGGAGCCGAAGGCCCGGGACCTATAGGAAGCTATTCCCGCGCCATCCGCTGCTTGAGCCGTTCAAGCCGTTTCTCGGTGGAGCGCCTGATGAAATCCATGTTCTGGGCGAGATGCTGTTCCGCGTTGATTTGGCCGGCATCGCGCCGCTTCTGTTGGTCGAGACCGAACTGAGCGATCGAAGGGCCGTCCTCTTTGTTCAACGCCTTCCAAATTTCCGCGCAGCGCGCCTGCTTGGCCGCGGGGAACTTGTCGCAAGGAGGATCGGCGGCCCAAGCCGCGCTGCTCAGCAGGCCTACGGCCGAGCAGAGGAAACCGATGCGCGCTCGGAGGGTCTGAGACATCAGATTTTCATCGCTTCGGTCACGTCGTGCAACGTGGCTTTGGCGACTTCTCCGGCCTTGCGGCTGCCGGTCTGAACGATGTCTTCGATCCGTGAGGGATCTTTCGACAATTTCTCCCGCGCTTCCCACATCGGCTGCATCCGCTCCGCGATGCGGTCCGCCACCAGTTTCTTGCAGTCGATGCAGCCGATCGCCGCGGTACGGCAATCCTTATCGACTTGCTCCCGTACGGCGGCGGGCGAATAGATCTTGTGGAACTCGTACACGGGACAGACATCCGGATTGCCCGGATCGTGGCGGCGGACGCGCGCCGGGTCGGTGACCATGGTCTTGAGCTTTTGGCGGACCACCGGCTCTGTGTCGGAGAGATTGATGGTGTTGCCGTAGCTTTTGCTCATTTTCCTGCCGTCGGTGCCCAACACTTTCGGGAACTTCGTGAGGTGTTCCTTCGGTTCGGGAAACACCGATTGCCTGTAGAGATCGTTGAACCGGCGCGCGACCTCGCGCGTCAGTTCGAGATGGGGGAGTTGGTCTTTCCCGACCGGAACGAAGTCCGGTTTGTACAGGAGAATATCGGCGGCTTGCAGGACGGGATAGCCGAGAAATCCGTAGGTGCTGAGATCCTTTTCTTTTATCTCCTCCTGCTTTTCCTTGTAAGTCGGGTTCCGTTCCAACCACGACACGGGAATCATCATCGAAAACAGCAGGTGCAGGATCGCGTGCTCCGGGACGCGCGACTGGATGAACACGGTCGCGCGGCTCGGATCGATGCCCGCGGCAAGCCAGTCGATCAGCAGCTCGCGGACGAATTCTCGGATACGGCTGGTGTCGGCGTAATTCGTCGACAGGGCATGCCAGTCGGCGACGAAGAAATAGCACTCGTACGCTCCCTGCAGCTCTTTCCAGTTTTCCAGCGCTCCGAGATAGTTGCCGAGGTGCATGAGCCCGCTGGGCTGCATGCCGCTGAGGACGCGTTTCTTCGGCGGGGTCATTGTCCGCTCCCTCCTCCGAGACCCAACGCGGTGGAGAGAATCGTTCCGGACAGGCCGGTGGCGAACGTGCTCGTAATGGTGTGGATCACGCGAAGCTCCTTGTCGAAGACCAACAGGCCGACGAGAATCAGCATCCCGTACGGCTCAAGCCGAGCGAGCGCCAGCGCCGGCCGAGGCGGCAGCAAGCTTACCAGAATTCGACCGCCGTCGAGCGGCGGGATCGGAATCAAGTTGAACAGGCAGAGAAAAACATTGATCAGGACGGAGTAAAACGCCATGACGGCGACGGGGAGGAGGAAGATCGTACTCAAGGACGAGGCTGGCTGTGCTTCTCCGGCGTTGCGGATCGACAGGGTCGGGTCGATGGTGAAAAGAAGCGCCAGCAGCAGAGCGCTGCCGATCGCCAAGGCGAGGTTCATTCCCGGACCGGCCGCGGCGACCAAGGCCATGTCGCGCCGTGGATGGTACATATTTCGAGGATCGATCGGGACCGGCTTGGCCCATCCCAGCAAAAAGCTTCCGGGGAGGATCAAACAGAGCAGCGGCATGATGATCGTGCCGAACGGATCGATGTGGGCCAACGGATTGATCGTAAGGCGGCCTTGCAGTTTGGCGGTCGGATCGCCGCACTTATCCGCCATCCAGCCGTGCGCATATTCATGCAGCACCATCGCAAACAGCAACGGAAGGGCCATGTACGAGATCGAATGCAGAATGTGGGAGAGACTATTCATGGTCGTTTAGTCGAGTTGGGCGAAGCGTCCCCGTTTGACCTGGATCAGGAAGAGCGGTCTGTTGAGTGTGCCGTCGGGAAGGAAGGCGGCCGGGCCCCCCAAGGCCGGGAGGTCGGGCTGCGACAGGAGAAAGTCTCGCACCGCTTCTCCGGAGGTTGCGCCTTTGCGGACCGCCTCGATCACGAACTTCGCCGCGTCGTATCCCTGCATGGCAAAGAGCGTCGGATTGGTCTGAAAACGCTTCTTGTACCGCTCGACGAAGTCCTGCACGTTCGGATTCGGGCTCTCGGCGAAGAACCCGTCGACGAACACGGCGCCGTCGATGGATTGGTCCGCGGTACGGGCGATGTCCGGAGCGTTCCATCCGTTGCCGCCGAGGAACGGGACGTTCATGTCGTGAAAATGCAACTGCGCGGCGATGAGGCCGACGTCGACGGCGCGTCCGGGGATGAAGATCGCGTCGAACCCCGGCGTATACAGCACCTTCTTGTCGAGCTTCGTGACCTTCCCGCCGAGTTTCGCGGGATCGACGGGGACCGACAATCCATACTTCTTCAGATCCTCCGATTTGATCCGCCGCAGTTGGGGGCCGAGATCGCTTTCGCCCTCTTTGTACGATTCGACCGCGATGATTTCACCGTCTTGGGCCCGCACTTCCTGCGCGAACCAGCGGGCCAGCTCGCGCCCGTACGTCGTGTCCGGGTGCAGGATGCAGAACCGGCGGAATCCCTGCTCGCCGGCGGCGTAGGCCGCGAGGCGTTTGGCTTGCAACTGGTAGGTGAGCGCGGTGCTGAAGGTATAGTTGCCCAATCGGCGGACGTTCGGTAGCATCGCGGTCGGCGTGATCAGCGGGACGCGGGCGCGCTCCGCCAACTCGGCCATTGCCGGGAGATTTTTCGAGAGCAGCGGGCCGATCAACGCGATCGGGTGGTCGTTCCCCAGAAGCATATTCAGGTCATCTAGGAACGACGGGCGGTCGGGCTCGAAGTCCTTGACGAGCAGGCCGACGGTGGGCGCGCCCGACTGGGCGCCGTTCATTTCCACCGCGAGTTGGACCCCGCTCAAGACGTCGTTCGCGAACGGGCCCAGCTTGCCCGTCAGCGGGAGTACCGCCGCAATGAGAAACTGATTGGACATCAATTTCGCTTGAAGCGATGCGAGCAACTCCGACCCCTTCGCGGCATAGGGGTGTCCCGGGAAGCGGGCGAGCATCTGTTGAAGCTGCCTGGCCGCCTGGTGATCTTCACCTCGCCCGACATACAACTCAATCAAGCGAATCGATGCGAGGTCCCCCGGATAACTACGGGGATACGCGTCCCGCACACGCTCGAGCATCTTCTTGTCGAACGACTTATTGACGAGGTCGTCGATCTGGGCGCGGATGTCGCCCGTCTGTTCTTCGGAGCTGAGCGAGATTTCGTCCAGCCAGGCCTGAATCGCGCGAACATACTCCTTTTTCTGTAAGTACAACTCGCCGCCGACGTGCACCGCTTCGCGCTTCGTGCCCTCGTCCGCCGCCATGTTGCGCAGTCCGGTCAAGATGGGAAAGGCGAGATCCGGGTTCCCCATGGCGGCGTGGGTGCGCGCCAGCAGCAGTTTGCCTCGATCCGCGACTTCGGAATTCGGGAATTCCACCTGTAGTTGTTGAAGGTACTTCAATGCGTCTGCGTACCGCTGCGTATCGAAGAGTGCCGCGCCCGTCAGAAGGTACGCGTCGTCGAGAAGCTCGGGTTTCGGGGAAGTGTCGAGAAAACGTCGAAGCAGGGTGATAGCCTCTTCCGGTTGTCCCTTATCCAAGAGCCGTTTCGCCTGATGGAGCGTGGGATGGTTTGCGGATGCCGGCTGGTCCGCCCCTGACGGAACTGCCGGAATAACCGCCGTCAGCGGCGCCGTCGCGGAAAAGACGAGGGCCAGCGAAAGCAGACATAAGGGCAAGCGGCCTCGCGCCGAACGAGACGGAGGTTTGTGTAAAGATGGATCAGCCATGCAGTTCCGAGGCGCGCAACGCCGGTCTGTGACTAGTATCGGAATCCCTTGGGGGTGTCAAGGTTGGCGCCGTTTGCTCGCGTTGTCTTCGCAAGGATGATTGGCTATGATCGCAACGATGACGTTCGATCCTCTGATCGACCGCTACCTGACCCATCTCCGTGTTGAAGGCGGTCTTGCAGCGAACACCATTGAGGCGTATCGGCGCGACCTCGCGAAGTTCCAAGGCTATCTCTCCCGTGCCGGCATTCCCCATGTCGGGCGCGTGACGCCGGAGGCCGTGCGGGGTTTTCTCGGATCGCTGAAGACCGCCAAGCTGTCGCATATCTCTACCGCCCGTTGTCTCTCCGCTGTGCGGGGTTGGCTGAAGTTTCTTCGCCGGGAACGACTCATCTCGCTCGATCCTTCGGCGGACATCGCAGTCAGACGCCGCGGGCTCCGACTCCCCAACACGCTGTCGCAGCTGGAAGTGGCCGCATTGCTCGATCTGCCGGCGCGCCCGCGCCCCGAAGATCTGCGCGACCGCGCGATGCTGGAATTGCTTTACGCGGCGGGTCTGCGCGTGTCCGAACTGATCGCGGTCGAGGCCGTTGAGGTCAATTTCGACGTAGGCTATTTGCGGGTGATGGGTAAAGGCTCGAAGCAGCGGCTGGTTCCGATGGGGGAACCGGCGCGCCTGCTGCTCGCTCGCTATCTTGAAGAAGCGCGGCCGCAGCTGCTGAATCGCCGTCCCTCGCGTTTTCTCTTCGTGTCGCGTCGCGGCGGCGCCTTGACGCGACAGGCGTTCTGGAAGTCGTTGAAGCTCCGCGCGAAACGAGCCGGAATCACGCGGGCGATCTCGCCGCACGTATTGCGCCACTCATTCGCGACGCATTTATTGGAGGGAGGAGCGGATCTGCGATCGGTGCAGGCGCTGCTCGGTCACGCAAACATTTCCACAACGCAAATCTATACGCATGTTGAGCGGGAACGACTCAAGAGCGTTCATGACCGATTTTTCCCGCGTAATCGCCGGCGGGGAGCGTCTGTCCCCAGGTTGTGAAGAAGTGATGTGAAAAAGACACCCCCATGAATCTGCAAGAAGAGTGCGAGAGTAGGTTGACAAGGGCTGAGGGACTTGGTAGCATCCGCCGAGCTTGCTAAGAAAATCGGGCGGATAGCTCAGTTGGAAGAGCGCTGCCCTTACAAGGCAGAGG
>JBBILH010000076.1:0-15822 GCA_037445005.1 Nitrospira sp.
GATGGGTGGTTATAGTTCTATGGCTTGCTCGTAATGAGTCGAGCTGATTTGGGAATTGCTGAAGGAGCAGTTGGATCGATGTTCAAACGAATGACCGACACCATTAAAGAGTTTCTCACGGATGTGCGCGCGGAACTCAAGAAAGTGTCGTTTCCGACGAAGGCGGAGACGATCGGATCGACCACCGTCGTGATCGTATTCTGTGTCCTGATGTCGGTATACCTGTCCGTCATCGATTCATTTCTGGTGTGGCTGGTCGGCAAGATTCTCTAACGGCGATCAAAGGTAGGGGGCATGGAAAAACGCTGGTACGTCATTCACACCTACGCGGGATTTGAGGGGCGGGTCAAGACCAGTTTGCTGGAACGGGCCAACCAGATGGCGTTGACTGAAAAGCTGGGGCAAGTGCTGGTTCCGACGGAGGATGTGATTGAAATCAAGGACGGCAAGCGGCGGACCTCGAGGCGGAAGTTTTTCCCGGGCTACGTGCTCGTAGAGATCGAGACGCCGGTCGCGGACGACATGCTGCAGATGATCAAGGAAACGCCTAAGGTCACTGGGTTCGTGGGGGGCGGTGCGCAGCCGACTCCGCTGACGAATGAAGAAGTTGCCGAGTTGCTCAAGCAGGTTGATGCGGGCAGTGCCGGGCCGCGGGAGCAGGTGAAGTTCATCAAGAGCGACAATGTTCGCATCGTGGACGGCCCGTTTCTCGGATTTAATGGGATGGTTGACGAGGTCGATCAGGACCACAACCGTCTCAAAGTCATGGTGAGCATTTTCGGGCGATCCACACCGGTTGAACTCGGTTTTCTCCAGGTTGAGCGAATTTAGACCGGTTATCGGTCCAACAAGCAGGAGTTGCAAATGGCAAAGGAAGTTTCCGCGCAAATCAAGTTGCAGATTCCGGCCGGAAAGGCGAATCCGGCCCCTCCGGTGGGCCCCTCGCTGGGTCAGCACGGCGTCAATATCATGGAATTTTGCAAGCAGTTCAACGCCAAGACCCAAAAAGAGGGGGACAGCATCATCCCCGTGATCATCACCGTATACAAAGACCGGACGTTCACGTTCATTATGAAGACGCCACCGGCGTCGGATCTTCTTAAGAAGGCCGCGGGCATTATTAAGGGATCCGGTGTGCCGCAGAAAGATAAGGTCGGGAAGATTACCAGGAAGCAATTGACGGAAATCGCTCAGAAAAAACTCTCTGATTTGAACGCGGCCGACCTCCAAGGGGCGATGAACATCATCGAAGGCACGGCCCGCAGCATGGGGATCGTCGTTCAGGGATAGACCGGCGGGTATTCGGGAAGAAGGAGTACGGGCAATGGGAAAAAAAATGAAAGCGGCGCTGGAGAAGGTTGAACCGCGTGTCTACAACTTGAAAGAAGCGGTCGATGCGGTCAAGAAAGCCGCCTATGCGAAGTTTGATGAATCGGTCGATCTTGCCATTCGTCTGGGAGTGGATCCGAAAAGATCCGATCAAATGGTGCGGGGCACCACCTCATTGCCTCACGGCACGGGGAAGAAGGTTCGTGTGCTCGTATTTGCTAAGGGTGAGAAGGAGCAAGAAGCGCGTCAAGCCGGGGCCGATTTCGTTGGATCGGACGATCTGATGGAAAAGATCAAGGGTGGATGGCTGGACTTCGACTGCGCAGTGGCCACGCCGGATCTGATGGCATCGGTCGGTAAGCTTGGTAAGCAGCTGGGGCCGCGCGGCCTCATGCCGAATCCGAAAACTGGGACCGTGACATTCGAGGTGGGGAAAGCCGTGGCAGAAATCCGCAAAGGGCGTGTGGAATACAAGGTCGAGAAAGCAGGCATCGTCCAGGTGCCGGTCGGGAAAGTTTCGTTCAAGCCTGAACAGCTCTGCGATAATGCCTCGGCGATACTGGAGGCCGTAGTCAAGGCCAAGCCGGTGTCATGCAAAGGGCGCTATCTCAAGAGTGTCACGATTTCGAGCACCATGGGGCCCGGGGTCAAGCTGGACGCGGTCGCGATCGCGAAACAGTGGAGCTAAGCAACGTTCAACGTTAATCGTGAATCGCGGGACGGTTAACCTAGAACGAACAACGATTAACGGTCAGCGAGGTTGAGATGAAGAAGGAACAGAAAGCCACAGCGGTGGCGGAGTTGACGGAGAAGTTCGGCCGAGCGCGGCTGGCCATTCTGACGGAATGCGCCGGACTTCCTGTGAATCAGGTGACGGAACTCCGCAAACAACTGCGGGGCGCCAAGGCCGAATTCAAAGTCGTGAAGAACACGTTGGCGATCAGGGCATCGGAAGGGACGGCCTTGACGGGCCTGAAGGGCCATCTCAAAGGCCCGACCGGAATGGTCATCGGATATGACGATCCGGTGCTGCCCACGAAAATTCTCCGCGATTTCATCGGGGCCGAGAAGCGGGAAGAAAAAATCAAGATCACCGTCGGCGTCCTTGAAGGCAAGCTCGTCCAAGCGGCCGAATTGGCGGCCGTCGCGAAGCTGCCCAAGAAGGAAGTGCTGATCGCGATGTTGCTGTCGGCCATGCAGGGGCCGATCCGAGGAGTGGTCTATACGCTCAACGCGGTATTGTCGAAGTTTGTGAGGGTCATTGCAGCCATTCAGGACAAAAAGAAAGGGGAGGGGGATATGTCAGCAACGGAAACCAAGTTGTCACAAGAGGAATTGATCAAGGCCATCGAGAGCATGAGCGTGCTTGACCTCGCCGAACTGGTGAAAGGGTTGGAAACGCGATTCGGCGTTACCGCCGCGGCGCCCGTCGCCGTGGCCGCGGCTCCTGCCGCCGGAGGTGCCGCCGCCGCTCCGGCAGAGGAAAAAACGGCGTTCGACGTCGTGCTGGCCTCTGCGCCTGCGGATAAGAAGATCCAGATCATCAAGGTTGTCCGAGAACTCACGAGCTTGGGCTTGAAGGAAGCCAAAGACCTCGTCGAAGGCGCGCCAAAACCCGTCAAGACCGGTGTCGCGAAAGAAGAAGCCGACACCATGAAAAAGAAACTCGAAGAGAGCGGCGCAAAAGTCGAAATCAAGTAGTCAGCACCTCATTTGGTCATCGGTCACCGGTCATCCGGCAAGTTGTCGGATGACCGATGGCTTCTTTTCACGACCGACTAGCAGCGGAGGACTGGGGAATGCCCGACACGACTCTACAAGAGTTCGTCGAACGGAAGGACTTTTCTCGCATCCGGACCAGCATCGACATTCCGGATCTCATCGAGATTCAGAAACGGTCGTACGAAGAGTTTTTGCAGTTTGAGGCGGAGCCGGAACGGCGCAAGGACCACGGCCTACAGGCGGCTCTGGCCAGCGTGTTTCCGATTCCGGATTACAACAACACGGCGGTGCTCGAATTCACGAGCTATACGCTGGGCACGCCCAAGTACGATGAACGGGAATGCCTCGAGCAGGGAATGACTTTCGCGGTGCCGTTGAAACTTCGCGTGCGCCTCGTGGTCTTCGACAAGGAAGACAAGGGACCCAAGAAGAAGGTGCTCGACGTGCGCGAGCAGGAAGTCTACGTCGGGGAGTTGCCGTTGATGACCGACCGTGGGACTTTCATCGTCAACGGGACGGAGCGCGTGGTCGTGAGCCAGTTGCACCGCTCTCCCGGCGCCTCATTCACCCATGACAAGGGCCGCACTCACGCGAGCGGCAAGGTGTTGTACAGCGCCAGGATCATCCCGTATCGGGGCTCCTGGCTCGATTTCGAGTTCGACGCCCGAGACATCCTCTACGTCAGGATCGACCGTCGACGGAAGATGCCGGCGACGATTCTCTTGAAGGCGTTCGGATATTCCGGCGACGACCTGCTCAAGATGTACTACCCGGTCGAAGAGATCCGCGTGGTGAAAGGAAAACTCTTCCGCAAGTTGGATGCTGATATTCACCAGGGGCTTCGTTGCTCCGCTGAGGTGCTGGAGAAGGGCGGAAAGGAAGCGTTGGTGAAGGAAGGCGCCAAGCTGACGAAGGGATTGATCGCCAAGCTGAAGGCCGCGGGCGTCAAGGAGATTCCTCTCTCGCCGAACGAGCTGATCGGCCGCGCTGTCCTGACGGAACTCGTCGACAGTAAGAAGAACAAGCTCGCGGAGAAGAATCAACGACTCACGGCAGAAATCATCGAGCGCATCCTGGAGACCGAAATCGAAGAATTCAAGGTCATCTATTTCGATACGGCGACGGCCACCCCGGTCATTCTGGACACCTTGGAGATGGAACGGACCGGCTCGAAGGAAGAGGCGATGGTCGAAATCTATCGCCGCTTGCGTCCGGGCGAGACGCCGTCGGTCGAAACAGCCAGAGCGCTGTTCGATAATCTTTTTCTGAACTCGAAGCGGTACGATTTGTCGCCGGTCGGCCGGCTCAAACTGAACAAGAAGCTCGGCCTTGATCTTCCGTTGGAGCAACGCACCTTGACGGCGCAGGACATCGTCGAAGTGATTCGTTATCTCGTCAACTTGAAAATCGGCAAGGGCGAAATCGACGACATCGACCATTTGGGAAATCGACGGGTCCGGTCCGTCGGCGAACTGCTCGAGAACCAATTCCGCCTCGGCCTCGTCCGCATGGAGCGGAGCATTAAAGAACGCATGAACCTATTGGACATGGAAACGGTGCTCCCCCATGACCTGATCAACGCCAAGCCGGTCGTGGCGGCGGTGAAGGAGTTTTTCAGCAGCAGCCAGTTGTCCCAATTCATGGACCAGACGAACCCATTGGCGGAGATCACCCACAAGCGACGTCTCTCCGCGCTGGGGCCTGGCGGGTTGACCAGAGAGCGGGCCGGCTTCGAAGTTCGCGACGTCCATCCGTCGCATTACAGCCGTATCTGCCCGATCGAGACACCTGAAGGTCCAAACATCGGGCTTATTACCTCGTTGGCCACCTATGCCAGGATCAACGAGTTCGGCTTCATCGAGGCTCCCTATCGGAAAGTCGATAAGGGCCGAGTGACCGATCAAATTGAGTTTCTGTCCGCCATCGAGGGCGACAAGTATCTGATCGCCCAGGCCAACTCGAAGGTTGATGCGAACGGTCGCCTCGTGTCGGAAACCGTGTCGGCCCGATCGGGCGGAGATTTCGTGACGATCACGCCGGATCGTGTCGAGTACATGGACGTGTCGCCGAAGCAGGTGGTCAGCGTGGCGACGGCGCTCGTGCCGTTCCTGGAGCACGACGACGCGAACCGTGCGTTGATGGGATCCAACATGCAGCGCCAGGCAGTACCCTTGCTCACTGCGGAGGCCCCCTTCGTCGGCACCGGCATGGAAGCCGTCGTGGCCCGGGATTCCGGCTATGTCGTGCAGGCTAAGCGGAGCGGCGTCGTGGAGAGCGTGGATGCTACCCGCATCGTTGTGCGCGCTGATTCGAAGGAAGGACGCAAGCGGAACGATTCCGGGTTGGATGCCTACGATCTCATCAAGTTTCAGCGGTCCAATCAAAACACCTGTATCACCCAAACGCCGGTGGTTCGCATCGGGCAACCCGTCAAGAAGGGCCAGGTTTTGGCCGACGGACCCGCGATCGACCAAGGCGAACTGGCGCTTGGGAAGAACGTGCTCGTGGCGTTCATGCCCTGGGGGGGATACAACTTCGAGGACGCGATCCTGTTGAGCGAAAAGCTGGTCCGCGAGGACGCCTTTACGTCGATTCACATTGAAGAGTTCGAGGTCGAAGCCCGCGACACCAAGCTGGGTAAGGAAGACATCACTCGCGATATTCCGAACGTGGGCGAAGAAGCCCTACGAAATCTCGACGAGAGCGGCATCATCCGCATCGGCGCAGAGGTTAAGCCCGGTGATATCTTGGTCGGCAAGGTCACGCCCAAGGGCGAAACGCAATTGACGCCGGAGGAGAAGCTGCTCCGCGCGATCTTCGGCGAAAAAGCCGGCGACGTGAAAGATACGTCGCTGACCGTGCCTCCGGGGGTCGAGGGCATTATCGTCGACGTGAAGATTTTCTCTCGCAAAGGCCTCGACAAGGACGAGCGGAGCAAGAGCATCGAGAGCGAAGATGCCATGAAGCTCCAGCGCGATCATCACGAGGAATTGCGCATCATCGAGGAAGAAAAAACGAAAAAGGTCAGAAAGCTTCTGCTGGGGAAGGTCGTTGGCCGAGATCTGATGGATCCTGAAAGCGGCGACGTCATTCTGAAGAAGAAGGGGAAGTTGACGGCGGAAATTCTCAAGCGGCTGCCGGATGATACGGTCCGCCACATCATCCTCAGCGATCCCGACGAACAGAAGGAACTGGAGGATGTGGAGCGACGGGCAAAGGAGCAGATCGAGATTCTCCAAACTCTGTATGATGAGAAGGTCGGTCGGCTGAAGCGGGGCGACGAGTTGCCTCCCGGCGTCATCAAGCTCGTGAAGGTCTACATCTCGATGAAGCGCAAGATCCAGGTCGGCGATAAGATGGCCGGCCGCCACGGGAACAAGGGCGTGGTTTCTCGGGTGTTGCCCGAAGAGGACATGCCGTATCTCCCGGATGGGACGCCGGTCGAGATCGTATTGAATCCGCTCGGGGTGCCGTCCCGTATGAACGTGGGCCAAATCTTGGAAACGCACCTAGGCTGGGCCGCAAAGGCCCTTGGTATCAAGGTGGCGAGCCCGGTGTTCGACGGTGCCTCCGAGAAGGAGATCAAGGAGTTGCTCAAGAAGGCCAAGCTGCCTGCCAGCGGACAAACTGTTCTAATGGATGGCCGGACCGGTGAGCCGTTCGGTAGTCCCGTGACGGTCGGGTATATGTATGTGTTGAAACTACATCACCTGGTCGACGATAAAATTCACGCACGGTCGATCGGACCTTACTCGCTGGTGACACAGCAGCCGTTGGGCGGCAAGGCGCAGTTCGGCGGCCAGCGGCTTGGAGAAATGGAAGTCTGGGCATTGCAGGCCTATGGTGCGGCGTCGACGTTGCAGGAATTCTTAACCGTGAAGTCCGACGACGTACCTGGCCGGTCGCGTATGTATGAAGCGGTTGTGAAAGGCGAACCTTTCCTGGAACCGGGGTTGCCCGAGTCGTTCAACGTCTTGGTCAAAGAACTCCAAAGTCTGGGGCTCGACGTCGAGTTGGTCAAGACGCAAGACTAACCACTTGTGTGCCGGCCGAGGCCGGCATCAGAGGAGGTCATTACCTTGGAAGGCGTATACACACTATTTGAAAAGCCGCGGGATTCGGTCTCGTTCGACTCGATGCGCATCCGCATTGCGTCGCCCGAGAAGATCCGTTCCTGGTCGTACGGCGAGGTGAAGAAGCCGGAGACCATCAATTACCGGTCCTTCAAGCCGGAAAAGGACGGACTATTCTGCGCGAAAATTTTCGGTCCGATCAAAGACTGGGAGTGCAATTGCGGCAAATACAAGCGGATGAAGCACCGGGGTATCGTTTGCGATAAATGCGGCGTCGAAGTCATTCAATCCAAGGTCCGTCGCGAACGGATGGGCCATATTGAATTGGCCGCGCCGGTCGCGCACATTTGGTTCCTCAAGGGCGTCCCGAGTCGAATCGGAACTCTGTTGGACATGAGCCTCAAGCAGTTGGAGAAGATTCTCTACTTCGAGAGCTATGTGTGCGTCGATCCCGGACAGACCGATCTGGCTGAGAAGGAATTGGTCACCGAGGAGAAGCTTCGTCAGCTGCAATCCGAGTTCGCGCCGAATACCTACAAGGTGGGCATCGGCGCCGAAGCGATCCGTGAGTTGTTGAGAAAGATCGACATCAATTCCAAATGGGACGAGATTAAAGGCAAGTCGAAGGGGGCCACGTCGGCAGCTCTCAAGAAAAAGCACGCAAAGCAGCTGAAAGTCATTGAGGCGTTCCGGCGATCGGGCAACAAGCCTGAATGGATGATCATGGACGTCATTCCGGTGTTGCCCCCGGAACTGCGTCCGCTGGTGCCTTTGGACGGCGGCCGGTTTGCGACGTCGGATTTGAACGATCTTTATCGCCGCGTGATCAATCGGAACAACCGATTGAAACGGTTGATGGAACTCAAGGCGCCCGGCGTCATTATTCGAAACGAAATGCGCATGCTGCAGGAAGCCGTCGATGCCCTCTTCGACAACGGCCGCCGCGGCCGCGCGATTCGCGGGCCCAACAAACGTCCGCTTAAATCGTTGAGCGATATGCTCAAAGGGAAGCAAGGCCGCTTCCGTCAGAATCTTCTTGGTAAGCGCGTCGACTATTCGGGGCGTACGGTCATCGTCGTCGGACCGGAATTGCGTCTGCATCAATGCGGCTTGCCCAAGAAGATGGCGCTGGAATTGTTCAAGCCGTTCATCTTCCATAAGCTGGAAGAGCGTGGCGCGGCCACGACGATCAAGAGCGCGAAGCGATTGGTCGAAAAGGAACGACCGGAGGTCTGGGACGTCCTCGATGAAGTCATCCGCGAACATCCCGTTTTGCTGAACCGCGCTCCTACTCTACACCGGCTAGGCATCCAAGCGTTTGATCCCGTTCTGGTGGAAGGCAAGGCGATCCGGTTACACCCGCTCGTCTGCGCCGCCTTCAATGCGGACTTCGACGGAGATCAGATGGCGGTCCATGTGCCGCTATCGGTCGAGGCCCAGGTTGAAGCACGCGTGCTGATGATGTCCATCAACAACATTCTCTCGCCCGCCAACGGCAAGCCGATTGCCGTGCCCTCCCAGGACATGGTGTTGGGCTGCTATTGGCTGACCAAAGAGCGGGTAGGAGCCAAGGGTGAAGGGAAGGTGTTCGGGTCGCCCGAGGAAGTCCGCATCGCTTTCGACGCAAGAGAAGTCGAAGAACACGCCAAGATCAAGGTCAGGATCGAGGGGAACCTCGTTCAAACGACTGTCGGGCGCGTCATCCTGTCCGAGGTTCTCCCGGCGGGGATGCCCTTTTCCTATGCCAACAAGTTGATGACGAAGAAGGAGGTCACCAAACTCATCGACTCGGTCTATCGCCAATCCGGCCACCGGGAGACCGTGACGTTTCTCGATAAGATCAAGGATACGGGCTTCACCTATGCGACGAGGGCCGGCGTATCGATCTGTATCGATAACATGCACATCCCAAGCAAGAAAGAAGAATTGATCGGCAAGGCCCAGCGCGAGGTCAACGAGATCGAACGGCAGTATGCAGAAGGGTTGATTACGAACGGTGAGCGCTACAACAAAGTCATCGACATCTGGGCCCATGTGACCGAACAGATTGCCGGTGAAATGATGAAGGAGTTGGGCGCGGGCGGCGATCCGGGTAAGCAGGAAGCGTTCAACCCCATCTTCATGATGGCAGACTCCGGCGCCCGCGGCAGCTCTCAGCAAATTCGGCAGCTGGGCGGCATGCGCGGTTTGATGGCCAAGCCGTCGGGAGAAATCATTGAGACCCCGATTACCGCCAACTTCCGAGAAGGTCTGACGGTGTTGCAGTATTTCATTTCGACGCACGGCGCCCGCAAGGGTCTGGCCGACACGGCATTGAAAACTGCGAACTCCGGCTATTTGACCCGGCGCCTGGTAGATATCGCCCAGGATGTCATCATCAGCGAGATCGACTGCGGGACGACCGACGGCATTTTCGTCAGCGCCCTTGTCGAGGGAGGCGAGATCATCCAGCCGATTGAAGAGCGCATTCTCGGCCGGTTGGCCGCCGAGGACATCCGCGACCCGGTGACCGGAGAAATCATCGTCTCGTTCAACGAAGAGATTACTGAAGAGCGGACGAAGGATGTGGTTGAGGCGGCGGTCGATCGAGTCAAGATCCGTTCCGTGTTGACATGCCAATCGCGCCGGGGCGTGTGCCAGGCCTGCTATGGGCGCGATCTCGCGCGGGGTCGACTCGTCGAGAAGGGCGAGCCGGTCGGCGTCATCGCGGCGCAGTCCATCGGTGAGCCCGGCACCCAGCTCACGATGCGGACCTTCCACATCGGAGGCACGGCCAGCAAAGTCGTCGAACAGACCGTCCTCGAGGCCAAGCATGCGGGCTACATGAAGTTCATGAGTTTCGACGCC
The DNA here is from genome assembly GCA_037445005.1 of Nitrospira sp. Lineage (GTDB taxonomy): Bacteria > Nitrospirota > Nitrospiria > Nitrospirales > Nitrospiraceae > Nitrospira_C. Next base: position 9,972 of record JBBILH010000076.1, read on the forward strand.
AAGAAGAACGCCGACGTTCACAACGCAGGCATCGCCGTTCGCAACAAAGAGGGTGAGTGGGTGGTGATGAACCGAAACGCAAAAATCGCGATCGTCGACGAGAACGGCCGCGAGCGCGAGAAGTACCCGGTCGTATACGGAGCCAAGATCAAGATCAAGGACGGAGACCGGGTCGCACTGTCCCAGAAGCTGGTGGAGTGGGATCCGTACTCGCTGACCATCCTTACCGAAGTCGGAGGAAAAGTCGCCTACGGCGATATCGTCGAAGGCGTTACGATGAAAGAAGAGTTTGACGAAGTAACCGGTCTGTCACGAAAAGTCATCATTGAGCACAGCGGCGCCACACTTCGACCGCGCGTGTCGATCAAAGATGAGAGCGGTAAGACGGCCAAAGTATCCGGCAGCGCTAATACGGTGGCGCGGTATCTGCTGCCGGTCGGCGCGCACATCTTTGTGGAAAAGGGCGGCATCGTGCATCCGGGCGACGTGTTGGCGAAGATTCCCCGAGAGACGACGAAAACCAAAGACATCACCGGCGGTCTGCCGCGAGTAGCGGAGCTTTTCGAAGCCAGAAAGCCCAAAGAGCAAGCCGTCATCAGCGAGATCGACGGCGAAGTCTCCTACGGTGGATTCGTGAAGGGGCAGCGCAAGGTGATCGTCGACAACAAGATGGGCGATACGAAGGAATACTTCATCCCCAAGGGCAAGCATGTAAACGTGCATGAGGGCGATTGGGTGCGGGCCGGCGAACCATTGATGGATGGGTCGGCGAATCCCCACGACATCCTCGACGTGCTCGGTCCGAACGAACTGCAGAAGTATCTCGTCGACGAAGTGCAGGACGTGTATCGTCTACAGGGCGTCTCGATCAACGACAAGCACATTGAGATCATCGTCAGGCAGATGCTGCGGAAAGTCCGGATCGAGGAGCCCGGCGATACGGAATTTCTGCCGGGCAGCCAAGTCAGCAAGCTGGCGTTCGAGGAGGAGAACGAGCGGGTGATGAAAAAGGGCGGAAAGCCCGCGCTCGGGAAACCGGTTTTGCTCGGGATTACCAAAGCCGCGCTGACCACAGACAGTTTCATATCAGCGGCGTCCTTCCAGGAAACGACGCGTGTACTGACGGAAGCGGCCATCAACGGGCGAGAAGACAATCTGCTCGGGTTGAAGGAAAACGTAATTGTCGGACGGTTGATTCCTGCCGGCAGTGGATTCGAAGAGTACCGGGACACTTTTGTGATCAGCCCGAAGCCCGAGCCGGTGGCGGTTGGAGCCGTCGAGTCTCCTGGGCTCCCTCAAGAAGGGGCGGCGGCGGCCACAGGGGAGTCCGGAGCCGCGTAAACCGCGCTGATTGTCGGCTGCTTGACAGCAGAGGGCATGATCATTATAATCCGCGGGCTTTGCTCTTGACGGAGCGCGAGCAGGGACTGAACCGTTTTGAAGAAAGTACGAGAATTCGAAGATGCCAACGATCAATCAATTGGTGAGAAAAGGCCGGCGCTTGGCCCACGCCAAGACAAAAAGTCCGGCGTTGAAATCCTGTCCGCAGAAGCGCGGAGTGTGTTTGCGCGTCTACACATCGACGCCGAAGAAACCAAACTCGGCCTTGAGAAAGGTCGCCAGGGTGCGGTTGACCAACGGGATGGAAGTCACGACTTATATCCCGGGCGTCGGCCATAATCTTCAAGAACACTCCATTGTGCTTGTGCGCGGAGGACGTGTGAAAGATCTTCCCGGCGTGCGTTATCACATCGTACGCGGCGCACTCGACGCGGTCGGCGTTGCCGACAGGAAGCAGGGCCGTTCCAAGTACGGAGCAAAGCGGCCGAAGTAGTGTTCAGAATTAAGTACGAAAGAGCATAGGACTTATGCCACGAAGCAGGTTTTTAGGCCAACGGGAACCGCTGCCGGATGTCCGCTACCGAGACAAGGTGGTTGGAAAGTTTCTGAATATTCTGATGGAGGGGGGCAAGAAGAGTACCGCCGAACGGATATGTTACGGCGCTTTCGACGCCATCCAAACAAAGACCGGCGGCGATCCGTTGAAGGTGTTCCGGGCCGCGATCGACAATGTGAAGCCGGTCGTCGAGGTCAAGTCCCGGAGGGTCGGCGGCGCGTCGTACCAGGTGCCGGTTGAGATTCGCCCGGCGCGTCGGATGTCACTCGCGCTTCGGTGGTTGTCCGAATTCGCGCGCACGCGCGGCGGCAAGAGTATGCGGGAGAAACTCGCGGCGGAGCTTCTTGACGCATCGAATAATACAGGGGCCGCGGTAAAGAAACGGGAAGACGTGCATCGGATGGCGGAGGCGAACAAGGCCTTCGCGCACTATCGCTGGTAACGTCGTTCTGTGCTGCAGTTGGGCCGTGCTGCGATCCGCAGACGCGGGGTGCCCCTGAATCGCAGCGGTACGGGCTCAATCTGCAGCACGTGTATTTTTAGGGGTTGAACAGTGGCCAGGCAAGCACCATTAGATCGTACTCGAAACATCGGCATCATGGCGCATATTGATGCCGGCAAGACGACGACCACGGAGCGCATCCTGTACTACACAGGGATGACGCACAAGATGGGAGAGGTCCACGAAGGCGCCGCGACGATGGACTGGATGGAACAGGAGCGCGAGCGAGGGATTACGATTACCGCGGCGGCCACTACCTGTTTTTGGAAAGATCACCGTATCAACATCATCGATACGCCGGGGCACGTCGATTTCACGATCGAAGTGGAACGATCGCTACGCGTGCTGGATGGCGCGGTGGCGGTGTTCGACTCGGTCCAGGGTGTCGAGCCACAGTCTGAAACGGTCTGGCGGCAAGCAGACAAATATCGGGTGCCTCGGATCGCGTTCATGAACAAGATGGATCGTATCGGCGCCGATTTTTATTTTAGCGTGCAGACCATCATCGACAGGTTGGGGGCGAATCCGATTCCGATTCAGATTCCGATCGGAAAAGAATCGGAGTACCGAGGGTCCATCGATCTAATCACCATGAAAGCCTACGTGTACGATGATGAAACGCTGGGCGCGAAGTACAAGGTCGAGGAGATCCCCGCCGATCTGGTCGATAAAGCCAAAGAGTACCGCGAGAAGATGCTGGAAGCCGTCGCTGAGTTTGACGACCATGTGATGGAAAAATACCTCAACGGCCAGTCCTTGACGGAGGAAGAAATTCGTAAAGTGGTTCGTGCCGGTGCGATTGCCATGAAGGTCACGCCGGTTCTCTGTGGTTCGGCCTTCAAGAACAAGGGCGTGCAGCAGTTGTTGGACGGGGTCGTGGATTTCTTGCCCTCGCCTCTGGACATCCCGGCCGTGAAGGGCGTGGATCCGAACAGCGGTAAGGAAGTGGAGCGCAAAGCCGCCGACAACGAGCCCTTTGCCGCTCTGGCTTTCAAGATCATGTCCGACCCCTTTGCGGGGCAGCTTACGTATTTCCGTGTTTATTCCGGGACGCTGAAGACCGGCACGCCGGTCAACAACGTGACGAAGGGGACAAAGGATCGCATCGGCCGCCTCCTCAAGATGCATGCCAACAAGCGGGAGGAGATCGATACCGCCTATGCCGGTGATATCGTCGCGGCCGTCGGACTCAAGGGAGCAACGACCGGCGACACGCTGGCCGATGAGAAGCAGCCTGTCTTGCTTGAAATCATGAAGTTTCCCGAGCCGGTTATTGCGATGGCGATCGAGCCCAAGACGAAACAGGACCAGGAGAAGATGGGGTTTGCGCTCCAAAAGTTGGCGCAGGAAGATCCTTCATTCCGAGTCAGGACCGATGAAGAAACGTTGCAAACAATCATCGCTGGAATGGGAGAATTGCATCTGGAGATCATCGTAGATCGTTTGTTGCGCGAGTTTAAAGTGGAAGCCAATGTGGGGAAGCCGGAGGTGGCGTTCCGCGAAACGATTCGCCGAAAAGCCGAGGCGGAGTCCAAATACATCAAGCAGACCGGCGGGCGAGGCCAGTACGGCCATGTCGTGCTGACTGTCGAGCCGTCAGAGCAGGGCAAGGGATTGGAGTTTATCAACAAGATCGTGGGTGGCGCGATTCCGAAGGAGTTTATCCCGGCTATTGAAAAAGGCGTCAAGGAGCGGATGGAGAACGGCGTCATCGCCGGCTACCCTCTTAGGGACATCAAAGTAACCGTCATTGACGGGTCGTACCACGAAGTTGACTCCAACGAAATGGCCTTCAAGATTGCCGCATCCATGGGATTCTCTGACGCCTGTAAAAAGGCGGACCCCGTGCTGCTCGAACCGATTATGAAGGTGGAAGTGCTTGTGCCGCAGGAGTTCATGGGCGATGTCATCGGCAACCTAAATGGCCGCCGCGGTAAGGTGCAGGGAATGAAGGTGCGTGCCGGAGCCCAGGCGATCGAGGCGTCGGTGCCGTTGATGGAAATGTTTGGTTATGCGACGGACCTTCGGTCGAGAACCCAGGGCCGTGCGACGTACAGTATGGAATTTGATCGATATGATCAGGTGCCGAAGCAGATTTCCGAAGCCATTATCGCTAAGTATCGAGGTGAATGAGGGATTAGTCACCGGGATTTAGTCAACTCTCTTCGGCGGGCTGGGGCTTGCTTTCAGTCAAACGACCGAAGATCAATGACTAATGAAGTTTGTTGAGAAGAAGGAGCTGAGTCATGGCGAAGGCGAAATTTGAGCGGAAGAAGCCGCACGTGAACATTGGGACGATCGGGCACGTGGACCATGGGAAGACGACGTTGACGGCGTCGTTGACGAAGATCTGCGCGGACCGGGGCATGGCGAAGTTCGTGAGTTACGATGAGGTGGCGAAGGCGAGCGAGAGCCAGGGGCGGCGGGACGCGACGAAGATCATGACCATCGCCATCAGCCATGTGGAGTACGAGACCGATAAGCGCCACTATGCTCACGTCGACTGCCCGGGCCACGCCGACTACGTGAAGAACATGATCACGGGCGCCGCCCAGATGGACGGGGCGATCCTGGTGGTGAGTGCCGCCGATGGGCCGATGCCGCAGACCCGGGAGCACATTTTGTTGGCCCGCCAGGTGGGGGTGCCCTACATCGTGGTGTTCCTGAACAAGGCGGATAAGGTTGATGACAAGGAATTGCTGGACCTGGTCGAACTGGAAGTGCGGGAGTTGCTGACGAAGTACGGGTTCCCGGGGGACAAGACGCCGATCATCCAGGGCAGTGCGCTCAAGGCGATGGAGGGGGATCAGGGGCCGCTGGGGGTGCCGAGCATCCTGAAGTTGTTGGAGGCGGTGGATACCTATATTCCGACGCCGCAGCGGCCGATCGACAAGCCGTTTTTGATGCCGATTGAGGACGTGTTTACGATCAGCGGGCGCGGCACGGTGGTGACGGGGCGGTGCGAGCGCGGGATCGTCAAGGTGGGGGATGAAATCGAGATCGTGGGGTTGAAGCCCACGCAGAGCACGGTGGTAACAGGGGTCGAGATGTTCCGCAAGGTGCTCGACGAAGGGCAGGCGGGCGACAACATCGGGGTGCTCCTGCGCGGGACCAAGAAGGAAGAGGTCGAGCGGGGGATGGTGCTCTCGAAGCCCAAGACGATCACGCCGCACACGAAGTTCAAGGCGGAGATCTATGTGCTGACGAAGGAGGAAGGGGGGCGACACACGCCGTTCTTCAACGGGTACCGGCCGCAGTTCTACTTCCGGACGACGGACGTGACGGGGATCGTGCAGTTGAATCCGGGCGTGGAGATGGTGATGCCGGGGGACAACGTGAGTGTGACGGCCGAACTGATCAGCCCGATCGCAATGGACCAGGGACTGCGTTTCGCGGTGCGCGAGGGCGGCAAAACCGTCGGCTCCGGCGTCGTCACCGAAATTCTGGCGTAG
>JBBILH010000077.1:0-15608 GCA_037445005.1 Nitrospira sp.
CCGGCTCTCACTCAATCAGGACCGCGGAGATGTTGCGTTACAACGCCTTCACTCACTTATGCAGGAAGCCGCGGCTGCCCGTCCTCCGCAGTAGTCGACTACCGTGGATTGATAAAGCGGCAAGTCTATAGGGTCCGTCGGCATGAACGCCTCTTTACCTGAAACTTCATATCGTCACGCCTTCCTGCTGCTGTTCGCGCTTTGCTGCACGCCGTCTTCTCTTTCCTCGGCCATGCCCGATTCCCCGGCCTCGGATTTCGATCTGGTCGCGGAACAGGCTCGTTCGGCCTGGGACAGCGGAGGCATGGCTCGCGCACTCGAAATTTTGGAACAAGCCATCGAGCGGTATCCCCACGCCTCCACCCTCCACAAGCTTCGCGGCGACATCCTTACGACCGCCCGCCGTCCACAGGACGCGCTTACCGCCTATGAGTCGGCGCTGGCGGATCAGCCCAAGGCGTTGGAGATCCGGTGGGCGAAATGGAGTGTCTTGATTCGGTCGGGACAGGAGAGCGAGGCGATCGAGGAGTTACACCGAATCGTCGATGTCGACCCCGACAATCCCCTCGCCCCGCTGCGATTGGCGCAGGCGCTCCGGAAACTGAATCGGTTGGAAGAGTCACTCAAGTGGTACAAGCGCGCCGTCGCTCTGGCTCCGGATCTACTTGGTTGGCGTCTCTCCCAGGCCCGAGCGCATTTCGACGTGTTGGATTATCCGGCCGCAGAGGAAGACATCGACTACGTGGTCCGGCACATGCCGGCCGCTTCTCCGCTTGAACTCCCCGCCAAGAATCTCATGACACAGATTTACGGCTCGATGGAACGGGGCCGCCGATTCGTGCCGGTCCTCACACAAGGAGCCAACGAGTCGCAATTGAAGGAATGGGCCGCCATTCGAGCCGACTCGTGGAGGCTGTTCTCAGCCGGTCGATACCAAGAAGCTGAACCGGTTTTGCGCCGGATGCTGGCCCTCAACCCCAAAGATTCTACGGCGACCCATCAACTGGGACTGACCCTCATGCAACTAGGCCGCTGCAAGGAAGCCTTGGCCGTCTTCGGAAAAATAACCGACTTGAATCCCGGCGAAGAAGAATATGCGGACACGGTGTTCCGCATGGGACAATGCCACGTAGAACTCGAGCAATGGGAGGACGCCTACGTCCACTTTCACACGCTCTACGAGACGGCGGTGGAATTCGAGGAAACGAACAAGAATGTGGCGCTCCCCTCAGGGACTCGCGTGCTGAGCAAAGAAAAATTGCTTAAATGGCTGGAGAAGGTGCGCCCGCATATACCCGAAGCCGGCAGGCTCCAGGTGGAATCCCCCGCTCGGCCCAAATCCCTTCCAGTCGAAGAAATCGGTCCCGAGATGCTGGACCGGCTGAAACCGCAGAATGCGCTCGGCACCAGTGTGTCGCTGATGGGCCGGGACGCGGACTTCAGCTGGTTTCGATACGTGATCCCTGCCAACCGCGTGATGCGCGATGATTTTCCCACCGGCGCCCACGAATTCATTCCGCTGGAGTCGACAGACACCTTTCAGACGACCCAGCCGGACATTTACCTGGTCTTTCGCCTCGTCTCCGATTCGTATGACGCCGTGCCTCTCGCAGCGCAGTGTTTCCTAGAGGTACAGGAACTGGCCGGTGACGATCGACCTCTCGTGCAGGACCGCGTCCTAATGGCGATGAGCGATCAATCCGGATTCTTCAAGCTCATCCCGCCCGGAAGCGGATGGAAACCGGGCCTCTACCGCTGCGGACTTTTCGCAGGCGAGGGCACGACGGCCGATACCTTGGTCGACGAAGTGCGCTTCCGTGTCGTCGAATCGAGCGGACGGTAAAGTTCTTCAAGCCTGTACCGGTCAGGCCGCATAGCCTTTGGGGTTCCGATCTTGCCAGCACCAGGTATCGGCGCACATCTCCTCCAACCCTCGCTCCGCCTTCCAGCCCAACAGTTTCAGCGCCAGGTTCGGGTCCGCATAACAGGCCGCAACGTCACCGGCGCGTCGTGATCCGATCTTGTAGGGAACTTTTCTCCCGCTGGCCCGCTCGAATGCTTTTACCATTTCAAGGACGCTGTAGCCCTTCCCTGTCCCGAGATTGACGGTGAGGCAGTCTAAGCGCGGGCCGTCCGTTCGGAGGGTTTCCAAGGCTTTCAAGTGGCCGACGGCGAGGTCCACGACGTGAATGTAATCGCGGACTCCGGTTCCGTCCGGAGTCGGGTAATCTCCTCCCCACACGTTCAAACATTCACGGCGTCCAATCGCTACTTGGGCCACGAAGGGCAGCAAATTGTTCGGGACACCCTGCGGGTCTTCGCCGATCAATCCGCTCGCATGCGCCCCGACGGGGTTGAAGTACCTCAAGATCCCGATCCGCCAGGAAGAATCGCTCCGGATCAAATCACGGAGCATTTCCTCAACCATCAGTTTCGACCTTCCGTAGGGATTCGTGGCGGAGAGAGGATGGTCTTCGGTCAGCGGCAGCCTTTGCGGCTCCCCGTACACCGTGCAAGAAGAACTGAAGACCAGAGTCTTCACCCCGCAAGCCTTCATGGCTTCCAGCAATTGGACGGTGCCATTGAAATTATTGTCGTAGTACATCAACGGCTGCTCGACCGACTCTCCAACGGCCTTGAAACCGGCGAAGTGGATCACGGCGGACGCCTTCGTGTTCCGCAATGCAGCCGCCAGGGCGGCTCGGTCCCGGCAATCGCCCTTGATAAGACGCACGGGCTTGCCGGTAATCTGTTGGATGCGAATCAAAGCTTCGGGATGGCTGTTTGAAAAATTGTCAAAGACCGTGACGTCGATTCCCGCTTGCAGCAGTTCGACGCAAGTGTGAGACCCGATGTATCCGGCGCCGCCCGTAACCAGAATCATGCGCTCCTCCCAATGAACTTGAAGCTGAATATCGTTCCGTCCTGAAGCTCTTAACGTAGCAAACGGAAGAGGAAGGTCAAGTAATGACTCGGAATGTGGATGGTCCTACCACCTGCGACGAGCATCAATCAGCGTGCCGGGCCGGCAGTTCCGCCGATTGAACATGACCGATGGAATACCGGCCGGAGAACGACTCGCCGACGGGAAGCCGTTTGAGGCCCCACTCAGGATGGTTGAATGCGTCGGTGGCACAGGTCATCGGCTCGATAGCAAGGGCGCGGCGCGCATGGCCGGCGATCGCATCGCCGCTGTACACCACGATGGCTGACCATGACCGGTCCATGGCGACGCTGATCGTGCGGCCATTTTGTGGTCGGCGAAAGATCGCCGTGGCCGTTCCGTCTTCAGTCCGGTTCAACTGCGTGTAACAATGGTTGAATCGTCGATCGCCGATAGGGCGACACGAACGGAAGTCCCACTCTGTGCCGGCCACAGCGTGGATCTTGCCGGTCGGCAAGAGGCGCTCATTGAACTCGACGAGGCCCGACGCCGGAATTCTGACCTCGCAATCATCGATGGTCCCCGCCCCCACGACAAAATACGGATGAAACCCGACTCCGACCGGCGCAACGTTGCGCCCGACGTTCTTGACCTCGAATGAACATGAGAGCCCCAAAACACTTAACGCATATGTCACGCTGACGCTCAACGAAAAAGGAAAACCTTTTGCCGCATAGACTGAAGCATCCAGCTGAATCGTGAATGTCACACAATCCGACTCGACCACCGGCATGTGCCAAGGTAGAGCCCTGACAAACCCATGAATGGCGTTAGGGCCCTCCTTGTCGTTTCGCTCCAATTGGAAGGTTTTGCCTTCAAAGGTGTAGCGCCCGTCCGGGATACGACCGGGAAAGGGAATCAGGACGTCGCCCTGTCCGCCCTTCTTCTGATCGCCTCCCGAATACCCCCATAGGATATCCGTCCGGCGGCCGTCCGCTCCTTGCAGAAAATATCGACGCAACGAAGCTCCCCACGGCGACACCACCGCCCTGGCGTCTCCATGGCTCAATAGTAGTTCTGTATCAGGCGTGACGCTCATGGCGGCGGTGAGTATAGCACTCCGGAGACGTGTCTCCCCCCTGAAAAGTCGGGAACTCCTTTGCCAGCCATTGACCGCCTTCAGGCAAGTTCGCTACAACGGCCTATGCCGTCGCGACTATCGGTTTTCATCCCAGCCGTTTCATTCTGCGCAGCGGCGTTTCTAGCCTTGTCGTTCGGCTTCGCTCGTGCGGAAGACATTCGCCCTGACGATATCAAACAGGTCTTTCGTGCCTCCGATTGGAAAGGTGGCACCGACATCGCCTTCGAAGGCTGCAAGGCGAACTCCGGCGAATATACCTTGTGGGTCTATGCCAGAGGCAAGACCTGCGGTGTCCCTCGCGAGCAGGCGGACCGCATCGTCATGTTCCGACAACCCCTGCCGGGCGTCTCGCCGGTCCGGGCCACCTCAAACCTGCCTGGCGGCAGCTATTTCGTGTGGGCCTACGGGAACGGCGATCCGGGTCATCCCTGGATCAATCTCTGTGGAAGAACCTGCGTCAAGGGGGAACTGCCGCCGACGCCGGACTGGGTCTTGCTCGGCTCTATCGATGTTCGCGAAATGCATCAGTTGTGGTTGAAAACGTGGGAGCAGCCCGATGGCCATGAGCTGTCCGTGCATGCGATCGTGCTTTCAGCATCGGATCACCCGCCACCCTGGAAACCATGAACAATCGAAGCGCTACTCCCGCGCAAAGAGGGCTTTGAGAATACGCAGTCCGGCTTCCTTCGTCGCCGATTCATCGCCCTTCGCTTCCAGTAATTGGTCCCTCAGGCGGTGCGCATCCGAATAGTCCGGTTTCAACCTGATCGAATGGGCGAAGGCGTCCCCCGCGCCGGATACGTCGCCTTGCGCCATGAGGACAAGACCAAGATCCGCCATCGCCTCCGCATCATCGGTTCCTGATTGCACAGCCTGTCGCAAGGCCGCAGCTGCTTCCGGCAGCTGTCCCTTGCCCATCAATGCCCGGCCCAGCCAGTAGTACGACTGCTGATCGGCCCGCCCCAAGCCGATTGCGGTCTGCAGCGCCTGCACTGCTTCCCCGTAGTCGTGATGGTCCAGCAAGACCTGCCCCAGCCCACGGTACGGTTCGGCCCAATCCGGTCTCAACACGATAGCTCTACGGTAAGAATCGACGGCCCCCTGCACGTCCCCGCGACGCGCCAACTCCTCAGCCAATCGGTGTTGGGACTCAGCGTCCACGCCGCTGAATTCCGGTAAGGCGCTCAATCGGCTACGCAACCGAGCGAACTCCGGTTCAAGACTCGTTTCCAAACCGGGCTTATCCAGAGCCAATGACGAAAGAGCAGTTAGGACGAGGGCGCAAACATTCGCCACAAACAGAGTGAGGAATCTCATCCAGTCCACCCTAGAAGCCTGTCTGAGGCTGTGTTAGTGAACCACCGTGCGGTGGATCGAATCGAACCTTGCCTATCATGTCAGGTCACCAGTACGGCTTCGCGCGTTAGCCGATCGGTCGCTTCATGACGTTGGAGGCCTTCGGCTACGATCCTACACCTCCCCCATAGCGACTACCTCACCCACTCGCCTGCCTCCAATGAAATAGCCGCTTTGCGACCTCTCAAAGTCCGCAAGATGGCACACCGCTTGCTCTGGCTCGATTCGCAACAGACAAACTGCAGGCGGCCACCGACGCTCTGAAACATCCTGCCCGGTGTGATCGTTTTCAGCAATCGCAGACCGCCATCAAGGGCTTTGTGCATGTTATCCCGGTTCAGCCATACCGTGCTCCTCATCGTATCGATCGCCGGCGCAGTGGTCGCTCCCTTCTCGTCCGGATTCGCTCAAACGACGCCCGCACCAGGACCGTTGCGTGTACATCCCACCAACCCGCGCTATTTTGTAGACCCGCAAGGAAACGCCGTCTATCTGAGCGGATCACACGTCTGGAATAATCTACAGGACGGTAACGGAATTGCTTTTGACTACAACGCGTATCTCAACCTGATAAAGAACAGCAACCAGAATTTTATCCGCCTTCACGTCTCCGAAACTCCCCGCGCCGATCTGGGCGTGAATCCGGCTCCCGGATGGAACGGCACGTCGCCATGGTATCAATCGGCCGATCCCCTGCCCTATTCACGCACAGGTACGGGAACGGCGGCCGACGGTCTGCCGAAATTCGATCTATACCGTTGGAACCAAACCTACTTTGATCGCTTGCGTGCGCGTGTGGTGGCAGCCAGAGACCGGGGGATCTATGTCGGTATCATGCTCTTCAATGCCTGGACGGCCTTGAATCGTGTCGACGTATACCCCGGGCGGAAAACATGGCGCTATCATCCGTTTCATGCCGACAACAACACGAACGGTGTCAGCGGAGATCCGAACGGAAACGGAGTAGGCGAAGAGACCCACACGCTCCAACTCGCAGCCGTCACGCAAATCCAGGAAGCCTATGTGCGCAAAGTCATTGACACGGTCAATGACCTCGACAACGTGATTTATGAAATCTCCCACGAGGACGCCCAGAGCGATCCCGCCTGGCAATATCACCTCATCAATACTATCAAGACCTATGAATCCACAAAACCCAAGCAACATCCCGTCGGAATGACCGGTAGCCCGCAGATCGACGCTACGGTTCTTCTCAATCAGCCCGGCAGTTGGACTTCCTTCGCCGCGCAAGCTTACAACAATCCTGCGGATCCGTATGCCGGAGACCCGCCGGCTACGACCGGCGCGCGCATCAGCCTGTTGGACACCGATCACATCGGCTACTCGATCTTTAGGGACAATGCGCCGTTCACCCGCGCCTGGGTATGGAAGAGTTTCCTTCGAGGTCATCATACATTGTTGATGGAAGATCTCGGCGCATACTCCGGATGGATTGCCGGGCGATCGGCCATGGGACATACTCGTTCCTATGCGATCCGCATGAACCTGGGGACGATGACCCCTCAGAACTCCCTTTCAACGACCGGCTACTGCTTGGCCAGCATCGGGAATGAATATCTTGTTTACCAGGATGGAAGCGGAGCATTTTCGGTCAACTTGGCTACGAATGCCTATACATATGAATGGTTTAACCCCGCCACCGGAACCGTAGCGGCGACGGGTACGGTCGGCGCCACCGGAGGGAATCAAGCCTTTACCCTCCTTTTCAAGGGCCTGCGGTCCTCTACCTTAAGGCATCGGGAGTTATCGCATCAGCCGCACCACCTCAAGAAGCTCAGGCGACCGCGACGACCTATCGTGCCTCTACGGATTTTTCCGGAATTCAGGGTCAACGGGGCTGGTACTACCAAGACTCCGAGGGACGCCTGATGACCTACAACGCCGCAAGCGGCTACTGGCAAGGCGCCGAGACCTATTTGCGCATCTGGCACAGCGGCACTCATCCCGGTTCCAGTTTGGATGCCGTCCGGCGGTGGGTGGCCCCGAGCGCCGGCACGGTCCGCCTCACCGGTCGCGCCGCCGACGGCGACCCCAACGGTGGGGGGGGCGTCACCGTGCTGATTCGTCAGGGCTCGACCGTCTTGTGGCAACAAGCCCTGGCCAACGGCAATACGACCGGCCTCACCTTCGACCTCACCACGACCGTCACGGCCGGAACTCCTCTGGACTTCATCGTCAACCGCGGCGCCGACGGTAGCGACTCCTACGACTCGACGATCTTCGATCCCACCATTACTTTTACCGGTACCGGTCCCATTAGCGGCACTATTACCGGGGGCACTACCACTGCCACTACCAGTTCCACTACTGGGGGCACCGGCGGAACGACTTCAGGAACTTCCGTCGGAACAACAGGAGCCACCGGAACGACTTCCGAAACTTCCACTCCAGCCCCTTCGAGTAGTACGACTACGGCGACCGCGACGACCTATCGTGCCTCTACGGATTTTTCCGGAATTCAGGGTCAACGGGGCTGGTACTACCAAGACTCCGAGGGACGCCTGATGACCTACAACGCCGCAAGCGGCTACTGGCAAGGCGCCGAGACCTATTTGCGCATCTGGCACAGCGGCACTCATCCCGGTTCCAGTTTGGATGCCGTCCGGCGGTGGGTGGCCCCGAGCGCCGGCACGGTCCGCCTCACCGGTCGCGCCGCCGACGGCGACCCCAACGGTGGGGGGGGCGTCACCGTGCTGATTCGTCAGGGCTCGACCGTCTTGTGGCAACAAGCCCTGGCCAACGGCAATACGACCGGCCTCACCTTCGACCTCACCACGACCGTCACGGCCGGAACTCCTCTGGACTTCATCGTCAACCGCGGCGCCGACGGTAGCGACTCCTACGACTCGACGATCTTCGATCCCACCATTACCTACGTGACAACCACGTCCGCCACAGTCTCTGCCACGGTTCCGCCATCCGTATATAGCGCCACCTTGCTATGGAGTCCGAACACTGAGGCCGATCTTGCCGGATACCGCGTGTACCAGCGCACTGCAACCGGAGCATACGGCGTTCCGGTGTCGGTAGGCAAGACAACACTCTACGCCGCCACCGGCCTGGTGTCAGGCGTTCGCTACTATTTCAGAGTGACGGCCATCGACACCTCCGGAAACGAGAGCGTTCCATCCCTGGAAGTTTCCGTGCTCAAGTAGACCCCTTCGTCGGGCATGCGCCGCTTCACGCCACAGCAAAGGAACCTCCTATCATCGACTTCCGGCAGTCCCGCCCTCCGCCGGAATCCTATTCGAACGGGGGGATCGACAAACTGGTTACCGTCGGAAGATAATTGAGGCGCTTGCCCCCTCCGTCCGAGGCCGGGGCTATGGGGGGCGCCTTCTCGGATCAACACATGACGGCCATTACCCATCTCCGCGCCAGGATCAGTGACGCTCTCCAGATTCGGCTCGCTCCCTTCGCCGCACACCTCGGCAAAAACCTGGTCAGACCGACATACATCTGTTTCAAACTGTCGGAGCGATGCAATTCAAAGTGTGTCCATTGTGACATTTGGAAAAACCAACACGAAGAGCCGCTGGCGACGGAGCAGTGGATCACAACGCTGAATGAAATTCACCGATGGGTGGGGCCCGCCCACGTCGTCTTCACCGGAGGAGAGGTATTTCTCCGCCGGGATACTCTTCGCATCATCAGCCATGCCGCCAAGATCGGCTTGATCTGCGAAGTGCTCACGAACGGTCTCTTGACCGAACGAGAACATTGCGAAGAACTGGTACGGTGCGGCGTCGATCAGGTCACCATTTCGTTGGACGGTGTGACACCGGATACCCATTTTGCCGTTCGCCGCGTCCCCGGTATGTACGAGAAAATTCTTCGCACGGTCGACGACCTGGACGACTGTCGCCGCCGCTTCCACGCCAGAATGAAGATTTTGTTGAAGATGGTCGTCATGAAACCGAACCTGCACGAACTGGTAGCCATGGCCGATTGGGTGAACGACAAGGGCCAGGCATCGGTCCGATTCCAACCGATTGAACAGACCTACGCACAGGCCGAACGCCGAGATTGGTATAAGACGAGCGAGCTTTGGATCGACGACCTGCCCGCGCTCACATCAGCGGTGGACGGTTTGATAGAGCGCAAACGGGCCGGCTACCCGATACAAAACTCCGAGGCGAATCTGCGATCAATGATCGAGTATTTCTCTCACCCGGACCGTGACATGCGCAAAGTGCAGAGCCACGATGCTCGTCGCACCGAAGTGTGCCTGTCGGGCGTGAACAGTCTTGTCGTCTCCAGTAACGGCGATGTCCGATGGTGTTACCAGATGTTGCCGGCCGGCAACGTGAAGGCTCAATCCCCTCGGAGCATCTGGGAAAACCGGCCGGAATGTTGGAAACAGCCCTGTCCCTGGTTTCCCTAATCCATCCCCTTTGCCCCTTTGCCCCTTTGCGGTTTGCCTCACTCATGCAAAGTGGACTATCCTGATTATGCAAGGCCGGTCCTTACCTATATCCAAGGAGGTCCTGCCATGAAACCAATTTCGCTCATTGCCCTGAGCCTGATCGCCTTGTGGCTCCCGATCGATTACGATTCACAGGCCGCGGACATGAACGGCATCCCGCCGGAGACGGTCACCGACTACCTGCACGCCGTCATCGAATCCGATCGCATCTTTTACACCATCCATGTCGTCGAGCGACTTCAGAAGGAGGGCGTAGTGACGGCCGCGGAAAACTGGCGAGGACGCAAGAACACCCTCCCGCTGCCGGCCCAATTTCTGATGGAAACGAGCGAGCTCGCAGCCAAGACGGGCGCCAGGGTCCGATATCGTCTCATCAGCCTTTGGCCGATCAACCCGCAGAATCTTCCCCGGACCGAATCGGAACGCGCCGGACTGGCGGCGTTGCAGCAGCATCCCGATCAGACCGTGACCGGCACCTTCAAAGAAGGCGATGAGTCCTATTTCCAAGCGATCTATGCCGACCGCGCGGTCGGTCAAAGCTGCATCGGCTGCCACAATGCACATCCGAGAAGTCCCAAGAAAGACTTCCGGCTGAACGATGCGATGGGGGGATTGGTCATAGAGATTCCGCTCGGCCGTTAGAGCGGGCAGCCGTTATCTCATGAGGCGGCAGTTCTTGGCCACCAACCCGATCCTGGAGACGATCCGCGGTGCATCCTGAAACACCGCCACAAGAGGAGGGCATACTGCGTGGTTTGTTGTAGAATTCTCACATCTCGAACTCAAGCCTGGAGCCTTGCTTTGGCTGTGGCAGTCGGAGTCTTATGGACGGCAGCGGCTCCGGATGCGGCTCAGGCGAGGAAAGAACTGCTGACGACGGAGGAAAAGGAATTGGTGGGCCATGTGGAACGCGTTCGCCTCGAAACCCTCTTGCTGACATCCCAAGGCCCGGTGGAAGCCGATGCATTGGCGCAAATCGCAGCCGCACGCCTTGGGCAACTCGGCTATTCCGTCGTTTCCGACGGCCATGCGCCGGCTGATGCCACCGTGAAGATCAAATGTGAAGAAACGAAAACCTGGGAAGGCCCGGAGCGATCAGGCGGCGACGCTGATTCCCTCGACCCCGCAGCGCGCTTGTGGAAGGGGCCGGCGTGCCAAATATCCTACCGCATCGGCACCCAGACTTCTGACTGGAGGCATGAAGTCCGCCCTCCCAAGAGCAGCGCGGAAGTCGGTTCCCGGAAATCCGGCGAACCCGGCTCCGGCTCAAGAGCTTTTTCCACGCTGATCGAGCAACTTCGTCATGACGATTTCCCCTATCTGCTGGCCGCGGAATGGAGGCACCTGGGCCGTCTGCTCGCCACGCTCGACGGTCCCGGCATCGAGAAGGCGAACAAAGTGAGATTGATCGGACTGATCGGAAGCACGCAATCGGATCATGCCATCCCACGTCTCACCACATTGCTCCATGATTCAGATCCGGATATCGCCGGAGCCGCCGCGACAGCCCTCGGCGCCGTCGGCAATGCCGGTTGCATCCCCCCGCTGCTGTCGCTGATGGCCTCGCAGCACCCGAGCCGGCGACGCGCAGCAGCCGTAGGCTTGGGGCGGCTGGCCCCGTTGTATCCCAACAGCGAGATTGTTCCGGCCATGCTCAACGCGCTGCCCGGCGAACCGGTGGAAACCCAGATTGTGATGGTTCGATCGCTGGGAAAGACGACGGACCGTCGAATCCTCGAACCCCTCAGAAATCTACACCGATCCGTATTAAAGCGCCGTCCAAGCGAAATGACTCCGGAACTGAACGAGTTGAAAGCGGCTTTAGGCATTGCCTTAGATCAATTCGACGGGACGCACACCGAAGAATAGGATCTGCCGGCTGGTTGACACACTGAGAAGGACCGGTCAGGATATGCCTCCCACCGGAGGCCGGCATGCATCCGGGATAGCGTTCGAGAATCCTACAAGGCGAAGTCGGTCGGGTACCAAATGATGCCCTCACGGCAGGTGTGCGCCGTGGGGGCATCGGCATTTCCGGATCTGTCACGCATCCTCTCCAACAATTGTTACACATGCGCAAGGAGGATACAGATGAGACACTTCCTCGCTTTGCTCTTGGGATTCACCGTCTGGTGGCCCGCGACGGCCTTCGCGGAGGGGGCCGGCGGAGGTTATCGCGGCATCGCCACGATGTACTACACCCTGATCTGGGTCGTTCTCTGTTACGGCTTGTACGATACCTTCGGGAAAACCGCTCTCTACGTCGGCGCCCCGATTCTCGCGGTCGCCACGTACTTCATGCTGCCTCCGACCTAAAGGCAGACCGTAACGGGCGCCGAGAGAGGACGCCTCTCTCGGCGTCTCCATCTCCGTGCCTGCGACATCATGGATTCACTCTGGGGTACCCCCCAAAGCGCATCGACCTTCTCAAACACCCTCTACCAGATGGTCGAGCGCACAAGGCGTTACGCATCGTCATAGCGGAATTCTCGGCTGTGGAAAGCGGGGCCGGACTACTTGGGAGCGCTGATGGCATCCTGTGCCACGTGACCGGTGAGAGATTTCTCGACGATATTCGCCTGGATCTCTTTCGCAATGACCAGCGCCAGTTGGTCCGCCGACAAGGCTCCCATCGGGAGCGTCTTGGTATCGCGATAGAACGGATCGTCTGGAGCGGCCGGGCGATAGGTGTTCACCAAGATGACGGCCGGCTGAATCGGTCGCGCGGGCTCCCCCACGAGCACGGCTTTTTCGGCCGGCGAGACTCTCGTTCTGGTGGCCCAATCCCGCTGATCGATCTTGACGAAGGCGACGTTCCAAATCTTGCCGTTCAGCAGGCTGGTCACCGCATGCCGCGTGTGCTCAAGAAAATACGCCTCCGTGACGATCCGTTGCAGAGCCTCCCTGATCCGAATGTCATAGTACTTCGTGGTCGAATCCGGCTGAGCCGGCGGGATCAACGCCGTCGCGCCGACCTCATAATAGGGTTGTCCATCCAGGCTGTTCTGATCATCGGTGGTCCGCAGATACGACTCCAGTAGGCGCTGAAGCAACCGAAGACGCTCCTCACCGGACATGGCAAGAATCTCCTGGTCGGGGCGGATCGGAGCATGTCGAAGGTCTCGCTCCGTCGAGAGGGCTCTCGGTCTTGGAGCGGTATCCGCCTTGCTGACGACCCACTGAAACTCGCGCGCCAGAACGGGCGCAAAGCCGTCCGGATCACCGACATATCCCTTGTCCTGCATGATCGAAGCGCTGATCAACAACTTGACCCGTCCCGGCTCGGGCAGTCGCACCACCAGAAAAAAGAACAATTTGCCCTCGTGGTTCGCGACGGTCGGCTGCAAGATCACTCGATCGAGCAGATTCTTCCTTAAAGCCTCATCGAAGCGCGGATGGTCGTCTCGATGGGCGAGGAGAAGGGACAGTGCGCGACTGAGCGTATCGACCGCCGCATCGGCTTCGGCCCGATCAAGCAAGCCCCGATCGATCTCGATAGGGAACGGCAAGCCGGGAACTGCATGGCTCAACTCCCTATGAGACACCGGCGAATCTTGTGACTGCGCGCCTTTTGCAACGCCCCCAAGGCCGGTCGGCCACGCCATCCAAACCAAACCGACTGCCGGCAAGAGTAGGCAGGCGCGCGCCACTAACGAAGTAGGCCTTGACCGACATCGATTCATAACGACAGGCTACTGCCGCCCGCGGAGGCTGTCAACGCATCTCACCACCGGCATGCATACGTTGCACAAGGTGCTGTAGGATAATAACGGTCATGCCTGTCACCCGCACGATGAAGAGAAATTCGCTCCTGCTGCCTCATCTCATTGCCGCGACGTTCGGACTGTCTCTCATAGGCCATTGTGAAACCGCCGCCTTGGCCGACGAGGTCTCCCTCCGGCTTGAACCGGGAATGGCGGTGGCTACGAGTCCCCTGAGCGGCCGTCGAGAGATTCCGCTCGATGCGCAGGAAATCGTCCTCGTAAAGGCGGCCAGCGGCATCAACGGCATCGTCGTGACCTCTCGCCGACTCTTGGGATTCTCCGGCCGAACCCTAGCGTGGAGCGCGCTCGAATGGGAGATTCACGAAAAGCTGCTGGGCAAGAACATTCTGCCCACCTTCTCCGTAATACGAACAGATCGCAGGCTGTACGGTTTCCGCGGCGCGGACGGCGCCTGGCTGGATGAGCCTCTCAATGTTCGGGAAACCGTTCAACGGACCATGGCCAACGACTACGGCGCCGTTTTCATCACCAATGAACGGCTGATCGCGTTTGCGTCGCTGTTGGGCGACTTCTCGCCCAAGACCCTCGGCGTCCATGAGCAGGTCAAATCCGTCCACAACGAGGACGGACTCATCACCGTTACCACGAATGCCCGCACGCTGGTATTCGGCAGCCGCTTGAGCGGATGGGACGAATTCGAGCAGTGACGGGTCCCGCAACTCGGTCTTGCCCTGCCCGATCATACAGAGGAAAAGAACGGCGCAATCGACAGTCCCCAGGATGACGCATCCCGCTCACGTTGAGAAAATACCTCACCTGTGACAAGGCTCTGTGTTCTCTCGTCCACGGTCCGGCGATCACTTCGATCTACTCGCGGTTTCTTCACCGACTGACCGCCGTTTCTTCGCTCGTTCTGTGCCGTTCCCCTGCGGCAGCACCCTTGCAATCCTTGCAAAATGGCTCTGAAAGCCGCTTATCTGCCACCAATACAAAGGACACGATCGACGATGCTCGGCCGGGCCCCAATTCTGCTTACCTTCTGTTTGGCTTTGGTCGGTCGAGCCCAAGCGGAACCGTTTCTCGACATTTACGGCGGCTGGTCGAAGGCTCGTGCCACCCACGCGTCTGCCATGCAGAAAACCTGCTTCGTCGTCGGTTGCACCGGTGCTACCCAAACCACCCAGCAGCTAGACTTTTCTTCAGGCACCGTAACCGGTATCCGGGGAGGGCACTGGTTCGGTGGCTCGTCATGGACTCGGAACCGGCAGGTCAGTTAGTCCTGCCAACATTGAAATTTGTGTTTCGTTTGAGGCCGAGGAGGAAACCCGACAACGCGGTAGGTTTGGCCTAACTCTTCTCCCCTTGCACAGCCATCCGGACAAGGATTGCCGACACCCCCGCCCACTTCGATCCAACCACTCCAAGAAGTCCCGCAATCCTTACGGGCAAGATTGACCGACGGTGGAGGCGTGACCGCCGGAGGGGTGACACCAGGGGGAATGCCGGGGCGTTTTTTCGGAGGTTCCTCGCTTTTGCTGCCTTCCACGACCTCTCGCGAAGGCGTCGTAGGGTTTGCAGTATAAATCGCCGCGCCCATCAGACCGAAACAAGAGACCATCAGTGTGACGATGGCCGAAAGACGGACCCAGGGTTTGTCTTTCGGGTCGATGAGGCGATACACCGCAAAGGCCATGATGAGCAGAGCCAGCGCCGCGATTCCCAAAGGAGAGACAGCGGCTGCACGTATGATCTCTGCCCAAGCCTCAAAGGGATTCCCGCCATTTCCCATCATGGCCTCCCTATCAGCGTCCCCTCCGACACCACACACTCAGGATCGCCGGTCGTCGCGGAAACATCTTGATCGATTTCTTGCGGGTGCAACACTATCACCATGGTGACACCTGCCTAGTAAGTCGGTGCGGAAAGGATGGCGGCTACACGAAGGTGGAATCGGCGAGAGGATACCGTGCTTGCGCAGGTCTGTCAAAATGAAGCGACACCTGGTGATGTCACGCGACTTGTGTAAATTGGCGAAGGGTGCGCGGGCGCCATTGT
>JBBILH010000078.1:0-15526 GCA_037445005.1 Nitrospira sp.
TGGAAGCTGGCATTGAAGAGGCTGGAGGTCGCATTGTCCAGATCCCGATTGGACGGGTTGATTTTTGAATCGGAGGCGATGGCGCAGACCGCAACGAAGGGGAGAGGGGTCCCTGAACACATGATAGATGTAGTTCCGCTAGGGATCGACGCTGAACTATACAAGCCGGGACCGTCAGATTATGTCTACCGCGTCTTCCCCTTCCCACCCAGTCGTCGGGTAGTGGTCTATTCAGGCCATATGGAGCGTCGAAAAGGGGTCCATGTGTTGGTTGAAGCCGCAATTGAGTTGCTGGTCCATCGAAAACGCGAAGACGTATGTTTTCTATTGTGCGGGAATAAGAGCAACGAAAGCGAAGAGTATGAACGGCTGTATAGCGGCATGGGAATCGAGGGGTTCGTCAAGTTCGGCGGGTATCGCGACGACCTTGGCAAAATCTATCCGAGTTGTTTCTGCGGAGTGATTCCCTCGAGCGGTTGGGATTCATTTCCGAGAACCTCGCTCGAGATGGCTGCTGCTGGACTACCGGTAATCGGTTCCCGATTGGGCGGTCTGCCGGAAGCGATAGTCGAGGGGAGGACAGGCCTACTGTTCGAACCGGGAGATCCGCAGCAATTGGCGGATCGGATCGAGACACTTCTGGAGAGTCCCGAGTTGGCCGTCAAGTTCGGACGTGCTGGTCGCCAGCGCTGCGTGAACGAGTTGACCCTCGATGTGCAATTCCGTCGTTTGTGCACGGCGTTTCGCAAACGTATCCGGTGATTAGGTCCGGCGCCGGAGGATTGATGTATCGGATGAACGTTGGGCAGCTCACGTCGGCGGCAAAAACGGGGCTAGGAAGCTTTATCGATAGGTTCCGTCTCGACGGAATGGTGCGCGAAGGCCGAGTGGCAATCTTGGCGTATCATCGAGTCGTTACAACCGATGAATTGGCTGGAAGGTATGTCGAACCGGGCATGTATGTACTGCAGGATGTTTTCGAGATGCAACTCCGCTGGCTGCGAGAGCGAGCCGATATCATTTCGTTCGACCGGTTGCTCTCGCTTTGGAGCAAGGGCGTATGGGATGAGCGGAAGAAATATTGCGTCCTGACTTTCGACGACGGTTGGTTGGACAACTATCGATATGCGTTTCCGCTTCTCAAAAAATACGAAGTGCCCGCGACCATATTCCTCCCTACGAATTTCATAGGAAGCGATGAGTGGTTCTGGACCGAAAAGGTTGCCTTCTTGTTGTCCCGTGTCGCTCTTTCCGGCGGAAGTGCGGAGAAGAGGAAAGAAGCCGCTGCGATGCTTGCAGAACGGTTCGATGTGTTTCCGGACGAGATCGGGCCTCGGGGCGGCGACAATCTCGCGAATCTTCCCGAACTAATCGGACACTGCAAATCCCTGCTTCCGGACCAAATCGAAGATATGATTGATCGTTTGAGTCGCATTGTTGATGTCAGAATTCCCAAAGAGCGTTTGACTGTAAACTGGGAAGAAGTCTCAGAGATGGCCGGGGACGGTATCTCATTTGGTTCGCATTCTTGTTCCCATCATTTGCTAACGAGGTTGAATAGCGAACGCATAAGTTGGGAAATTCAAGAGTCTGAAAGGGTACTGCGAACGTTGACGAAAGGGTACTTGCCGGTGTTCTGTTATCCTAATGGAGACAACAGCGACGCGATCCAGCAGACGGTCAGGCAGTCCTATTCGGCAGCCGTCGGCACTAGAACCGGCCTAGAAGGCCGGGATCCGGTGAATCGGTTTGAACTTCGGCGTATTGGGATGCACAATGATGTCAGCCGAACCCCTCCGCTTCTGTCGTTTCACCTCTTCAGATCGGCGTGTGGCTCTTGATCAGTGGTTGAGGCTTCTTGATCCATTGGGAAAAAGAGTCTTGGATGACGGAGCGGTTTGTGTTGTGCGGCCAGGTTTAACGATATGAATATCATCACATGATTGCTCAAACGATCCTCGTCACGGACGGAGATCAGCGGGCTGCGTTGGCAGTTACCCGGTCGTTGGGACGGCAGGGCCTTCGTGTAATCGTTGGGGCTGAGTCGGCCAGATCGCTCGCCGGGGCCTCAAGATATTGCACACAGCTCCTCCAATACCCATCACCGTTTTCGGATCCTGCGGGTTTCGTAGACGTTATTGCTTCTGCCGTAGAAAGATTCGATGTCAGCACAATCCTGCCGATCAGCGACTTGGCGACGAGGCTGCTGGCCGAACACAGGAACAAGTTTCGCGCCTCCGTCGTAGCAAACGTTCCCGCGTGTGAGGCGTACGACCTTGTCTCGGATAAGTATCGACTGATGAGGTTGGCCGAAGACTTGGGGGTTCCCATTCCAGAGACTGTCTTTGTTCCGGACGGTGATGTCTCGGCAGTTCTCCATGAAGTCAAGCAATATCCCGTCGTTGTGAAGCCGGGAAGATCGATCTTATGGGAGAAGGATAGATGGGTTAAGTCGAGCGTCCATTATGTGTGGAACTCGGACGAGCTCATTGAGTTGTACCGTCGAACCGCGTACTTGCAATATCCTTCGCTCATTCAACAGCGTGTTGTAGGGGAAGGGCAGGGTGTCTTTGGATATTTCGATAAGGGGAGGCCGTGCGCTCTATTTGCCCACAGGCGAGTTCGAGAAAAGCCGCCTGCGGGAGGGGTAAGCGTGTTTCGAGAGAGCATTCGGTTGCCGAAGCCCATGACCGAGTATGCTGTAAGACTGCTGCAGCATGTGAAATGGCACGGGGTGGCGATGGTCGAGTTCAAAGTGGAAAGGCATACTGCGATTCCAAAGCTGATGGAGATTAACGGCCGGTTCTGGGGTTCGCTTCAACTTGCTATCGATTCCGGCATGGATTTTCCCTGCTTGCTTCACCAAGCATGCAGCGGTGTGTCTGCATCGGTGCCTGACAATTCCTACCGCGCTGGGACAAAGTCTCGTTGGCTCTTAGGAGATCTTGATCATCTGCTCCAGAGGTTGACTAAGACAAATTGGGAGCTCCATTTGGATGCCACGGCCCCGAGCCGATGGCGCTGCATCTTGGATTTCTGCAAGTTCATTCAGAGCGATCTTCATTATGAAGTGGAATCCTTGGTCGATCCGGCTCCGGCATTGGTGGAGTACCGGGATTGGATTGCCGTCCTTCTACGGAGGCGGCGCTGAAAATGAAGGATCGGGAGGGTGTGGCGGCTTACTGCCGGACATTTTTTCGAGCGTGGAAGGAAATTGTTGTTCAAGCCGCTCGGCAGATGACCGCGCTTCGGCATCCATTCGAGAAGTGGGCAGTGGTGCGACTGCCTGACACCGTAGAATCCGTGCTATTCGTCTGTAAGGGAAATATCTGTAGAAGTCCTATGGCTGCGGCCTACTTCCAGTCGCTTAATGAAAAGACGGGAATGAAGGTGACCGTGCGTTCAGCAGGGCTCGAAACAACGCCTGGGAAACCGGCGCACGCCAAGGCCAAAGCGGTTGCCCTCGAACATCGACTGTCACTGGATCTGCATACGACGACTCAAGTGCATGCCGAACTCTTGGCGGAGTCTGACCTGATCGTCGTCATGGAAATCATGCAGAAAATTCGCATCCAAAGCTTGTATCCTCAATGGAAAGGAAAAGTGGTTTTGTTAGGGCGGTTCGACCCCGGCGGGCCGATTGAGATTGCTGATCCGTATAGTGGGTCCACCGAAGACTTTCGTTCCTGTTTCCGGCAGATGAGTCGCTGTTGTGATGGGTTGGCCGACACTTTGTATTTGAAGAGTCTTAAGCCGGGCATCCATCCCGCCTTACCGCTTAGCGTTGGGAAACCATGACCCCTGAAGTGAGATCCTCCACCATTCTACACCTATCCACCAGTAGCGGTCCGGGAGGAGCGGAGCGCGTGATCAGTACCATGGCGGCTGCCATGAATCAGAGCGGGTGGCGAGTGATCGTGGGGATGTTCCGCACAGGTTGGCTGCAGGAGGAATGCGATCGACTTGGAGTCAAGACGATGGTCATTCCCTTGACGGGAATTGGGGGGGTGGGGTGGATAAGAGATTGCCGGCGATTTATCCGAAGGGAGAGAGTCGACTTAGTTCACGCGCATGAGTTCAGTGCCATCGTGCTTGGTTGGATCGTGGCCATGCTGGTCGGCATCCCGTTCGTGGCGACGGTGCATGGAAAGAATTACTATTGGGAGAAGCGGCGCCGTCGCATTGCCTACCGTGTAATCAGCCGATTCGGTACAATGGTAGCGGTTTCCGAAAATTTGAAAGAGTTCCTTTGTCAGAAGGTCGGCATTGCCGATACCCGTGTGAGGGTCATCTACAACGGCGTCGACGCAGTTCAGAAATTGTCTGAGGAGGAGATTGATTCATGCAAGTCTGAACTGGGGGTTGTAGGGTGCTATCCAATTCTCGGCGTTGTAGGGAGCCTTTATGAGGTCAAAGGCCACAAGTATCTTCTCGATGCATTGCCGGATGTTGTAAAACAGTGGCCCAAATCAGTGCTTCTCATCATCGGTCGCGGGGATCTTGAAGCCCCCCTAAAGAATCAGGCCGATGAACAAAAGATCAGCGCTCATGTGCGATTCCTCGGAATGCGCCATGACGTACCGCGGCTTCTTTCCGTCATGGACGCGTTTGTCCTACCCTCGTTGTCAGAAGGATTGTCGATGGCGCTGCTCGAGGCCATGGATGCCGGGAAGCCGGTCGTCGCGACGCGTGTCGGCGGCAATCCGGAGTTAACCGTGCACGGGAGGACGGGTTTTCTCGTTGAGCCCAAAGATGTGAAGAGCCTCGCAACCCACATCCTAAGACTGATAGACGACCCGGTGGCGATGAAATCCTTCGGACAGGAGGGTGCCGAAAGAACCCGTCTCATGTTTAGTCGGAAGTTGATGGCCAGCTTGTACGGGGAGCTGTACGAACGGTTGCTGGATCGTCGGCAGGGAGTGGGGCGCACGGCGTGTCAAAGTTGATTCATTCTGTCGAGACAGGCGGGGTGATCGATGCGGGGTAAGCTGGCACCTCTTGCAGCCACCGGGCCAAGACCGTGGGCTGCTAGTGGTGTGAAACAAGCCCAGGAGAGCAAAGCAGGATTTTATCTCGTCCTCGCCTATCTTCTGTTTGAATTTGGAAGGCCGCAAGAACTCGTTCCTGTTCTACGGTTAATTCCATTCGGAACAGGGTTGTCCCTCTTGATCCTGCTCAATGTGCTTTCTTCTGGGAAGTTAGACTTTTCCAGACTTCAGACCAAACTATGGATACCATTTTTCGTCCTCATGGCGATACATGTGCCCCTCGCCAGGAACAATTATTGGGCTTTAATGACGTTCAAAGACATGTTTTTACTGTTTTGCGTCTATCTCGGAATTGTGATCTTCATCGATTCAGTCGAACGGATGATGACCTTGATGAAGATGTGGATGGGGATCCTGTTCTTCTTGGCTCTGATGGGGGTCAAAAGCGGCGGACACGGTATTGGGGCTTGGATGGGAGATGAGAATGATTTCTGCATGGTGATGGATATGGCGGCTCCTTTTGCATATTTCCTGCTGTTCTCGGTTACGGGATTTTCGAAAAAGTTGAAATACTTAGCGTCTTTGGGAGCTTTCCTTCTCGGCGCGATGGCCAGCTTGTCCCGCGGGGGATTTATCGGGTTAGCCTCAGTGGGTGCCTACTGCTGGTATCGTTCACCAAAAAAACTCAATGCCTTTGTCGTTGTAATCGTTGCCGTTCTTTTCATGGTCGCGTTGGCTCCTGAAACATACTGGGACGAGATTGCCTCATCTACCAGTGAGCAGACCATGGGCGAGGACGGAACAGGAGGAGCAAGGCTTTATACTTGGGGTATCGGTATGAGGATGTTCTTTTACAACCCGATTATTGGTATCGGGCAGAAGAACTTTCCGTGGACATTTGATCTTTACGAGGCTGGCGAGAAGTTCCATGATCGGTCCTTTGCGGGAAGAGAGGCGCACTCAGCTTGGGTCACTCTTGTATCGGAACTCGGATTGGCCGGCATCACGATCATCGGCTTGATGCTCTGGCAAAGCTACCGGGACTTAAAGTTTGTGCGCACGCGATTCACATCTGTCGATGTCAGACACAAACATGGGCAGACGGTGCGTGCAGGAGAGGACGTACGTGTGTATCTCGCGAGGGCCATGGAAGGCAGTATGATAGGCTACATTGTGAGCAGTGTTTTTATCTCCACTCTATGGTATCCGAGTCTATGGGTCTTGCTCGGTTTCGTGGTGGCACTCAGGAATATTTCAGAGGAGCCCGTTTCAGAAGCCTCTCCAGTAGTTCTCAAGCCGGGTTATCCGCGCAAGGTGGCACTCCCACGGTTTGGGACAAGGCCGCTTTCCGATGCTCATTAGCGGCTAAGCGAAATCAACTTCAGGGAGAGAAGGATTAGCCGTCGGAGTCACGGCAGGTCCGCCTACCATGGAGAACCAAGCACGAAACCAACTCACGAAGGTAGGGAGTGAAAGAGAGGAGATCATAAACCCTGGTTCGTCTTGTTCACAACGCCTGTCTATTTGCCATGTCGCCATCGGTGATCTGTGGGCTGGTGCTGAGGTGCAGCTTAGGACCTTGCTGGCTCAACTCGTTCAACGTCCTGAATTCGATCTTTCAGTGGTCTTGCTCAATGGAGGCCGTTTAGCAAATGAAATAGAAGCCCTGGGCGTTCCTGTTTGTGTGTTGCCGGAAGATCATTGGGGACCAATAAAAATCTTTCGGGGCCTCATAAAGGAGTTCCGACGTATGAGACCACAGCTTGTCCATACACACAAATACAAAGACACAATTCTAGCTGCTCCTGCTGCTAAATACTGTAATGTGCCGCATGTTGTTCGCACGATTCATGGGCTGTCGGAACCCTTTCGTGGTTGGCAGGCGATCAAGATGGGACTGTATGAACTGGCTGAACGTGCCGTGCATCGATGTTGCACGGATGCGATTATTGGGGTATCCGCTCAAATAGCAAGCCGGTATGAATCTCGAAACCATCATTCGCGGGTTGTCTGTGTCCACAATGGTGTCGAAATAGGTGTCGGACGGTCAGAGAAATACCGGGAACGGGTGCGATCAGATCTTCGGATTGGCCCTGAAACCTGTTTGATTGGAACCATTGGCCGGCTTACGCCGGTGAAGGGAATTTCGTATCTTCTGCAGGCTGTGCGCCTCCTTGTTCAGCAGGAGCAGAACATCAAGTTGCTCTTGGTAGGAGACGGTCCGATGCGCGATACTCTAGAGCAGGAATCGCGTGACCTCGGAATAGCAGAAACCGTTGTGTTTTTAGGGCATCGAGAAGATACTCGTGAATTGATCAGGGCCGTGGACATCTTCGTCCTCCCCTCTCTAAGTGAGGGAATACCGATGGCGTTGCTTGAGGCAATGGCTGCCTCACGTGCGGTAATCGCAAGCCGTGTCGGAGGGATTCCGGAGGTAATCCGCGATGGTGTCGAGGGAATCCTGGTCGAACCGAAGGATGTGAGCGCTCTTGTGGAAGGATGCCTCCGGTTGTTGCGATCTTCGGATAAAGCCAAGGAGTTGGGTGATTCTGCGAGAAGACGGGTAGATCGGAGTTTCTCTGCAGAAAGCATGGCTGGTGCCGTTAGGTCCCTTTATTGGAGTCTACTTTCTCAAGGTGCGTAGGCGGGGTGACCGAGTCTCGAGTCGAATACATTGAAAAGTGGTAAGGGCATGAGTTCACGAGTCATAGATGGATCACCGGGTGGCTCCTTACGAGTCGCACTTTTCGGTGCAGGTCGGCATGCGCAGCATCATGCGCGCGCCATTCTGCGTTGCCAGGGTGTCCGTCTTGTGGCGGTCGCGGATCCATCCGAGGTCGCCCAAGCGGCGATGCGAGAGATAGTTCATGAGGTCAAGTGCTACGCGACGCCCGAGAAGCTGCTGGCAGCCGAGCGCCCCGACGTCGTTCATATTATTACACCTCCAGCCTCACATGCATCGTTGTCGTTGGTGGCATTGAATGCCGGCGCACACGTCTATGTAGAAAAACCGTTTACGGAGCGTGTCGAGGATGCAAGGCGAATCTTGGATATCGCCCAGGCACGGAAACTTCTGGTTTGTGCCGGCCATCAGTTGCTCTACGAACCGCCTACGCGAGTCTTAATGCAATACTTGCCTGCGCTCGGCCGAGTCGTCCATGTTGAGAGCTACTTTTCTTTTCGAACGGTTCGCCACGCCCCGGGAGGCCGAAAGGTCTTGCGAGCCGATCACCAGTTGCTCGATATTCTTCCTCACCCCGTGTATCTCCTGCTGCAAGTCCTAGAGCGTGCATCGGAGGGACGGATGGAACTGCTGTCTCTGGAGGTGGGCCGGGCCGGGACTGTTCACGCGCTGTTACGCCGGGGGGAAACGACGGGGACGTTAGCGGTAACCCTTGAAGGTCGACCGGTTGAAAGCTATCTCCGGGTGGTTGGGACAAACGGTGCGCTGAGCGCCGATTATGTCCGTAGCACGGCTCAACGTTCCATCGGTCCAGGAACGTCGGGGATCGACAAGTTGCTGGCTCCCTATCGACAGGCTTGGCAGCTGTTAGCCGGGACGACCGTGGCGATGACACGTCGCTTCTTGAAGCGCCAGCGAAGTTATCCAGGGCTAGCAGAGTTGTTTTCAGATTTCTATGAATCTATAAGGACCGGCAAGCCTTCCCCTTTGTCGCCGGAGAGTCTCTTGGAAACCGTTCGTGTCTGCGAACGGATAGCCGACGCACTTAAGATTGCGGAAAACAGGGCATTGCAAGCCGCAATGCCGGTTCCTATAGACAACCGAGGCGTACTGGTAACGGGGGGAACGGGTTTCCTCGGTAAACATATCGTCAAGGCTGTGTTGGCACGCGGACGCGGGGTTCGCGTGGTAGCCCGTCGCGAACCCTCACCGTGGGAACGAATAGCAGGGGTTGAGTATGTGGTTGCAGATATTGCCGGGGGTGCAGATGCTTGCCTGTTCAAAGGCATCGATACGATCATCCATGCGGCCGCTGAAACCGCAGGGGGTTGGAGTGAACACCAACGCAATTCGATCGATGCGACGTCGAGTATGGTCCGAGGGGCATCCAGCGCCGGGATCAAGCACTTCATTCACGTAAGCAGCGTAGCCGTTCTCGCTCAGGATCGACAAGGGCCGATTGGAGACTATCATCCTCTGGAGGCGAACAGCAGGGGGTCAGGCCCCTATGTGTGGGGGAAGCTTGAATCCGAGCGACGGGCCGTTGAGCTGGGACAGGAGTTGGGGCTGTCGGTCAAGGTTGTCCGCCCTGGTCCTATCGTGGACTATAATGACTTCGAGCCGCCCGGGCGTCTCGGGAAGCGGCTCGGAAATCTGTTCGTTGCGGTCGGTTCTCCTGAGGATAGGCTCGGAGTCGTCGACGTGGGATTTGCCGGTCGATTTCTCGCTTGGATGACAGACAATTGGGACGCTGTGCCGGGCCCGCTGAACCTACTTGATCCGGTTTCTCCATCCAAACGGGACCTGCTGGCGCGCCTGCGACAGACAAATCCCGATCTCACCATACTGTGGCTCCCGTCGTTCCTGCTGATCCCTCTATCCTGGTGGGCGATCGTTCTGCAGAAGATCATACGGCCGTCTAAGTCGGCGATCAATATTGCAAAAGTTTTCAAAGTGCTGCCCTATGATACATCCAGCATTGCTGCGCTATGCGGTCGCGTTGACGGAAAGTCGAATGTCTCAGCGGAAAGCAAAACTTCGCCGAACTAATCCGTCATGATAGCCTCGATCATACTGGTCCTGATTCTCGTTCCCGTCCTTTTCCTCCTTACACTTCTTGCCTTGTACCAATGGGGCTTGGGGATTAGTTCGTTCTTTAGCAGTTCGCCTCGTTCTTATACTGGAGGCAAGCGGGCCAAGTTTCTTGTGTTGGTTCCGGCACATAATGAGGAGAGTGGGATAGCGGGCACTTTGGATAGCCTGCGTCAATTGGAGTACCCATCTGAAGATTATACCATCGTCGTTATTGCGGATCGATGCACAGACGGTACGGTCTTTTTGGCGGAAGGCAAAGGCGCCGTTTGCTTTGTTCGACTACATGGGCAGCCAGGTAAAGGAGCTGCTCTTGCTTGGGGTATACAGAGAGCGATCGATGCGAATATCTACTTTGATGCCGTTGTTATAGTTGATGCCGACACAATTGTCGATGGAGGGCTGCTCTCGGCCTTCAATGCCCAATATCAGCTTGGTCAACATATACAGCAGGGTTACAATTACCTGTCCAACCCATGGTCGAGTCCGTTTACCAGAATAATTGCGGTGACCGGAGCCCTGAGGAACGGTAGATTCTACGCGGGAAAGACCGTACTCGGACTTCCCGGAATGCTGACAGGGACGGGTATGTGCCTGAGCGCCGAGGTGCTCAGGAGACACGGGTGGACGGCGTTCTCGGTCGGGGAAGATTGGGAGTTGTCGGTTGGCTTGTTGTTGAAGGGAGAACACATCTACTTCAATCCGTCTGCCAAGACGTTTGCGAAAGAGTCACAAACGATTAAGCAAGCCTCACATCAACGGCTGCGCTGGGCCAGTGGACGCTATGCAGTGATGGGAAACGCGGCGTGGGATCTCGTGGCACAGGGAATTCGGAAAAGATCTCTAGGCTTGCTAGATTCGGCGGTGACTCTTGTTGCTCCTAATTATTCGAGTCAGGCTTCCATGGTGTTGTTGTGCTTTGCAGGCAGTTTGAAGTTTCTCGGTGACCAAGACTGGAGTTTCCTCCTCTATTGGGCTTCAGCGCTCCTGCTGTCCGTGGCCGGCTATTTTTTGCTCGGGGTGTTCTCGACGAAGTCGCCCGCAAGAGCGATGGTCGGACTAATGTTGGTTCCCATTTTCCTCCCATGGCGTCTCGCCATCGAAGTCTTGGGAATGCTGGGATATGGTCGGAAGAGCTGGGGCCGCATGGCCCGATCCGTTCCGCCGCCACATCGGGCGAATCAATAGGGGGTTGATCATGTGCGGCATCGTAGGTGCTGTTCACGCAGAGCCGGGGAAAAGCAATCAAGCTTTAGTCCGCCGGATGTGCGCGCTCATTCGGCGTCGTGGGCCCGATGATGATGGATTCTTCTTTGATAATCAGGTGGGATTGGGGATGCGACGGTTGGCGATCATAGACGTCAACAGAGGCCAGCAGCCTGTCTACAACGAAGATAAAACGGTCGCCGTCGTCTTTAATGGCGAAATTTACAACTACCGGGAGCTGCGCGATCTGTTGGTGAAGCGAGGGCATACGCTGGCCACCAATTCGGATACCGAATGTATCGTGCATCTTTATGAAGACTTCGGTGAGGAGTGTTTCTCGCATCTGCGAGGGATGTTCGCAATCGCCATTTGGGATGTGCGACAACGAAAGCTGGTGTTGGCGAGGGATCGCTTCGGTATAAAACCTCTTTATTATTGGCGCGACAATACCGACTTGTATTTCGGATCGGAGATGAAGTGCCTTTTGGCCGTTGAACAGTATGAGCGACGACTCAGTCTTGCGTCGACTTCCGCCTTTTTTACATTCAAGTATGTACCTGGTCCGTGCACAATTTATGAGGATATCTTTGAGTTGTCTCCTGCACACATCGGAATCTGGCAGAACGGACAATTCACGACTCGTCGTTACTGGGAACTGAAGTTCGTTCCAGGTGACCAATCCACGGACTATTATCGCGAAGCTCTTTTGCATGAATTAGAAGAAGCGGTCCGTCTGCACCTCGTCAGCGAAGTCCCACTAGGTTCCTTCTTGAGCGGCGGAATCGACTCGAGTGCGATCGTGGCCTTGATGTCCAAGGCTTGTCCAGGAAATGTGAAGACCTTCACGGTCGGATTTGGTGATGGACAACCTGGGGACGACGAACGCCCCTATGCGAAGATGATCTCAGATATGTTCAAGACGGATCATTCGGAATATCTGTACGACAATCCACAGGAGCAGGTTGAGTCGATTCTTCCCCTCATGATTCAGGCTTTCGACGAGCCTTTTGCCGATTCTTCCATGATTCCTAATTACCTGATCTGCCAAGCGGCGCGCCGATGGGTTACCGTGGCTATGTCGGGTATCGGGGGGGACGAACTGTTTGCCGGTTACGAGCGTTATCGAGGCGCATTGGCGGCGGATATGTACCAACGGATGCCGGACTTCGTTACAACTATCGCAAATCTAGCAATTTCGTCATTGCCTCAACTAGACCTGGGAGGGCTTTGGATTGATCGGTTGAAACGGTTTGTGGAAGGGGCGAGGCTGCCATTGTCTGAACGGTATCAGCGATACCTGGCAGCATTCGGGGATTCTGAAAAAGGCAGTCTGTTCCATCCGGAAGTCCTGCATGAGATAGAGTCCGGTAGGTTTGCGAAAGCAAGATTGACGACAAGAGATATTGCAAAATGTCACGATTCGCTAGAATGGCTGTTGCTCACGGACATGGAAAACTACTTGCCTGACGACGAATTGCGCAAGGCCGACCGACTCAGCATGTGGCATTCTTTGGAGGTTCGCGTACCCTTTCTTGATCACAAACTGGTGGAGTTCGTGGCCACTATTCCCTCTGGCCTGAAACTGAAAGGATGGGAGAAGAAACACATCCTGATCGAATCGCTCAGAGGCGTACTCCCCGATGCCATCTTGCGACGACGGAAGCAAGGGTTTTCGATTCCGCTCAGCCAATGGCTGAAAGGACCCTTACGAGAGCTGCTTAGAGATCACTTAGCAGGGTCGGGGCCAAAGCGCATTGGACTCTTCAACGATTCAATTATTACTAAGATTATGGATGAACACCAGCGTGGGGTGCGCAACCACGAAACCAAGCTGTGGTCACTCCTAACCTTTGTCGTATGGCACGATCTCTATATCCGCCGGGGTAACCCCGCCTAATTCTTCGTCTGCTGAATACGACTTTCATTTGAGCAGGGTACTTTAGCGGGCACTTAAACCGCTGGGGGTGGCCGGAGGAGTTGTGTCGCTAGGGGGAGGAGTTCCCGAGCATCCGATACGAGAATCGCCCACCGCCACACGGTCATACCAGATAGAGCCGATTCCCGTTTGCCGGTACAACCGATTGTTGTTGTAAAGGGAATTGTCCCCTGCCGCACGGTACATGATTCCAGATTGATTTAGGACTAGCACACCGTCCACCCAGGCCTGCTGAATGCCATTAGCGACACCAGGCGAGTTAAGTTGTTCGTAAGTCTCGACGCAATACCACTGGCCTCGGTTAAAGTTGAAATTGGCATAGAAGACGCTTGTGTTTCCGACTGGCACGTTTTGATCGTGTACGTTGAGCTGAGTGCTGCCGCAACAGCCTAATGTCCACCAATTGCTCGTCAGTCCGGTCGTATCGGAACGCATGATTTTTGTAAACACGTCTGAGATGGTGAATCCCGGGCTTAGGCGGATGTAAAACCGTCTGTAGAATGTTGCAGTCGGAGTAAAAGTGCGGTCCATATAACCGCCGCAATTGTCTTGTGCGCTGGCATCTGGAAAACAGACTGATGGGTAGTCCAACCGGACGGAGCCGTTACCACTGAACTTCACGCCGGTATCGAACGACATGGCTCCTCCAACAAGTCCGTAGCCGGTATTGCCGGTCTCCATCTCGTCGTCCCAAAAGACGGCGGCATAACTTTGCGTGGGGAACCATCCGAGCAATGCCGCCAGCGTAGCGAGCAGCAGGAAAGAATAGGCCTTTCCCTCTGCTGAATTCACGGATCTTGTGTTCATGGCGTGCCTCATTCGTTCGCAGGTTTTTACCGGAAATGTAATCCTTCTGGTGCCGCTGGAGGCGCCAACGGTATTGGGGATGGTGCTGGGGTGGATTCTGGTTCGGGCGCTGGAGGCGTCGTCTGTGTCGGAGCGGGAGCGGCAGGAACAGGAGCAGGCGGCGGAGTGTTTTCTGGCGGTGTCCCCGAACATCCAATCCTCTGATTGCCCACAGCCATGCTATCGAAATACATTTCCCCTTGACCAAACTGAGCGAAAAGTCGAGCAATGGCGAATTGGCGATTCGGGTCATGTACGCCAACGCGAACCGCTTCTCGAAGCTTAAGGTTCGGATAGTATAGGATGTGTTCTCCATCCTTCCAAGCCTCAATTACACCATCAGCTACTCCGGGGGTGTTATGCTGAATATGAAGCTCAACGCAATACCACCGGCCATTCTCAAAGTTGGGGTTTCCGGTGTTGGAGTAGTAGATGGCAGTTCCAAGGTTTCCCTCTGGAAGGACAATGTTCTGGGCGTGAACATTCAAGGCAGGAATTCCGTTGGACATGTTCCACCAATAACTAGGGCCCTCGCCGGTGGCCTGATCTGTGAATTCGAAGACCTTAGTCTGGTGGGCCACGATGAAGTTATCGAGTCGAAAATAGAATCGACTGTAAACATCGGGAGTGGATGGGAACTCCCTGTCGGAAAATGAGCCCGCTCCCACCTCCATAATGGCACCTGGGGGAAAATTCTGCGACGGATAATGAAGGTGGAGCGAATGCGATCCGTGTGCTACGACCTGATTGTCAAAGTACATTCCTGCGACCGGCACAAATCGGCTGTTGCCCGGTTCGAGGCCGTCTTCCCAGAAGACTGCCGCATCTGCCCGTGAACAAACACCTGCCAAAGTGATTGCTGCGGTTAGCATAGAAAACAAAACCTGCCAGCACCATCTACCTTGCCTACCGGCTCGCATGTATTCTCCTCGCTTTCTACCTCTTGCCTGAGCTTTGCCTAAGTAAACAATCTTCTCCCAAGCCAGAGCTTCAGAACGGTGTTAGTAAATACTCTTGCTCACTTCCGATGACGGCGAGCTTTCGTTGCCAGATTGATCGAAAGCCGTTACAACAAAAAAATACGTGCCGACGGAAAGACCGCTCGACACATATTGTGTCGCACCGGGTGACACACTCGCAATGGGGGCGCCGTACGCTCCCGAAGCCGTCGCCCGATAGACCTTATAGCCTGCCAAATCTGACTCCGAATTCGCATTCCAGGTCAAGGTTACCGATCCAGTCGTCGGCGGTGGAGCTGCCGAGACCGTTAGCGTGACCGGTACGGTTTGAGGCGTATTTGTAGCGCCTGAGGCCGTAACCGTTATCGCCGCGTTGTATGTGCCGGCAGCTAGTCCCGCTGCGTTGATGGCAGCCACAACAGAGCTGCCGGACTGCGTGGCGGTCAACCAGTTGGCGTTATCCGTTACATTCCAGCTAAGGGTTCCGCTCCCGCTATTGCTGATGAGAATGGTCTTGGAGGCTGGATTGCTCTCGCCGGCTGTTGCCGTAAAACCAAGACTACTGGGACTCATGCTGATGGTCGGCTGGGGTCTGGCCGCGGCCCTAGGGGCGGCGGCCGGAATGCTGGTGGCGCCCATTATCACCCTCTCGCCGGGGATGATGTTCACGCCACTCCTATTTGGGTTCGCTGCCGCGGTGCTAGGAGGACTTGATAGCGCGCCGGGGGCAGTCATCGGCGGCCTCATAGTGGGAGTCACGCAGAACCTCGTCGGTGTTTACCTGGACGACTGGGTGGACTTCCTGCACATGCCCTTT
>JBBILH010000079.1:0-12878 GCA_037445005.1 Nitrospira sp.
GCGATGTCGCGATTTCGACCCTGGTCCGCGGCTTCATGCAGATCGATCTGCCGGGTCTTCCGGAGATCCTGACCAAACATATCCAACGGGTGCTCGCCGCGACCGCCGAACATGCGTTATGAGGAAAGGGATCGCCGGATGATCACGAACGAAGCGGTGCTGGACGCGCTGAGCAGGGTCCAGGAGCCGGAACTGGGAGCGGATCTGGTCAGTCTCCGGATGATTCGGAATATCCAGATTGAAGGAGACCGGGTCGAGTTCACCCTGGTTCTGACGACACCCGCCTGTCCGTTGGCGATGGAGATCCAGGAGCAGTGTGAAGAAGCGGTCCGGCGACTGCCGGGGGTGCGGGACGTGAGGATCACTGTCGCCACTGACGTGACATCGAGCGCGGCTCTGCCGCCAGAGAACCTTGTCCAAACCGTCAAGAATGTGGTGGCGGTAGGCAGTGTGAAGGGCGGCGTCGGCAAGTCCACAGTGGCGGTCAACATCGCGGTGGCGTTGGCGCAACGCGGCGCCGCAGTGGGTCTCCTGGATGCTGATGTCTACGGACCGGACATCCCGATGATGATGGGCTGCGAACGAACACCGGTTCAAACGGATGGTAAGTTCCAGCCGATTGTCCGTCACGGCGTGCGGTTCTTCTCGTTCGGCTGTCTGGTTCCGGAAGAGACGCCGATCATCTGGCGCGGGCCGCTCCTCCACACCGGCATTCGTCAGTTGCTGAAGGATGTTCTGTGGGGTGAGCTGGACTATTTGATTGTTGACTTGCCGCCGGGGACGGGCGATGTCCCGCTGACCCTTTCTCAATCCGTGGCCCTGACCGGGACGGTGATTGTGACCACGCCGCAGCAGGTTGCGCTGCGCGTTGCGTTGAAGGCCCTGAAGATGTGGCGCCAGTCCGGTGTGCCGATCTTGGGCCTCGTTGAAAATATGAGTTACTTTGTCTGTCCGGGCTGCGGGATACGGACTGACATTTTCGATTCCGGCGGTGCCGAACGTGCGGCCAGAGAGGCGGGCATGCCGTTTCTGGGGAGGATTCCCATCGATCTACGCATTCGCGAGGGCGGCGACCAAGGAACGCCGATCGTCATCGTTGATCCGCGGGCAGACCCGGCGGTCGCTTTTCGTGAGATCGCGTCCCGCATCGCAGCGCAAGTGAGTATGAGGAACGTGATGTCCCTGGGGAGGAGTTGAGGATCGTGCAGCCATGCGATAGGCGTCCGGATGCAATTCTGAGCACGCGCCAGCTCGCAGAAGTGAGTCCGTTCACCTCGGCCGATGATTCTCCGATTGGATTTATTGAACAGGTTCATGGCCCGGTGGTCGATCTGGTCTGCCGGTGTCTTCCGCCGCTCCATCAGGCGGTGTACGCGGCGCTCGATCACGAACGATATGTGTTCGAAGTTCACCAACATGTTGATGAACGGCACGTGCGCGCCATCACGCTCCATCGTACAGCCGGGTTGCGGCGAGGCGTGCCCGTTTACGACACCGGATTCCCGGTACGGATTCCCGCTGCACCAGACTGCCTGGGTCGGCTGGTCAACATGTTTGGAGAACCATTGGATGGCGGTCCACCGGTCGATGCGCAGACGTTTCGGAGCGTGCTAGCCAAACCGGTCGCGCTACACGAAACAAAAGCCGCGAGCGGCATCTTGGAGACCGGTATCAAGGTGCTGGATTTGCTGTTCCCGTTCATTCGAGGAGGGAAAACCGGCCTCTTCGGAGGCGCCGGCGTCGGGAAAACCGTGCTCTTGACGGAATTCATGCATGCGATCGTGTCCTTGCACCACGGTGTCTCCGTCTTTGCCGGGGTCGGCGAGCGCATCCGCGAGGGGCATGAATTGTGGCATGAGATGCAGGCTGCGGGGGTCATGCCGCATACCCTGATGATGTTCGGCCAGATGGACGAGTCGCCCGGCGTGCGATTCCGAGTCGGACTCTCGGCGCTCACCTATGCCGAATATTTTCGTGACACATTCCAGAAAGAAGTGCTGTTTCTGATGGACAATGTCTTCCGATTTGTCCAAGCTGGCAGTGAAATATCCGGACTGCTCGGGCGGATGGCGGCCACGGTGGGGTATCAACCGACGTTGATGACCGAGGTCGCCGAGTTGCAGGAACGGATCATCTCCACCGGAAACGGCGCGATCACCTCGGTGCAAGCGGTCTACGTGCCGGCTGACGACATGACGGACCCGGCAGTCACGAGTATCCTGTCGCATCTCGATACACTGGTCATTCTTACCCGTGCGCAGGCCAGCAAAGGCATCTATCCGGCGGTCGATCCTCTCCAATCATCCAGCAAGGTGATGGATCGCCATTTTCTTGGGGACCGCCACTACAACGTTGCGGAAGGGGTACGGGAACATCTGGCCCGTTACAAAGAGCTGGAGGACATCATCGCGATGTTGGGAATCGAAGAACTGTCGGAATCGGACCGGCGTATCGTGCTTCGCGCCAGAAAGCTCGAACGATATTTGACGCAGCCCTTTCACGTGACGGCCGAGCTGACCGGAATCGCAGGGGTCGCAGTTCCCTTGGCAGCCACGTTGAGCGATTGCGAAGCGTTCTTACATGGCTCCTACGACGACCTGCCGGAAGATCGATGCTATATGCAGGGAGCGATCATGGCGGGTTTGGCATGAAACCGTTCGCCTTGGTGATCCAGGACGCCATGCACGTCGAACGATTTGATCAGGTGGCAAGCTTCGTCGGATGGGATGACTCAGGTTCCTTCGGCCTCCTCGCCGACCATGAGCGATTCATGACGGTTTTGTCGTGGGGGCTCGCACGCTTTCAGACCATGGATAACGTCTGGCATTACCTGGCACTACCCGGGGGGCTCCTGTCTTTCGTGGAGAATACGGCAACGATCAGCACCCGTCGGTTTTTGCGCGATGACAATGTGGACCGCATCAGCCAGGCATTGGAGGAGCAGCTGTCGGTCGAAGAAGAGAGCTTGCAAGCGATGAAGCAAAGCTTGAGCCGGCTGGAGGAGGAAATGTTTAAGCGGCTATGGCGGATGGGGCGCGGAGAACTCATGTGACGACGAACACCGAGCGCAAGCTCAAGGAACGGATCGGTGTGCAAACCCGCCGGATGAAACAGGCCAAGCGGGATCGTCCCACGCTGCTGGGCCAAACCGTTTTCTTGGGCACACTCGGGCTCTTGTTCGTGGTGCCCGTGGTGGTCGGCGCCTATGTCGGGCAATGGCTGGACGGCTCCGTGGAAGGCTACTCCATTCGGTGGACGGTAAGCCTGATCATCCTCGGCGTGGTCGTCGGAGCCATGAATGCGTATCTCTTCGTGAGAGAGTGAACGATGGACACGACTCCCGTCTTCACTGTCGGTCCCATCGGCGTGACGGTTCCGGTGGTCACGACTTGGGGCATCATGCTGGCGCTCGTGGGGCTGTCATGGGTGACAACCAGAAATCTCCGGAAAGATCCAGGGCCTGTGCAAGTCGTCCTGGAAGGTCTGATCGGAGCCATGGATCAGGCCGTACGAGAAGTCCTGCCGAAAGTCAGCGCGGAGGTCTTGCCGTTCATCGGAACACTCTGGATCTTCGTCGTTGTGGCGAACCTCGTCGGCATTATTCCGGGCCTACGTTCGCCCACCGGATTTCTTTCGACCACGGCGGCCCTGGCCGTCCTCGTCTTTTTCTCCGTCCATTGGTTCGGCATTCGCTCGGAAGGAGTGAGAGCCTATCTCACGCATTATCTTGCGCCAAGTCCCATCATGCTGCCGTTTCATCTCATGAGCGAAGTGACCAGGACCGTCGCCCTTGCGATACGCCTGTTTGGCAACATCATGAGTCTCGAAATGGCGGTGCTGTTGGTCCTGCTCGTGGCGGGCTTTCTGGTGCCAGTGCCTTTGTTGATCCTGCATGTGATCGAAGCATTGATTCAAGCGTATATCTTCGGGATGCTCGCGCTGATTTACATCGCTGGGGCCATCCAATCGCAGCAACTACGCCAATCCGAAAAGAGGGACAATCATGCGTGACATCAGTTGGTTCATAGTGATCTCCACTGCCGTCGCGGGCCTGGCGATCGCCATCGGCACGATGGTGCCGGCTCTCGCGATGGGCCGCGCGATCAGCCAAGCTCTGGAGGCCTTGGCCAGACAGCCTGAGGCGGAACGCTCGATTATGCGCACGCTGTTCATCGGGCTCGCGATGATCGAATCATTGGCGATCTACTGCCTGGTGATTGTGTTGATTATCTTGTTTCGCAATCCGCTGCTGGAATATTTCTTTAAGCCGTAATCGACGGACGGTAAGCCGCACGAGTTATCGCTTCCTGGAGGATGACGGTGGAACTGGATTGGCCGACGTTCCTGCTCGAGATCGTCAATGTGCTGGTCTTGGTATGGCTGCTGAATCGATTCCTGTACCGTCCGGTCATGACGGTGATCGGGGAGCGTGAATCCGCCATTGCCAAGATGGTGGCCGACGCAAACCGGTTACAGAGCGAGGCGATGGTTCTCAAGGAACGGTATGACCGGCGATTAGTTGAGTGGGAGCAAGAACGGGAGAAAGCGCGGGCGCTGTTGCAAGAAGAGATCGCGGCAGAACGGCAACGGCGGCTCACCGCTCTGCAGGCCGATCTCGAGAAGGAGCGACAGCAGGCTTTGGCGAGAGAACGCCAACAGATCAAGGAGTTGGCCCGCCAGGCCGAAGCCACCGCTATTATGCACGGCACGCAATTCACGGCCGCGCTGCTTTCGCGGGTCGCAAGCCCAGAATTGGAAATCAAGCTGATCGAGGCTGCGATGGAGGACCTATCGAGGCTCACTGGGCCTCAAGTGGAGGCGATCAAGTCGACCTTGCCGGCAAACGCCCATGGCCGAGTAGCGACTGGTTTTGCACTCGCTCAGGCATCCCGTGAAGCGTTGGTGAAGACAATTGAGGGGCTGTTCGATCGGACGATTGACTGGGAATTTGCCGAGGATCGCAACCTGCTTGCCGGTCTGCGGGTGAGCCTGGGTGGATGGGTGCTCAGGGGAAATCTCCGGGACGAACTGAAATTCTTCGCGGAAAGCGAGATCGATGGCCAGTAAGTCGTCGGAGCCGTATTCCATTTTGGAACGACGCGCCAACTGGCTGCGTGAGTACCGCTTCACGCTCCGGGTTGCCGAACAGGGAACCGTCATTTCCGTGGGCGATGGAATCGCCTGGATCGAAGGGCTCCCATCGGCCGCGATGGATGATGTGCTCGACTTGGAGGACGGCAGCCGGGCTCTGGTGGTCGTCTTGGGCAAACATGCGATCGGCGCCGTCTTGCTCCAGACAACCGAAGAATTGACCGCGGGGACTGCCGTGCATGTCTCCGGCAGGCACCTGGCCATCCCGACAGGGGATGCGTTGATGGGGCGGGTGATCGATCCCCTGGGCAATCCGCTCGATGGGCTGGATCGACCGGATTGTCAGACTGCTCGGCCATTGGACGTGCTCTCGCCTCCTATCGCGGCACGAGACAGCGTACGCAAGCCACTCTACTCGGGGATCAAAGTCATCGATACGCTGATCCCGATCGGCAAGGGACAGCGGCAACTGATCATCGGCGACAACGGGATCGGGAAGAGTTCCTTGGCCATCGATACGGTGATCAACCAACGGGGGAAGGATGTCATCTGTGTCTATGTGCTCATCGGACAAAAACGCACGACCGTCGTCAACACGATAGAAACGCTTCGCCAATACGGGGCGATGGACTACAGCGTCGTGGTCGTGGCTGAGGCGACCGCCCTACCGGGGCTCACATTTCTCGCTCCGTTCGCCGGATGCGCCGTGGCTGAATTCTGGATGAACCAGGGGAAGGATACGCTGGTGGTCTACGACGATCTCACGACGCATGCGCAAGCGTACCGTGAATTGTCCTTGCTGCTCCGGCGCCCACCCGGGCGTGAAGCCTACCCGGGGGACATTTTCTATCTCCATGCACGGCTCCTTGAACGGAGCACGTGTTTGGGCCCGGACAGAGGTGGGGGCAGTATGACGGCATTGCCGCTGGTCGAAACGAAAGAAGGCGATATCGCGACCTATATCCCGACCAATCTCATCTCGATCACCGACGGCCAGGTCTACTTCGATCGACGGCTGTTCGCAGCTGGCATCTTGCCCGCCATCGATGTGACGAAATCTGTATCGAGAGTCGGGGGGAAGGGGCAGCACCCTAGGATCAAGGAAAAAGCGGGCCGCATGAAACTGGACTTTCTTCAGTTTTTGGAACTCGAGGTCTTTACCCGCTTTGGAACAAAGCTGGAGGCGTCGATGGAGACGAAGATCGCTCGTGGCCGTGTGCTGCGGGAATTGCTCAAGCAAGACCGGCTGTCTCCGCTGCCTGTCGAATTTGATCTGGCGTGGCTCACCGCCTATGACCTCGGTTTGTTCGACCGGCTTCCCAAGGACAGGCTTTCCGCCGTCATGGCGAATCTCGCCGCCAAAGTGTCGGCCAGCGGGCTGACCCTCAATGACGGTGAAGATAAATGGAAGCAGAGCGTCGCGGCCTGGATCAGGGAGGGATGCCCTCATGAGTAAACGACGTGATATTGAAGAACACGTGCGGACCCTCGGTGAGATCAAAGGGATCATGGGTGCCATGAAAAACCTGGCGCTGATGGAAAGCCACAAATTGAGCCGGGTGCTGGCGACGCAACATCGAGTGGTCAGCGACATCGAAGCCGCCGGACGGGAGTTTTTGGCATTTCATCCAACCCTTGCACCGGATTGTTCGGGGAAAGCACTCTATTTGGTCATCGGAGCGGAACGGGGGTTCTGCGGAGATTTTAGCGATCGCCTGCTTTCCGCTCTGAATCGCCATCTTCGATCCACGAACGATAGAGATCCCCCGTTGATGATCGTGGGACGCAAGCTGTTGGAACGGGCCGAGCGCGTTCATCGAATCGCGGCCGTCGTCGAAGGTCCGACCGTGACGGAAGAGGTCCCGTCTATCCTGACTCGCGTGATCGAGCAATTGCGGCAAACGGCCACCCAACCGACATCCGGGGAGAGAACGCTTGTGACGGCGGTGTATCATGATGCCGTGACGGAATCCGTTGTGGTTCGCCCGCTCCGACCCTTCCCGTCCCCACCACAGGCGGGGGGGCGAGGGGCTTTCCCGCCCATGCTCACCCTTCCGCCAGCCGTCTTCTTTTCTCAATTGGTTGATTTGTATCTGTTCTCGCTCTTGCACGCTATCTTCTACAGCGCGCTGATGGCGGAGAGCCGTGCCCGCCTCGAGCATTTGGAATCAGCTTTGCAGCGTCTCGAACGGGATCAAACAGATCTTCTGCGGAAGCGCAACATACTCAGGCAAGAGGAGATCACTGAAGAGATCGAGGTGTTGATGTTGAGTGCTCAGATCACGCGTCCTCCCCATTGATCGCGCGAGGCAAGAAAAGGAGCACTGTGGCAATCGATCCTGTGTGTCAG
The DNA here is from genome assembly GCA_037445005.1 of Nitrospira sp. Classification (GTDB taxonomy): domain Bacteria; phylum Nitrospirota; class Nitrospiria; order Nitrospirales; family Nitrospiraceae; genus Nitrospira_C. The sequence goes on from JBBILH010000079.1 coordinate 7,442, forward strand.
ATCCTGTGTGTCAGATGGAGGTGGACGAGCGGTCGGCGTTTGGGCAGAGCATCCATGAAGGAAAGGCGTATGATTTCTGCTCGCCTGGTTGTCGCGAGGCTTTCGAAAAGGATCCGGGCCGGTATCCTCCCAAGATGACCGGTATTCTGGGAGAGAAGCCGCACGCGGACAGATAACACCCATGCTTGTATCCGGCAAGGTCCGATGCTGAAAGGATCGGGCAGTGTCGTGAGAAGAGCGCACTGAGGCCTATCCTCTCTTGCCGGCTGTGGACTCCAGAGCTCTTTTTCTCCTTACGACTCATGATGTAGTGATGCATGGCCCTCTGGTGAGGCCTGATCCTCCGGCGCACGATGCCACAGTTCCGCGTTGCCGTCTGTACCAGGGTGCCCCACCGCGCTGATCCGATCCATGATCAACCCATGACGATAGGACAAGGTCACAAGCCGTGCCTGAGGCACCTTACTTGAGGACAAGACACTCGGATCTTGGTGGCATACCGATTGCTGAATTGCCGAAATGGTACTTGTGTCATGAGCGGTTATCTATTCACCACTATCAGGAGAGCGAGCCGTGGGAGAACTGATGCGCTGGGAGCCATTGACGAGCCGGTGGGATCCGTTCAAGGAACTCGAAGACATGGAGCGGCGCCTGTCGACTTGGTTCGGTCGGCCACTTCGGCGGCGCGAAGGCGGGGAAGAGACGCTCACGGTGACAGAATGGGCCCCGCTTGTCGACATAGAGAAAACGACAAAGAGTATGTGATCAAGGCCGAATTGCCGGAGATGAAAAAGGAAGGCATCAAGGTCTCCGTCGAGGACGATATTCTGTGTATCAAAGGCGAACGCAAGCGCGAGAAAGAAGAGAAGGGCAAGAAATATCATCGGGCGGAGCGGAGCTATGGCTGTTTCGAGCGCAGTTTCACCTTGCCCGACGATGCGGACGGGACGAAGGTGGATGCCGAGTACAAGGACGGAGTGCTAAAAGTCCACCTGCCGAAGTCCGAGAAGGCGAACCGAAAGCCATTGAGGTGAAGGTCGCCTAACCGGTTCGATGATCTGCAGGGTTGCAGGCCAGGGGACTGCTCAGATTCTGGAATGGTATGCCGATGATCGACCCGGTAGTGCACGTCATGGGATACGCGCTTCCGCGGATAGAGGTGTTTTCGCTGGTGGTGGTCGGACTGGTACTCGTGGCAGGTCTCATGGCCATCGGCGTGGTTCTGGCGGAGGAACGACGGAAGGCCAGGCGCGAAGCTCAGGACAAGCGACCACCCTCCTCCGAAAACCCGCACGCAGGGCTCTCTACCGCCGCCCTCTCGCGAGGATGTGGACTATCGAATCGCAAAGCGAGCGTTTGAGCTGTACGAATCGCGAGGGCGTGAAGATGGTCACGATTTGGAAGATTGGTTGAACGCGGAACAGGAGATTCTCCGGGGGAATGTCTCATGAATGACGGGGAAACGTTGTCTGCGAATGACAAGGTGAACGGTTGTGCCTCGGCGAAGGATCAGGATAAGAGAACCACCGCGCCGGAGATTCTCCCGCTGGACTATGACCATGTGCTCTTAGGCCTCCTTGACGGAGCATCGGCTTGCATGATTGAGCGAGTCGTGCAGTTCTATCCCGACCTGCCTGGTCGCCCCGGCATGAGTGAGATGGAGGCATTCCACAGACGTGTGGGAAGTTTTGATGCATCCTGATTCACTGAGCTGAACCGGGAGGCAGCGTGGGAATGCAGCGGATATCCCTCATTCAACGTCTACCTTGCAGCCTGTTCTGTGTTCTGGCGGCCGCCGTGCTCTCCGGCTGCCTCCAGGGGGCCGCGTACCAACGCCCACCGGTAAAGATTGCAGCAGGTTGGGATCAGATCAGCGGCCCCGACCAGAAAGTCGGCGTGACGCTCCTCACTGAACAACATGGTGAAGCTGCTTGGTGGCAAGCTTTTCAGAATGATGAATTGACGAGGCTCATCGAACGAGCATTAGAACAGAATCATGACGTGCGCAAAGCGGCACTGCGCGTGCTGGAGGGGCGAGGCATCGTGATGGCCGCAGGGGCCGGGCTCTATCCGCAACTCAATGTCCAGGGGGCCTACTCACGCGTAAAGATTTCGGAGAACACGGTCGCGGGGCTCGGACTGGCCAAGGCGCGCATCAATCCTGCCGGAGCGCCGCAGACCTTCGCCAATCCCGGCCAGGGGTTTGACCTCTGGAACACCTTCGCCGACTTGCGATGGGAACTGGACTTGTGGGGTCGCATCAGGCGGGGCATGGAGGCCGCCGCAGCCGACGCTGAGGCCCTCGAACAGGATGTGCGCGCGGTGGCACTCTCACTGATCGGCGATGTCGGGGATGCCTACTTTCGCGTGCGTGAGCTCGATGAGCTGATCAGCATCGCCGACCGCAATCTCCGTGTCAGGCAGGAGTCGCTGGAGTTTTTCAAGGCGCGGGTTTCCGTGGGGCTCGCATCGGACCTGGATGTGAAGCGAGCCGAGGTTCTGGTCGCGGAAAGCGCCGCACAGCTTCCGGAATATAAACGCCTCCGGACCGTCGAGCTCCATCGGTTGGAGGTGCTCGTCGGCGCTCAGCCCGGCACGCTCGATCTCGCGGCAAAACCGTTACGGGCGGTCGTGGTCCAGCCGGAGATTCCGGTCGGGCTTCCGTCGCATTTGCTCGAACGCCGCCCCGACATCCTGCAGGCGGAGCAACAACTGGTCGCCGCTAACGCGCGCATCGGAGAAGCCCGTGCGTATTTCTTTCCGGCACTGTCAATCACCGGACAGGGTGGATTACAATCGGTCGAGTTTGCCAACTGGCTCACAGGGGGAAGCTGGACCTATGCGATCGGTCCGTCGGTCACTCTCCCGATTTTCCTCGGTGGGACCAACGTCGCCAGACTCGATATTGCGGAATCCCGGTATGAACAATTGCTGGAGCACTATCAGCAAACGATCCTGCTGGCCTTTCGCGAAGTGGCGGACCTGCTGGTCTCGATTCGGGAGCGCAGCGAGCAACTCCAGCGGCAGCAGGAACAAGTCCAAGCCGCGCAAGCTGCCGTGAACCTTGCGGACATTCGGTATCAGACAGGCCTGGTGACGGTGCTCGACGTTCTCGACGCCCAACGGATCGTCCTGGCTACGGAATCGCAGCTCGTGCAGACGGAACGCGCCCGGCTGACGGACATGATACTGCTATTTAAAGCGTTGGGCGGCGGTGCAGGGTGACGGTGCGTTCATGAATCGATGGAGGCAAGAGCCGGAGGGGAGTGGAAGTCTGAATGGTGACCGAAGGATGGCATGTCGTCAGACGCTGGTGGCGGCGGGGTGTTCAGTTCGCCCTACTGGTGCTCGTGCTCGGAGGGCTGATGTATTGGCTCAAATGGGCTCCGGTGAAGGTGACCGAATACCGGATCGAGCGAGGGAGCATCGTCGCCGAGGTCATGGGGACGGGAACGCTGGAGGCCCACGTGAAAACAACGGTGAGCTCCAAGATCTCCGGGCGAATTACCGAGGTGCTCGTTGATCAGGGAGATCGGGTGACCGCAGGCCAGGTGCTCGTGCGTCTCGACGGCGAAGAGCTGACGCAACAAGTCGCCGTCGCCGAAGCCGATCGGCAAGCGGCCCAGGACGCGCTTGAACGGGTGAAAGCGGATAAGGAAACGGCGATCGCGGTGCTCAATCAGGCAAAGCAGAGCCACCGGCGGGCGCAAGCCGCTTCGACCAAGAACGCCGTCAGCCAGGAGGATATGGACAAGGCGACGGAGGCCCTTGCCGTCGCGCGCGGCGTTGACCCGCGCCGACGCCGCCATCGCGGAGGCGCGGATGAAATTCCTCGCTACGGAGAAGACGAAGAAATATCGGCAGGCCCTCCTGGCTGACACGGAGATTAAGGCACCGTTCGATGGCCTTATCGTGCGGCGCCATCGTGATTCCGGCGATGTGGTGGTCCCCGGCAGCAGTATCCTCACTTTGATCTCGACCGAAGAGCTATGGATCAGCGTCTGGGTGGACGAAACGAAGATGGCTGAGGTTGATGAGGGACAGCTGGCGCGCGTCGTCTTCCGTTCGGAACCCGACCACCCCTATCCCGGCAAGGTTGTGCGACTGGGTCGGGAGGCCGACCGGGAAACGCGGGAGTTTCTTGTCGATGTGCAGGCACTTCAACTGCCGAAGAATTGGGCGGTCGGCCACCGTGCCGAGGTGTATATCCAAACGGTGCACAAGGACGACGCGGTGGTGATTCCCGCCAAATACCTCATCCGGCGGGATGGCCGGGCTGGCGTATATATCAATCGCGACGGGCATGCCGAGTGGCGGGTCGTTCAAATCGGACTTCGCAGCAAGGACATGATAGAGGTCATCGATGGCCTGAAACCGGGAGAGACGGCTGTCACGCCTGTTGACTCCGGCAACACTCTGCATGATGGTCACAGGATCACGCCGTGAATCTCGCTACGAAAGATATTCGGCATGACCTGGGCCGCTTCACCATGACGACGATCGGCGTTGGAATGTTGCTGATGATCGTCATGGGGATGGCGGGAATGTACCAGGGATTCATCGTCGAAGCCTTGCTGGTGGTGGACCGGATCGGGGCGGACCTCTGGATCGTCCAGCGGGACACAAGGGGACCGTTTGCGGAACTGTCTCGCGTGCCTCCCAATCTCGTCCACCGGGCCTTAGCTGTTCCAGGTGTCCAGTCGGCGAGGGAATTCGTCTACCACACCATTCAACGACAGCACGACGGAAAACCATTTCGTATGGCGGTCCTTGGCCTCGGCTGGCCCGGCGACAAGGGAGAGTGGCTGCCGCTGAGGGCCGGGCGGCCTCTCGCCCAGAATCACTTCGAGATGATCGCCGATCGGTCGCTCGGCCTTCATGTAGGTGAGCGCATCATCCTCGGCAAAGACACCTATACGGTGGCGGGGATCACGACCGGCATGACCGGCTCTGGTGGCGAGGGGATTGGATTCTTCACGGCGAGAGATGCGCAGGCGATCCAGTTCGACACACCGGGCGAGGCCGTCCGCCTGGAGCGGGCATCCCGGCTGGTTCGTGGTGAGCACACCGATGTCGGCGCGCAACACCCGCTGACGAGCGTCGAGCAGGCGGCCAAACCGAGCGTGGAACTGCCTGAGATCGGGCCCCCGCAGTTGAGCGCCGTTCTCGTGACGCTGCTCCCCGGCGCCGACGTTCAACAAGTCGTCTCGATCATTGCCGGCTGGAGTGATGTGTCGGTGTACACGCGAGACGACCAGCGTGAATTGGGGCTCCGAGCCGTGGACAAGCCCCGCAGACAACTCGGGCTGTTCCGGATCTTGTTGACCGGCGTCAGCGCCATCATCATGGCGCTGATTCTCTACACTCTCACCATGGAGAAGGTGCTGTCCATTGCGCTCCTCAAGATCATCGGGGCGCCGAGTACGGTCATCCTGGG
>JBBILH010000079.1:12897-15318 GCA_037445005.1 Nitrospira sp.
ATTCTGCAGCAGGCGTTGCTGCTGGGTCTTCTGGGGTATGGCGTCGCGTATCTGGTGGGGCTCTGGTTGTTCCCACTGTTTCCAAGGCGAGTAGTCTTGACAGAAGGCGATCTCCTCCAGTTGGCGCTGGTGGTAGCCGTCATTTCTGCTGCGTCAAGCGCGTTGGGAATCTGGAAGGCGATGCGGATCTCGCCGAATGAGGTACTGTCGTCATGACAGCCTCAAGCCTGCAAGCCCCTGTCGTCATCGAGACGCGCGGGCTTACCAAACTATACGGTAGCGGCCACACGGAGGTGGTCGCCATGCGTGATGTCAGCATGCGAGTCCGGCAAGGCGAACTCGTGGCCCTGCTCGGTCCAAGCGGATCGGGCAAGAGCACCTTTCTGACCGCCGTCGGCCTGATCAACCCGCCGACTTCCGGCCAGGTCCTGATCCGGGGACAAGTGGTTCTTGACGGGTCGGTGGCTCATACGAATCTGCGAATATTCCGAGGCCGCCACATCGGGTTCGTCTTCCAAAAATCGCACCTGATTCCTTTTCTGACCGCCGTACAGAATGTGCAAATCGCCCTGGAGGTCAATGGAGAAACGCCTCGTGCCGCCCAGACACGAGCGATGGAATTACTGAACTATCTCGGGATTGCCGAGCGGTGTGACAACCTGCCGTCGATGCTGTCAGGCGGTGAGCAACAGCGGGTGGCGATTGCCCGGGCGTTGGCCAACCGTCCCGGCATCATTCTGGCCGACGAGCCGACTGCATCCCTGGACAGCCGTCTGGGACGGCAGGTCATGGAACTCTTCGCGCGGGTTGCCCATGACCAGGGTGCCGGGGTCATCGTCGTGACGCACGACACTCGCACGTTGGATCTGTTCGATACGATCTTCGAGATGGAAGACGGCACGATACGCGGGCAGCGTCGGACCCAGACAACCGACAGCACAGAACGAGCCGGAGACAGGCGGTTCCCGACCATTACACAGCAGTCCCGTCCTCCCTAGGCACTTACTTTGTTACATGCCTGCGCACGATAGTAGTAGACCTTGTTTCGGTTGTTGCCATAAAAAGGAGTCATCGAATGCCCGATCCAAAATTTAATAAGCCCTGGCATGGGATCCCTCGGGCGCAGATCGACTGGCATCCGACCGTGAATGAGGAGGCCTGCATCGGCTGTGGCACCTGCGTGACTGGCTGCGGGCGGCTGGTCTACCGGTTCGATTACGAGCGTAAGAAGCCGGTGGTCGTGGATCCGCTGAACTGCATGGTGGGCTGCACCACTTGTGCGAACACCTGCCCGACCCATGCCATCAGCTTTCCGCCATTGTCTACCGTGATGGATCTGGAGAAACAGGTGGTGGTGCGGCATGCCGTCGAGGATGACTTGCTGGCGAGGCGGGAGCAACTCGCCTGGCAGGGTCGGATTCCGCATCCGGACCGATTGGTGCATTTGGTGGTCGAGAAGGTGACGCGGATCAGTGAGAAGAACTTGGCGGTCACGCTCCGTCCGCAGAGCGAGGCGGACTGCATGTGCCAGTTTGTCCCCGGCCAATATCTGGAACTGTGGGTGCCGGATAGCCCATGGATGTCGCGGGCCTATTCCATCGGCAACGCCCCCAGCGAAGATGGCCGCGTTGAATTGCGCCTCCGGGCCGTGAAGGGAGGACGCTTTTCCTCCTGGGCCTTCGAGCGGATGAAGGTTGGCGACGTCGTGACCGCGCGGGGTCCGCTGGGGGCGTTTCGCATCCGATCGCCGTTGAGCACACCGCTGCTCTTCGTGGCCCGCGGCACAGGCTTCTCCCCGATCAAGGCCATGATCGAGCAGCAATTGAAACTCGATCCAAACCGGGACATGGCCCTGTTCTGGGGCGTGACGGATAGCGGTGACTTCTATGATCTGGAGGACCTGCGCGCCTGGGCCGCGTCGGATCCGCACTTCCAGGCCACGCTGACAGCGCGGAACGATTCGTCTGGACTGTGCATGCCGGCCGGTGTGGCGTTTCGCCCAGGCACGGTTTACGATGCCCTCGCGGCGAGTGAGCTAAACCTGGCGACGCGGGATGCCTATGTCGCGGGACCGTCGAAAACCGTGGGCGCGGTCGTCGAGGTCCTGCTGAAGAAGGGGATGTCCTCAGACCATATCCTTGTCGACTCTTATGGAGCGTGAGCAGTATGAGAGAAGGTATGAGAGAGGATGGTGCGGTGACTATTCTTATTATCCTTGGTCCTCCGGGCTCCGGTAAGAGTACGCAGGCGGCGTTGCTCGCTAAGCGCTTCGGGATCCCAGGGATCACGGCGAGCGAGGTGCTCACGGAGACGGCCGAGCACTCCTTATAAAAGAGCAGTCGACCATGATCACGAAGGAAGCGGTGCTTGACGCGCTGCGAACGGTGCAAGAGCCGGAACTGGGAGATGACCTGGTCAGTC
>JBBILH010000080.1:0-15007 GCA_037445005.1 Nitrospira sp.
AGTCGCATTGTGAAGCATTGTCTAGGCCGGAAGTTGCCGGTTGAGCAGGAGGAATAGGGATGGGCATCGCGACCGGCATATCGCCGCGTAAGAGACGAACCCAGCGAGCCGTGGGGTAGCGGAGCACCAGTTTCGGCAGAAGCAGCATCACCGCTACCAAGGCTGCCGCCGACAGGATCATCAGCCACGCGCCGGACGTCACTTGACTGCCTGCATAGGTCAGTGCGAACGTCGGTGGAATCATCCCCACGAAAGTCACGAGGGCGAATGTTCGGAGGGACATGTTCGTCAGGCCGGCGCCATAGCTCACGAGGTCAAAGGAAAAGACCGGGAGCAGCCGTGCCAGCAAGACGAAGATGGCCAGATGACGGTCCGAACATCGTTCGCAGAACGTGACATTGGTGCGCAGAATCCTCGTAAGGACCTCACGTCCCAACGCCCGCCCGATGAGAAAGCTTGCAATCGCCCCGATCTCCGCGCCGATGACGGAATAGGTTGTTCCCGGTATCGTTCCAAAAGCGGCGCCGGCGGCAATGACCAGCGGCAGGTCCGGGAGCGGACTGATGACGACGGCGGTCGCCATCAGCGCCATGAATAGGATCGGTCCGAAGGGGCCGGCGGCGCGTAGCTGATCGGTGAGCTGTTCAGGCTTCAGCAGTTCCCCCAGATCAAGCCAGGAGGCTGCTGCATACGCGCCGACCAGAACGGCGAGCAGTGCGCCAAGTTTGATCCAGCCGGTTCCTGTGGCCGCCATGCCGCCTTCCGCCCTATCAAAAGAACCCAGGTGTGAAGAATGAAATCCCAACATAGGGCAGTATTCCATTGATCCCGGTATTTCGGTCTCCGAGATTGGCGTTTGAAATGTGGTGCAATCGCACGCCCATGGTCCAGATCATACGATCGGTCGCAAAATAATTCACACCGGGACCGGTTTCCAACACAAACTCGAACGGGGTGCTTTGTTCAGGAATTCGTGGCGCCAAATTGGTCCAGATCATGCCCGCGCCGGCGTCCCAGAACGGCACCCATCGCCCGAACGACAGCAAATTATATTTCAGGAGGAACGACCCTCCTGCCGCTTCCGCCGCAAACGGCTCGGTAAAACGCGCGAACACCGGTTGAACGAGGAATTCGACGTTGCCTTGCCACCAACTGTTCCCCAAGGGATCGGTCAAGATCACGCCAAGACGCGGCATCACAAAGACGGCGCTGCGATTCGCGGAGGGACCGTTCCCCACCACGGTCGTGCCCTGCGCATAGCCCAGCGCCCCACCGAGTTCAACCGTGCCTTTCGTCAGTACGTTCCGAGCCTCGAAGGAGGATTGAGCAACCACTATACCGCCCTCGACCCAGAATATGACGATTACGAGGGCTGAAAGTGATAGAAAATAGCCGATCTGTCGAGACCGCTCAGTTCTTAGCATTAGTAAGCCCCTTTTGCCATTCAATGCGGCAATTCCTCGCGTGACCATTCGCGCGTGCGGATCATCCTTCATTAGGGATGGCATGTTACGGCACGGTTATGCCGAAGTCTGTGACTTGTCTTACAAAACAGGTGTAGGCAGGAGAGAGCCGTGTCCGGCGAGGATGGGTCAATACCGGCAGATCAACGGCACCCAGAATCCCTTTGCGAACGGATTGACATAGGACAATCCCAGACGACGATAGGTCTGCATGGGAATGCCGATGTCGGCCAGGAAGAGCTGACCCGTTCTCTCAGGCAGGAGGCCGGTCTTGGGAAGAGCCAGCGTCATGGTCCAATGGGGCCGGATATAGTCTCCGTGTCCGTAACCGCTTGTGGCGTCCACCCCGGAGGGAACGTCAAGGGCCAGAATCGGCGTTTCTGAACCATTCGCCCACCGAATCAATTCCGCGACCGGACTTCGCGGGGCGGAACGGAGTCCGTAACCGATCAGACCGTCGAGGATCAGATCGACCGGTTCCTCGCTCAAGGAGGCTGTGTCGACTTCTCTCCCAGGTGTGGACCGGAAGATTTTTCGCTGAAATGCCGGAACGTCCTCAAGATGGCTGGGCTCTGCGAGGCAGAGTCTGACATCGACCCCACGATTGGCCAGATGACGGGCGGCACAGATTCCCCCTCCGCCATTCCCTCCGCTGCCGGCCAGGACGACGATGGTTGCCTTGTTCCACGCGTCGCCGAGCACTGCAATGGCGAGCAGTGCCAGATTACGCCCGGCGTTTTCCATCATTTGAAACAGGTTTGGCCCCGTCTCGTCGAGAGCAATGCGGTCCACGTCCCGCATCTGCTCGGCCGTCACAGCGGGAACTTCGATCCCGCTGTCCGTGAAGAATCGCCGACTGTTCGTTGCAATCGTCATTCGGTATATGTCAGCAACTGGATACCGATGATCAAGACAAAGAGTCCCCAGGCTCGTTTCCATCCGGCATGAAACGGGCCATTCGGGCCGTGAGTCTTGCCGATCGGCTGCCCATACTCGGACAGGACTAGACACAATCCAGCTATCAAAGCAGTTCCCCCCATCGTTAGGTGAGGGCTGGTAAATTCTGCCCCGACCAGGAGAGAGAGGACTGGCAGAGCAACATGATCGCACTCCACAGCACCACCGGCCAGAGGCTGCCGGTTCGTGAACGCGTTCGCACGGGGCTTTCCGACTTCATCGGCCGCCTCCGATCTCACCGTCGAGCGATGGGTTGCACAGAATCCCTGAATGACTCTGCAAGGTTGTCGGACTTGCTCGTGAGCCTCTCGATCAGCGTTTGAAACGAAGTCTTTCGGATGATCCCGGCAAACTGCGCTCTGTAGTTTCCCACGAGACTGATCCCATCCACGAGGATGTCGTAGACTCGCCAGGTTCCTCCTCGATCCACGAGCCGAAAGCTTACCGGAAGATCGACTTTGCTCGATACCAACCTGGTGCGGACTTCCGCGAAGCCTCCGGCCACCTGCTCGCCAAGATACCGGACTTCTTCGCCCGAATAGTCTTTGAACCGGCCTTCATAGGACGACTCCATGAACTGGCGAAAAGCGCCCACAAACGTGTGGCGATCCTTGTCGGAGCGGGCCTTCCATTCTTGTCCTAACGCCCGCCTCGCCATCTCGTCATAGTCGATGACCTCGCTGATGGTCTCCACAACCAAACGCTTCCGCTCGAGGCTCCGGTCGGATGTCTGCCAGTCCGGATCGGCGAGGATCTTCATCACCCGATCGACGGCCTCCTGCACCCTGTGAGTGGGAGACCCTGGTTCAGCTGCCAGCACAGGACCGCTCCAGAGGAGGACCACCCCCAGCATGCTGACGACCGATAGACACATCGTGCGGACCCACGTCCGTTCGTCCCATCGACTGCGCTTCACGGATCGAATCTGCCTTGTGCGACAATTCCATCTGATCATGGCATCCCTCCTTCTGTTGCGTACGCGCCTTACGGCAATACGGCGTGAGACATCGAGGTCTTAGGTGACTCAGGCACCGATGCGATCCATTTCTCCTCTGCGCGACGCGGTAGGATTTTGGCCTGGCTGCGCAGTGGGTGTTGGAGCATGACCAATGGTGGAATTTCATCACCCGTTTGGTACGGACGAGTCAAGATCACGAAGGCCATGTTCAGGTGATAGTGTCCCGGCTTACGCAAATTGGCCATGTTTAGCAGGCTGTAGCCGGCTGTCGGTGGTTCAGAACGGACGACGGCTCCGCGGACAATCCCCCATTCCTTCCATTGTTCCGGGATCATAAAGGCCTGGAGATAGGTGCCTGGTTTTCCGCCGACGACGTACCAATCATGATCTGTGTCGGTGACAACCTCAGCGCCTTGTGTCCGCTCGGAGAAAGGCAAGTCCTTCGGGTTTGCGGCATCTCGATAGATCATCTTGCTCGCGCTGTCGCGGAATTCGCTCAGGACTGCAAACTGAAAATTTTGCAGCGCCTTCAAGGCCAGCCATGGCGCAGAAAAGATCGAGGGGGTCGTGAATGAACTCAAATAATAGTACGTGTAGGCAGTTCCGCTCGGCATTTCGGGGAAGTAGCGACCGAGGTTGAGCGAGACACGGGCTCGCCGAATGGCGCGGATCGGCCCATTCTTGACTCCGTCGATCCGGGCTGAGAAGTCTTCTTCGGTGAACAGCGGGCTCCATGTGGAGAGGAATATCGAAAACGTCGGATGCACGCGCAATCTGATGCGTTCGAGAATATTCTCATCCGTTCCGCCTCGGGCCGTCGCGATGCGGAGACCGGTAAAGAAATTGTGTCCTGGATAATTGTCCACCGCATAGAACGACGTCCGGGCTCGGTTGGTTTCGGCATCGAATCTCACATAGGTGACCGGCGAGGAGGGAGGTACGCTCCCGGAAAAGTGCAGTAAGTACACCCAGCCGCGTGCGTCGGTGACCGGATCCGTCACCTCAATTTCTATTGCGGTATCGCTTATGGCCGGCAACAATTCAGTCGCGAGCCGATCTCCGGTATCTTTGGCCATAAAGATCAGCTCATCATTGTCGTCGAATTGAAACTCGCCGTTGGTTTCTGTGTCATTGAAAACAATGTCACCCGCACCATCTCTCTCGTCGAACTGGAACGGGATGGGAGTGAGGCGACCTTGTTGGACACGGTACAGGCGGTAACCGGCCGTGTCCCGAGTCGGAAGATCCGTCAACCGAGCAGTCGTGAGAATCACGGGATCGTGCAGTCGTGTAAGCGTCTTTGCCTCTTGCGCCGAGGCAAGATCCAGTCCACCGGAGAGCAGTGCGGCACATGTACAACCGCAGAGGGCACGCGCCCATGCGTCGATTGACGGAGAGGAACATCTGCGCGCATTCATCGTCAAACTCGTTTGGTTTTCGGTTCGATGCCGCGGCTCGGCATGACCCTCTCCATGGTTCACATGTGAATCTGCTCTGAACAAGTGAGGCCAGTTCGCGTGGCTCATTGAGACACCGCTGTTTCGGTAGAAATCATCTGTCGGGACTCCAGGAGATGTAAAATAGCGACAGCACTCTTCAGAGCCCCTGCGTTCCAGCGCCGGACAATCCTCAGATAGTCAACATCCGCATAGCTCGGATCCAATCGGATCGCCTGGCGGTAGTGTTGGAGACCCTCCTCGACAGAGCCGGAAGAGAAGAATCCCAGCCCCAGGCCGGCCCAGGCACCGGGGATGGAAGAGTCCTGATTCACCGCGATCTGCCATTGCTCAATGGCCACCCCTAATTCCCCCCGTTCGTACAAGGCAAAGCCGAGATTGCTCTTGGCGGCGACATTGTTGGGGCTCAACCGGATGGCCGTGGAAAACTCTCCGATTGCCCCTGCGGAATTTCCTTGCGCCTGCAGAATCATCCCCAAATTATTGTGTGGGGCAGGGCTTCCCGGATCGAGTCGAATCGCCGTTCGGAGTTCTTCGGAGGCTCGGGTGAGATCTCCCAGCAAGAACAGCAGCGCCCCCAGTTTGTTATGCAGGGTGGATGCTTCCTCAGGGCCATAGACGACGCCTGCCTCCCCACGCGGTATCGTTGCTGTGTCGGGGCTCGATACGTCCGAGCGGGTCGCACACCCGACGCTGATCAGAGACAATCCCGCAAACACCGATGCGACGAAATGAATGGTCCTCATATCGAACTCCTTTCGGTCATCAGCTTGAACAGGCCATGGTGGTTCGAGTGGCTCAACAATCACCAGGTAGCAGCGATGCCTCTCCTTAGGTTCATCTTCTGCCGCCGAGTGATGTCGAGGACGTGCTATCCCAGAAGCGCCTTCACCAGTAGTGTGGCGCTCTTCAATTGCACATTGTTCCCCAAGATTCGCTTCAAGGAGTCCACACCCCGCCGATCAATATAGGTCACCTCGGACATATCGAGGATAATTCGTCGGTTCTGCGCCAAACGGTATCGGCACGTGCGGCTGAGCTCGCAGACCCAATCCCCGATAATCCGGCCCTCCACCTTCAGGAAAATCTGGTGGCAGTCTTCACTGACTTGCGTGATCCGCATCATCGGGAGATCTCCTTGACCGTCGAACCGTCTTTATTCAACTCCGAGAGTGCTGCTCTGTTGCATCTCAAGGATCGTGCCCGCGTTGATCGCGGAGCGGTCACACAAAGTCCTGCACGATTACAAAGAGATATCCGTGTGAGGGCTGAAGGTGTTTCGGCAGAACCCACGCAGAGGATACGAAAGGTCGTATCTCGTTCGAATAATCGTGGAATGGCGACGAGCACGGAGCAGTATCCGACGGGTGCTTAATCGGGTTTCCGGATGCCGAGCTTGGGAAGCCGACTTCGAAGGGTGTTTGGATGGATGTTGAGCAGTTCGGCAGCGCCCTTGGGGCCCCCGATTACCCACTTGGTCAGTTCCAACACTTTGAGAATATGGCTCCGCTCCATTTCCGCCAAGGTCGAAATACGATTTGACGAGGCCTCGGAACCGTTCGAGAATGACAACGCCTCCTCTCCGATGTTTAACGCGGAACCGGTGCAATGGATGACGGCCCGTTCGATCACGTGTTCAAGCTCTCGTATGTTGCCGGGCCAAGGGTACCGGAGCAGTCGTTCCATCGTGCCATGTGCGAAGGTCTCGAATCGTTTATTCATCTTCTTCGTATACTTGTCAGTGAAGTAACGGGCGAGGATCGGAATATCTTCCGGGCGTTCCCGCAAGGGAGGAAGCTGGATCGGGAAGACGTTCAAGCGATAGAACAGGTCGGCGCGAAAGGCCTGGTGAGAGACGGCATCATGGAGATCTCGGTTTGTCGCAGCTACGACGCGGGCGTCCACTTTGATGGTCTGTGTGCCTCCGACTCGCTCGAATTCCTGTTCCTGGAGTACCCGGAGAAGCTTGGCTTGGGTCTCGAGCGGCAGATCGCCCACTTCATCAAGAAAAATCGTCCCTTGATGGGCCAGCTCGAAGCGGCCGATTTTCTTAATGAGGGCTCCGGTGAAGGCACCTTTCTCGTGCCCAAATAGTTCGCTTTCCACCAAGCCTGCAGGAAGCGCCGCGCAGTTGACGCGTATCAACGGGCGGGACTTCCTTCGACTCAGAGCATGGATCGCCCGCGCGATCAACTCCTTTCCGGAACCGGTTTCGCCTCGAATCAGCACCGTCGAATCGGTCGGCGCCACCCGTTCCACACTGTGGAGGACTTGGCGAATGGTCTGGCTCTCTCCGATGATTTCGTCGAAATTGTGCGCCGACTTGATCTCCTCTTGAAGATACACATTCTCCTTGTGCAGTTGGTCGCGAAGGGACTTGATCGTGCTGTAGCACTGTACATTGTCGAGTGCCAACGCCAACTGATTCGCGATCTCCAAGAGAAACGAGAGGTCCTCTTCCGCGTACCGAGAGGGTGTCGAACTGGCCACTTGGAAGGTGCCCAACACCTTCTCTCTTGTTTGCAGAGGCAGATAGACCACCGATCGCAAGCCCTCGGCATAAAAGTATCCATCTTCGAAGAACCGGCGGTCGTCGGGTAGTCGCGAGCGATACAGGATTGTGCGGTGGTCGAACGTCCATCCCATGCCGCTTCCGCTTCGAGGAATATCGGCTCCTCGCTGCAAGGACACCGGCGGAGCGGTCGTTTCCAGCATATAGATCTGAAAATGGTCGGTCGCTGGATTGTAGAGGGTGATTCCAGCTCGATCAAACGTGAGGATATCCCGGATCGAACCCGCGATTGCCTTGAATAGGGCGTCGCGGTCAAGTTTCGACACCAGCACGTTCGTGATCGTTAACAGCGCTCGATATTTCTGCGCGGCATGGTCGACATGGAAGTCCGCTATAGGTGCGTCCATGATGGCACACTCGGTAAAGGATGAGCGAGCGACGTTCCAATCATCGTCCACGCCGTGTCGCAAGACTTGTCCTTGTCGGAAATCTTTCTACCGATCTGCATCATCGTCTCATCGTGGCGTGTCTCAAAAGGCCTCAATCGTGTCCACCTTGAGAGCGAGATCCGTGATCAAGAGTCGGGGATGGGAATGGGTCCCCGATCACACCGCGTGACACCTCACTCGAGGATATTGTTTATCCAGGCCAGGTGGTGGTCAGGTTATGACACGTCTACGCCGATCGTCTGTGAGCTGTCTTACAAGCGGGTCGAATAGATGTTCGATATCATTTCCGCTGAACTGACGCTGATCCCTATTCCGACAGGCAGCTGAGGCGGACGCAGACCCAATTACGGCTGCCCATGCGGGTCCTCGGAATTGTTGGGAAAGGGAGGCCTTGATCCGGATTCAAGACCCTTGGCCAAGCGCTCCATTTCCCGTACGCGCTGCGTCAGAGCTTCCACCTCTCCTTGGTTCTGGCGCACCAGCGTGCCGGTCAGATCGAGCAAGAATGACTGAAATCGCTGGGCTCCCGCGCTCAGCGTCGAAAGATGCTCTTCGGCACGGTGAAAGCGCGAGAGATCTGCTTCTCGCCGGGTACCAGCTTCTTGGATGACCTTTTTCAAATCGGTCATTTCGGCCGTTAGAGCGTCGTGTCCGGCCGCCAGTTGTGAGCTCAAGGTTTGGATCTTGTGCTCTTGCTCGTTGGCACGATCCTGTAACGTCATCATGACCTTACGCTCGGCATCCAGCTTCTCGTGTACGGTCCGCAGTGCTGTTTGGGCTTGGGACTTTGCAGTGTCGAGATCAGCGGACAGACTGCGGCGCACGTGTTCGAGGTCGGACTGGGTGGCGCACCCTCCTGTTAGGAGGAGCATCACTAACCCTGCTGAGGGAACCAACAATATTCGGCATATGGAGTCTTTCATGATGGCACCTCCATTTCTGACTCCCCGATGCTCCGGCCAAGTGAAAGGGAGAGGAGGAGTCGGAAGATCCTAGTGAGCCTCCAGCAGTTTCTGGAACGCCTGTCAGGCGTGCTTAATGCGTCGGTTGCTATCGTCGAGCCTTGAAGCTTGGGGAGAGAGCGGATCAAGCCCCGCTGGGGATAATCCGAGCTCTGGCCCCGGTCTGACGGCCTCCTCATGAGCACAGCTCCGCTGAGAAACTACCCGCTGCTGCTCCAAGGGGATGTTGAAACGGAGCAACTCATCACGGATACGTACATGTTTTCGCGCTCGCCGTCCGTTTGAGTTCACGAACTTCTGTGCGTAACTGTTGCACTTGGCCGTCCAGTTCCTGGGCGCGCTGCTGTTCCATCTGGAGCTCCGAGCCGAGCGCTTCGGCCTCCCGTTGGACTCCCTTGAAGCCGTTGACACTCACGCACCCACCCAACATCAGGATGAGGCTGAGCAGCAAACTACCCCAGAGCATGCGGTTCAGCGGGCGAGATAGATTCAGCCAAGCCAGGGGTGTCTCCATGTGAGACGGTGATGTTGGTGAGGCGTGATGGTGACAGAGCATACCCAATCGCCCAGGATCGATCTGTAAGCTGCCTTACACATGAACGTGACGTCGGAGAAGCGCCGACTGAGGAGACGAGGCCGCGTAAAACATCTATCGCCTCAGAGTACTGAACGACGTTTTTCTCGACTCCATGCGAGGTCGCAATCGGATTGATGAACAGATGTGGCTGAAACCGATCAGGCCTAGGACGGCGGCCCTCGGGTGAATAGGTGAGATGGCAGGACATTCCGCGTAGGGGACGGATGCAAGGAGTCGAGAGCCTCTGTGCCTGCAGACTGAGTGTCGGTAAGGTGGAGGGCAGAATCCATGGCTTGACCGGCTGCACAGAACCAGGCACAGAGGGGACTCGAATGGCTGTTAGAATGATGGTTCCCGTGATCGAATTCGTGCACGATCAGATGGGGACTGACCAGGACAAGTGAAGCGAACAGCAGGCCTGCCAGCACGATCGTGAGAGGCAATCGCAATTGAGCGCGCATAAACGGGGAGCTTTCCTCAGCCAACGGAACCGTTTTAAAGAGAAGCGTATCCATCGGCTTCTTATCGTGGCCGTCGACGTTCTACGATAGATAGAAGAAAAGAACTGTGAGATGGATTACACTTTCAGGCCAGCCCCAGCCTATTTGCACACCAATCCATGAACCTGCAGGGAGTGATGCGAATATCGTTCAGTGGGCGATGATCTGCGAGATTTTTCCTCAATTGTCCTAATGTCGTGATAGAACCCGTCGTTCTGCTTCCAACCAATGCTCCACATCATGTCCATGTTTGCATCCGTCTTCACAAAAGAGCTGGTAGGCGAGAGCACGAATGTCTTCTTGAGCGATCTCTCGATCTGTCTCGGACGAGTTTCCTCTCTTGGTGTCCTTTTTCTCTTTGCTCATAACCCCCCTAATTTGTGTAAGACGGCCGGATATTCTCTGTTCCATGTCTTTCTACCTGACTGCTCTGCCTGCGGCTGTAAGCTGCATCACAACGATCAAGAAAATTCAGCGAGACTATGGTCTAGGTCTGAGGCGTGGCGGATGGTTGAGGAGCTTCCGAGTCGATACCAGTCAGCGGGCAACAGGTCTGTCCATGACCAGAATCTGCGACTGTTCGACTCGCGATCCTTTTGAGAGCCGGTTAGCGGAATTAGCTTGAAAAACAGCCACCAGGCCGCCACGGTTGCGGGCTGACCCCCCGGGTTGGGATGGACTTCTAGCTTGCGCCTGTAAACAGGTGTAGAAGTCTTTACGTGCATTGCGAGTGCATTCCTGCACTGTCACGGCGGAATCGAACGGGGCTAAGCGGCTGGTGAAAGAGTGATGTCACTTGATAAGAAATGCTAAATTGATAAGCCTCACCCCGTCCGGTGCCAAGTACTTTGCGCACGAACTCACCAAACGCTATCCATCCGATTGTCTTGAGAACCCCAACCTGGACTATGCACAGGTTACGAATGATGATGAACCGCATAGGTGCCCAGCACTGACAAGGCAGTGCGGTCCTCAGAGGGCCGCAGCTCCTCTAGTGCCCGAAGCCCAGCTGACAAATAGCGTTCCTGCGTCAGCCTAATCCGATCCAAGATCCCCTCCTCCTTCAGTAAGGCCGCGAGGGGAACCAGCCTGTCTAAGTCTGTGTGCTGGATCCGACGATATTCTCGGCGAGCTGTCGGCGAGCCATACTGTTCGAGGTAAATGAGGGGCAACAGCAGCCGCGCGTTGATGAGACCGTTTCCAATCGGCTTCCCGAGCACAGTCGAATCTCCGATGAGGTCGAGTGTATCATCCTGGATCTGAAACGCGATGCCTACATTGAGCCCGTACGTCTGCAAGGCGTTGATGTCCTTCGACGTCCTCCCTCCGACGATGGCGGGCAACGTGACTGCCGCGGCAAACTGAGAAGCCGTTTTCCCTTGCACCATCGTGAAGTACTCGTCCTCCGGGTTCCCCGTACCGGTTGGCATCAGTTCCTTGAACGCTCCGCGACAGCAGACCTGGGCATAGGAGTTGAGGGCTTGCGAGGCTTCACATGTTTTCTCCCCGCCGTAGACCTCGTGCAACTCCTGCAGGACCGTGAAGGAGCGCAGAATCAAGTAGTCACCGAGTATGAGCGCAGGGCCAATACCCAGCTGAATATGGAGTGCAGAGAGGGCACGTCTCTGCGTTGCTTCATCCACGATGTCATCGTGTATAAGCGACGCGCCATGCAGCAGTTCGAGGGCCGCAGCCATGGGAATGACCGTGCGAGGCTCCATCCCTATGGCGGAGGCGGCAACAATGGCCAAGAGGGCTCGGAACCGCTTCCCTTTCTGAAAGTACTCCGTCAGCACCGCTGTCCCGGGAGCTTTCTCAAGATCGGCGATGATCCGGTCATGACAGCATTGTAGCAGCGTCGCATAGCGCGTCAGAATCTGCTCGACGGTCTGCGGCTGATCCATGGACTTCTCCTGCGCGGTCGCCGAGGATCAGAATAAGAGTTCCTCAGGCCTGGTTTCATTCAGATACCGCAGCTTCGGCAGAAATCATCTGTCGTGTCTCCAGGAGATGCATTATGGCAACAGCACCCCTCAGTAACCCTGCGTTCCAACGGCGAACGAGCCGAAGATAATTCGCATCCCCATAGCTAGGATCCAAGCGAATCGCCTGGCGGTAGTATTGGAGCCCCTTATCGACGGAGCCAGCGGAGAAGCATCCTAGCCCCAGGCCGGCCCAGGCAGCGGCGATGGAAGCATCTTGGCTCACTGCGGTCTGCCATTGCTCGATGGCGGACTCCAATTCCCCGTATTCGAACAAGCTGAAGCCGAGATTGCTCCTGGCTACCGCATTGTTCGGGCTCAACCGGATGGTCGCGGAGAACTCTCCAATGGCACCTGCGAAATTCCCTTGAGCATGCATAGCCATCCCCAAATTGTTATGTGAGGTGGGGTTTTCCGGGTCGAGTTGAATCGCCGTTCGAAGCTCCTCGGAGGCTCGGGGGATATCTCCCAGCAAAAACAGCAGCGCCCCCAGTTTGTTATGCAAGATAGCTACTTCGTGTCGGCCGTAGACAATGTTTGCCTCCCCATGCTGAATCACGCGGTGGTCGGGGCTTGATACAACCGAACGGGTCGCACACCCGGCACTGATCAGAGATACTCCCGTAAAAGCCAAGGCAACAATGTGAAGTTTCATCATATCGAACTCCTATTGGTCACCTGGTCTGAAAGAGGTCAGGTTTCTTCGAGTTGCTCAATAATCCCAGAGTCGGTAGTGGAAACAATGGCTCTAGTCCCGTGCTATCTCGGCCAACGGAGGAATCTGTTCTGCCGGTCTTCCACCGATGAGGCAGGCGATACTTGTGGCTCCCAGCAAAACCAGTGAGTCACGGCGCGAAAGAAAACTTATGAATAGAGCATGCACTATCTTCTCCTGAGTCGTGGGTGAATACTTGAAGGAGGTGACGGTGGAGACGAAAAAGATGGTGACCGTGGAGAAAAAAAGTGAGAGTGACCGTAGAATCCCCGCCCTCCCCCATAACCACCATACGGTCCCCAGTATCCACCGTACGCACCATACGGATAGAATCCTCCGTAGCCATAGGGCGGGTAGTAGTACCCGTAATATGGACTTCGATCTCGTCGTCTCTGTGCGGCGATGCTGTTCCAATCGATGATATGTTTCACGTCGAGAATGGGGTACGTGTAGTCGCTTTCGTCAAGTTGTCTGGTGGTCTCGCCGGTCACCGTGCCGATGACAGTAATGGGCGTCCCTTCCGGTAGGCTGGCCGGGTCGAGAAATGTTTCGCGAACGGCCAGGAATCGTCCCTCGGAATGAAGGCGATCCTCCGTCAAGGGACCATCCTTCGCACTTGGGAGTTGCAAGACTTCCACTTCGGTTCCTACTCCCGTCCGTTTGGCCCGAATGACGGTGCCACCGATCATCACCGTTCGCCCGATATATTCGGTGGGAGCACTTTTTAAGTCTGTGAACCGGACGCTCGTATCGATTTCTTTCTCCAACCAGGGAGGAACACCGAGCAACTCCGTGTCGCGTTGTGCTTGATGGATCGACTCGGCACAGGCTGAGCAGAGAAGCGCCACACCGACCAGGGAAGCGAGCATCGTCATGCGAGACATGGTCAGTCTCCTTTCTAGAAGTGATACGACAACCCGCCAAGGATATGCTGTGCTCGGTAGTTTCCCCTGAACCCACCGAGATCACCGAATGCTTGGTCGAACGTGAGCGTGGCACCCGTGTATTTATATTCTCCGAAGATGGCGATTTTGGGAGTGACGAATGCGCGCAATCCAACGAGGACATTCCATGCCACTGCGACATCTGTGTCACTTCGCACCGTAACCGTATCGCCGATGCGAGCGATGGCGGCTCCCACCCCCGCGCCAACGTATGGTTGAAACGTGCGGCCTGGGTACCGAGCAATGAAGTTGGCTCCCACCGTGGTCACTCTCATATGGATACCTGGGTCGGTATCCAGCTGCTTAATGTGTGGCGTGGAATGCAAGACTTCTCCCTCGATTCCATACCAACTATGCCCGGGGAAATATCCGATCTTGCCGCCATAGGTAATTGAGTTCTGGAGATCGAAGTCGGCAAAAGGACCCGGAATTCCAGCCGAATGGCCCGTACCCGCAATGCTGTTGATGCGATCCGCAAAATTCACCCCGGCGGTCCCGGCCACGTATGTTTCCGCAGAAGCAGGGGAGAGGCAACTGCACATCACGACTGAAAGTCCTGTGAACATCACCCCGGCGATCGACCAGTTTTTGTGTTTCATGCTCGTGACTCCTTCTGGGCATCAGACCAAAAGTTTGGTCGATACAACGCTTCGACAAGCTCGGTGTCGGACGACGAGGAGAGAGCTGCACTATTTTCGGTTTTCTTCGCATGATGACGCCATGCATTCACGACGTGTGAACTCTTGAAGACAGCTGATGAACCAGATTACAGCTGTCGATGCGACTCCCCGAAATTCTGAAAAGAAGTCGTTGATCCGGTTTCGAGACCCGGGGCCAAGTCCTCCATTTCCCGTACGTGCTGTTTCAGAGCTTTGGCCTCCCCCTGTACTCCCTTGAGGTCGTTGACACTCACGAATCCTCCCAACACCAGAATGAGGGTCAGCAGCCAGCCGATTCACAGCGTGCGGTTCAGAGGGCGAGACGGATTGAGGCATGACGTGAGTGCCTCCTTGTGAAGAGGGGAAACTGGTGAGGCGTGACGATAAAAGAGCATAGCCAATGGACGAGGATCAGTCTGTAAGCTGCCTTACATATGAAGATTACGTCTGAGAAGCAGCGACCGAGGAGACGATGCCGGGTAGAGTACCTATCGTCCCAGAATGTGGCAGAGCTGGACAACAGGGCGACTTCGTTACACAACAACAGACTCAGCACCTTGTTGGCGTAAACATGAGAACCGCCTAGTGTTCCATCAGCCGCACTCAACCGGAGTTCACGAGGATCAACTTCACCGATTCCCTCTTCCTTCCTTTGACTCTCGCAAGCAGACAAGTCATGTAAGGCTTACCTCTCAACCAGCAGTGCCAAGATGAACAGCTTGCCGATGATATCCAGATAGGTTTGAAGATCCTGACCGGATGTGGGACCGTTCCTTACCCGCACATCTCTGAGAAGACGCACGAAGGCATTCCCGTCCCTAGGCGGTGCGCTTCTTCCGAGAAGGTGATGGCTCGTCGGAGCGCCTGGGGTT
>JBBILH010000081.1:0-309 GCA_037445005.1 Nitrospira sp.
AGAGGTTACCGGCTCTCGTCTGTGAAACCCGTCGACAAAACAGGATGGCCAACTAGAGGAATTGCCTGTGAATCATCAGAACTCTGAAGTATAGGAGACCCGGACAATCAGTAACATCTTCTGAAAGAAATACCGGGAGGCTGTTATCGAGCTAGCGGAGTGAGACTGCGGACAAACTGTTCATACGAAACACCCCCTCCTAATGATACGCCGCAATGGGCAATCGGTTCGGCGGGATTTCCCCTCACAAGCGTCTGCGGGGGGACAGACCTCGAGACTACACTGCCTGCACTCACGACTGCTCCTTTT
>JBBILH010000081.1:432-695 GCA_037445005.1 Nitrospira sp.
ATGACCAATGATGATAGCGCGCATTCCTATGGTCACGTTATTGCCGATACAGATCAATTGTGGGTAGGCGGTCTCTATCAGCGCGGACAGGCCTATGGACACATTGTGCCCGATCACAACACCTCGCATGCGATGAAGCCACACCCGCGTAGTCGTATATCCGGGAATATACAAAGCTATCAGCTGAAGGATGCGATTCTTGAATCCGTTCCAGAATGAATCTTTGATGGGTACCGCAGTCTGTTTCATCGTTTGACTCGGAC
>JBBILH010000081.1:739-1085 GCA_037445005.1 Nitrospira sp.
AAGCGTCTCAATGGTCGGCGACCTAAGGAAGTCATCCAAAGGAATCTTTGCGTGAAGTCGCTGTTCGATTTCAGCCAGTAGAACTACGGTCAAAAGTGAATCCCCCCCCACCGTGTAAAAACTGTCACGAGTCCCTACTTGCTTGAGATTGAGCAATTGCTTCCAGATCTCGGCCAACAGTTTTTCACACGGATTTTGAGGAGACACAAAATGCTGTTCCCGCCTTGCGGTCAGCGCATGCGCCAATTTCTCTGCCAGCCCGATTCGTTGAAGTTTTCCCGTCGGGCCCTTCGGGATTTCGTCCACTATCACGACCTGACTGGGGACTTTGTAGTCAATCAGCCGA
>JBBILH010000081.1:1169-14859 GCA_037445005.1 Nitrospira sp.
ACGGCTGCCGCCACATCCTCTCCTAGCGTCGGGTGCGGAACCGCGAAGGTGACTGCCTGCCTGATAGCAGGATGAAGGTGCAACACGTCATCAATTTCCCTGGGAGCGATCTTCTCTCCACCTCGATTGATCAATTCTTTTAAGCGACCCGTAAGGAACAGATATCCCTGCTCATCGAACCGCCCCTGATCACCAGTCCGGAACCACCCGTTGGTAAATGCGCTCTCATTGGCCGAAGGATTGTTCTCATACCCTCCGGTCACATTCAAACCTCGAATGACCACTTCGCCTAATTCACCGGCTGGAAGCAAATTTCCCCTTTCATCCATTATGCCGACTTCTGGGCCTGCCGGGATTCCCACTGATCCAGGTTTTCGAGGCAAATTTGGCAAGGGATTACTTGTCATTTGATGCGCGGCCTCGGTCATTCCGTAGGCTTCGATTACAGGAGCCTTGAACACCTCCTCAAGTTGCGTCATCACACTGTTCGGTAACGCTGCCGACGAAGACCGTATGAACCGTAAGGAGCTGCGGTCACGTATTTCAGGATGAGCTGCTGCACGGGAAAGAATCGCCTGATGCATCGTAGGAACAGCCGTATACCACGTCGGTCGGCACTCATCGATCCAACTAAAGAATTTGGCGAGGTCCAAACCCGGTGTACAAATGACACTCCCTCCAGCATTGAGCGACGAGAGCACGGCGGCGATCAATCCGTGGATATGGAAAAGCGGCATGATATTCAAACATCGATCGTTGGCGGTTAACCGTAAAGTCGTTGTGATATGACCTGCCGAGCAACAGAGGTTCCGATGTGACAAAGGAACTATTTTGGGTCGCGACGTCGTACCCGACGTGTGTAAGACAAGCGCCGTATCCTCAGCGCTGGAGAAACGTGTACTACCGGACTCATCCTTGTTCAAGCCGACAAATTCGAAACGTCCTGTCTCAGTACCCGGTGTCGGCTCCAATTCAAGCAGATTTATGTTATATTTCTTTGCAAGCTCTCTCGCAGGTGAGTCCATCCCCCACTGCAAAATCAGTGCTTTTGCTCTCAAGTCCGATAAGTAAAACTCAAACTCATTCGCTCTATAACCCGGGTTCAACGGCGCACACACCGCGGCCGCCGCAACGCTCACGAAGGCGGAGGCCATTTCTGGACCGTTCGGTAACACAACAGCGATGCGATCATCCCGCTGTAAGCCCAATCGTTGAAATACCCGTGAAACACTTTCAACCTGGTGGAGCAGGCTGCGATACGTAAGCCCGCGACGCCCCGGCGCACCTATGCATACGGCATCCGGAGTTTCATCAGATTTTCTCTTGATTAATTCGTAAATCGACGGCCTATTACCATCGTCACCATCGACCCGCTCCTTCGCGTCTGAAACAGTCATCCTAGAGTCTCCATGCAATCGCATTAATGGCAATCGAGTAGCGTTTCACAATCATCGACTTCCTAGCGCACAGACGATCGGTGCCGGTTTGGCTGGTTTGAACTCAAGTCTAGTCATCTTGAACCCAACATTTTCCAGATTCAGCACTAGTTCCTTTCCTATGATGGTGGCAGTCTCACCTGTACTCCCACGAGACCTCGGTTGCAGTGTAACGGCTATCAACCCACCCGGCTTGAGCAACTTGTACAACTCCTTTAACCGAGCAATAGGATCCGACCAAAAATGGATGGAGTTTATCGTAAAAATTTTGTCAAACGGTTCCTCATAAGACGGAAGATTGGAGACCGACCCGAGTCTTAGATCTATTCTCCCTTCATGGATAGCCAACGCATTTCGTTTTATCGCCTGACGGACCATCACTTCTGAATGGTCCACGCCTGCAATAAATCCGTGGGGCAGGAGTTTGTGGGCTTTCTCCACAGCATATCCAGGACCAAAGCCGACCTCTAGCACTCTGTCAGAAGGGCGAAGTCCAAGTTGCGCAATAGTCCACTCGATGCGCTCCTGATTTGAAGGGGCATAGGCCATCAACCTTCCAACGATCTCCCCCCAGACCCCTGTCGGACAGCCAAATTGAGAGCGCATGAACGCTCGAATAGACTGTCGGAACCTTCCCCAATGTTCACTGTTACCTGGCTGATGCTGAAGTCCCGGATACTTTGCAGTTACCTTGTTCATGATCTCGTTACTCTCCCTTTCACCTCAACCGAGTCACTCTAGCCGAGAGCAGAGCTCTCCGTTCGGGTTCGATCCTTCGACCAATACTTGAACAGTTCACCACCGGTCATTATTCCCACTTCAGGACAGCTTTTGATGTACGACAGATACTGATCGTACACATCAAGAAGCTCTGGCCGTTCGCTCAGCTCCCTTTCAGGGTGAGTCACGATTGAAATAATCCCCCCCACCTCGATCAATTTCTTGGTTCTGGAGATCTGAGCTTCAAGTACCTTCTCCGGTCTGCGTGCGGAGGGGATGTCGCTCAATGTGTTCCAGACGACGATGTCGGTGGGGACTGTAATGGGAATCTCGAGGATTTTCGTCTTGCGACCGTTTATCCAGAGATCGTACGGTGCAATACCTTCGAGGAATGATGTATCGTAAAAGAGATCTGAGCAATTTCGATCTAAAAGGTCGAAAAGATGGTTGCTCTTTAACAACTTCGGCGTCCGCATCCCTGCGGGGTAGTTGTCTGGCTCGCACAACCATGAGTTCTTAAGAATGTTCACCCGTTGCTCGGCGAAAGGGCTGAAAGGGAGACGATGATCATGGTTGTGGCCATGCCAACCTACCTCATTGCCTGATCTGAGGAGGAATTCGACCCGTTCCCTCGTTTCACCTAGAAAGACGGTTGGGACAAACCAGGTCGATCGAATGCGATGCTTCTGTTCCACTTGGAACAAAGGATCGCCTTCTCCTCTCCTGAGAAATCCACCGGTATCGACATCGTGAAAGGGAACAAACACCGCGCGTTTTCCATCAGGCCATCGAAATACGGACGTTTGTTCTTCCTCATTGGCCGTCAAGATCACATTGAGCAGGAGGACCACAAACTCGAAATTTGTCAGCGGCAATTGAAGGTATTTATCGACGCCTCCACCATTCTCCGAAGAACACCTGGCCTGGAGGAAATTTGAAAGTGGTCGCCGCACCACAGAAGGAACAGCCTGAATATTGAAACCTGGAACATACGTATAAATCGGTCTCTTCGAGTCCTTCCATTCAAACGACTGTGTGGCAAGGATATCAAAATTAACGAGAACTCTCCCCTCCCTGAGAACAACAAGAGGAAACCCGTTCTCCATTGAGTCTTGTAGAATCACGTCGTCCGTCTTCTGTAAATCGAACTCAAACAGCTTGGTTCGCAGAACAAAATCCCGGGCTTGTCTTCCAGTTAACCGAATAAATCGATCGTCCAGGGACTTGCGTACAATGACGGGTCTTACTGCACACTCACGCATGACGCTCCCTGAATTGACCAGAACAGGCCTCGCCAGCCTGATCGGGACTCCCACGTTACTAAGATCAGAACGACAAAAGCCGGTCATGACGTTATCTCACAACATCTTGAAGTGACTTCACCGCGTGAGGCTTCCTAGGTCCCTCCTGTTTCCCCTGGTGCATCACATCGGTTCCATTCAACACACGGGCACAATCATCCATCGACGTCGTGCCTTCCGAAGGTAGGCGCTTCATTTCCAGCATCAGGTCAAGATACCGCTCGATTCCATATTGCGCCGCAAACAGACAAGGAGTACTGCAGATTACTATAGAGGCTCCCGCATCCTCCAATTCGCTAAATTTCCAGTCAGGCGATTTTCCTCCGTGCAACTGATTCACCATAATCGGGACAGATAGATGGGATCGAAGCTCAGAAATTGCCTTTAGGTCTCGAATGGCTTCGACCATAACCCCATCAGCGCCCGCTTCTGCATAACAAATCGCACGTTCAATCGCCTCAACCGGATCAGCAGCATCCGTCCTGGCAATCACGAAGATGCTTCGCCGTGTTTCAATGACCTTTGAAAGCTTCGTAAGATATTCCTCCATCGGAAGGATCTCCTTACCTTCGAAATGTCCGCATTTTCGAGGCCGCTTCTGATCCTCCATCATGACCGCAGATAGACCGTTTGACTCGAGAATACGTATGGTATTGGAGGCAACGACTTCATCGCCAAATCCATCGTCTACGTCAACCAAGATATGAGTCGTCGGGATTCCATGGCGAATCTTGGTTGCGAAGTCTGTCATATCACGCCAGTTCACATAACCAACATCGGGGAGACCATACGCGCTGGCGGCATAACTGTAACCACTGCAGAAGACTCCCTCGAATCGTTCCGCTACGATTTTTGCTGAAAAGACGTCGTACACGCCTATCAACGCCAACAACCTCTTTTGACGGATACGTCGACGAAACTCATTGCCCGCGTAAGGTCCGGTTAAATGCATAATTCCTCCTTTCGAGGTGAAGGCAGGCATGTGAAATGCTCTACATTATTTTGGTCATGCCCGATTAATGCTGGCCACACCCCATATCCAACCTCTAGTATGGACTGGGGCCGTCCTTCCGTACTTGACGCCTAAAAAACAGCGATGAAGTACCTGGCACGCCGGCTCACATCCGCAGAGCCGACCTGTCCAGGTATAAGTGGGGCAATAGTTCGTCGCCTCTTTTAGTCCGACGTTGGAGCAAGGACAGAATGCGACTGAAGAAGCGCTAAGCCCGTGTCTACACCCGAGACCGCCATATCATGATCGCTCCACAGATTCAGCAGAAGCCGCATCGTGACTTCCTCCGCTAAGGAACGATGGATAATACATGCATGCGGGTGTGACAAAGCGCATGAGGAGCCCCCGTGATGAATTGACTCTCTTCCTATCGTAATGCTTAGCCATGCTCCATGGCGGTGCCTTCTTTTCAGAACCCTGCATCGCCCAGGAGAGTTATCCCAGAAATTGCCATCTCTTTTTCCAATCCCACTTCTTTCTGTTCATACTTCCCTAGAAGTAAGATCGTTCGTGACGGAGAGGGACATGCCATACACTTCTGCACTAGGCCAGAAAATAGAAATCTCTAATGTCCGTTGTCTACCTTGTTAATCAACGCAGTTTCTTCTTTTTTATTAGATGCTTATAGAATTTCTTGATGAGAGATGTCTTAGAACCAATAGCCATCAACTTGGCATATTATTTGCTGCGGTTGTGTCGGGATCGACTAAGAAGTTGTTGTCGTAAGTTTGAAAAAGTATAAGTTGCCTGTTTCGCCTTTATGTAAAGTACAAGGAATGCATTCATTCTATGGGTTGGGAAAGGAGACTTCGCATGCACTTACTATGGCTAGTTTTTGGAATAACACTATTATGGGCAACTTCTTCGGAGGCCGCATGCATTAACAACGGCGGAGGAGTCTGGACTGTTTCAGCTCTTAACGCCACTGAGATGAACGCCTGCATCTCGGCAGCTTCCAGTGGCAACACGATTAATGTCCCCGCCGGCAGTGCATCCTGGTCAATTACGCTTCCAAGCAATAAGGATTTGAACATTGTCGGCGCAACTGTCGTGACATGTTCCGGGGGCGAGGGAACTGCAAATTATACATGCTCCGCTGGCGCAACCAGGACCACGATCACCGGCTCGCCTGCCTTCACCTTAGATATGGGCGCAAGCCATACACTATCCGGATTTGTTTTCACCGGTGGATCCGGCGAACGTATCTCCTGTGAGGGTAATCAGAACGTGAATAAGCATTTCCGAGTGCATCACAATGTCCTTGTTTCTACGGCAGGATGGCAACCTATGCGATGCAAAGGGGGCAGTAATGGGGTTCATCCTCAGGGCATCTGGGACCATAATCGCATCGAGGGCGGTGTGGCCATCCATACCAATGGGACGCTCGATCAGTTCGATGATTCCTGCTCCACATGCCAACATCAAATATGGGCAGAAAATACACCTCTCGGCGACAGCACTAAAGTCGTCTATGTAGAAGGCAATTATTTCTTTATGGCCGGCTCAAACACCGTAAACTTTACCGACGGCAATTACGGCGCGCGAGTGGTGATTCGGTTTAACCGCACCCAGGGTCCGACGATTACGGCCTTTGAATTTCATTCGCCGCAAGGACAAAACCGTGGCTTTCAGAGATGGGAAGCCTATCACAATGCCACTGTCGACCTTGACACAACCAATTCGTGCTTTCACGGTATGGGTTCTATTCGAGGAGGCACAGGAGTGATTTTCAATAACAGCATGTCCGGCTCGATCGCAGGTTGCAACTATTCAATTCTCTTGGACAATGTGCGCAGTTCGTGGACTTCGTCTTCCGATGGCGTAGGCCCATGCAACGGGAATAGTCCCTGGGACCAAAACGTCAGCGGACAACAGGGGTGGCACTGTCGAGATCAAATTGGGACAGGTCGAGACCTCACTCAATGGAGTCACGTTACAACTCCAGCGTGGAATCAAGAAATCAAGCCTGCGTATATATGGGGAAACACCAGGTCCGGATCCCCGACAACTGCTTCCGTTGACACAGACGGCCGTAACTCGGCGCATATCCGAGCGAACCGTGACTTTTACGATTATTCCTCTGCAACAGGATCACCTCAGACTATTGGGGTGCGCTCCGGACCCATCTCCAACAGACCAGCAGGATGCACCATAGGAGTGGCATACTGGGCAACCGACGAAGGGGAGTGGAATAGTACCAACGGTTCCACCCCAGACGGCCGTCTGTACAAATGCACGGCTTCGAATACATGGTCTCTTTATTACACACCATTTCCCTATCCTCATCCCTGGACTGCAAATGCCGGTGGCGGAGGAGCATTGGTACCCCCGGGTGCACCAACTAACTTGCGTGTTCAATAGTGAAGCCGGTCCAATCAACATAGCTGCATTGACGACGTTTCTGGTAAGGATTTCACCGAGAGGCGTCGTTTGTGTCATCAAATCCATGCAGCAACGAGTTAATCTTTTGGTGGAATACAAGATGTTTCAAACATGTCGTATGTACCTATCAATGCCTCGATCGCACTGCTCCGAGGAAACGTGATCCTGTAGCGCTCTCCATTTACCACGCTGCCGAGGTGTGAGTGCTGTAGCTGACTCGGTGTTCTTGTTCCACCCTGACGCGGGGTCCGAGGCACTCATCTGCGACAATTCCTGGCCCTGGATATCCGACATCAACGGCAGCACGTGTTTCTTGTTGATCAGGGGGCCATCCACAAACCGCGAACGGACCAACATGCCCCACACGTCGCGGTCCGTCGTGTGCAGCCAACGTCTTCAGCGCATTCCAAAAAAATGATCGCGCCACCGATGAAACTAGGGCTTAGTGATCTGATCATCCCGACAGATTGTTCGCTCTGACTTGTCTTTGATAGCTTCAAGGACTATGGTGGCGTTGGTCTTGGCGTCCCACTTTCGTCGTTTAAGAACTGATTTCTCCTGAATGAGTCAGCCACAGTCTACTCACATACATATGTTCCTTGCCTTAGGGAGAGGAAGCATTAAACCTTGGAAGCTGCTGATACGTGACAACTTGAGTCTGATACAGGATTGCAGCATGCTGCGACCGAATCTACTCTAAAGTCCTGAGCGCGCTGCTCAATAACACGTCGATAGTCAAGGAGAAGGCTCATGTACATCCTAGGAACAGTCCTACTGATAATTCTCTGGTGGTCGCCTACCGACGCAGCCTGTAGCGGGAGCGGGACCACTTGGATATGTACCGCCGGTAGCACGGCTTCAGAAATTAACTCCGCCATCAACTTGGCCAGCGATGGAGCAGTTATTACGCTCCATGTGGGCACCTACTCAGGAAGAGGCATTCAACTAAGCGGCAGAAATGGCGTCACAGTGATATGCCAAAGCACGGGCGGCTGTACGATGACCGGCAGCGACGCAGTGTTCGAAATTAATGGCTGTCCTGCTGCTCGCACAAACCTCATGCGCATCAGCGGATTTAACTTCACCACTGCGGGCAATAACAAAATTTGGGTCTACTGTACCTCCGATATAACGAAACTGCGCCTCGATCACCTCACCTTCACCAGCATTGGACCGGGGAATCTCGCTATCTTCATCGGCGAAGGCGGTGGGGGCCCGCCGTTTGCGGATCGTGGGAAAGTGTACGGCGTGGTCGATCATATAACCTGTCAATCCCCCTCCCACAACTTTGTATGCCTGCACAATACATCCGGTGGTGATCGGTGGACGGCTGGTAATGCAGGGTCGGCCCATGCATTGTTCTTCGAAGACAGCGTATGCGACTTCGGCACACGAAGCGATTTCGCTAAGAGCTGCATCGATAATTGGCGAGCACATACAATGGTGCTACGATTTAATACCGTCAGGGGCTCCAACCTGCGTGCCCATAGCTACTGTCACTATGGCCCTGAAGTAATGGAAATTTATGGGAATACGATCAGTACGGAATCAGTCAGCCATCCAGGGGCCTGGGATATTCATCTACAGGGCAGCGGCGAGCAGATGGTGTGGGGCAATGTCGTTTCACCTAAGGGAACGGGGTCCCTCGCCCCCATTGCGACACAAAGTTACCGGAGCAATTCGTCAAATTTACCCCAAGGGGCCTGTACAGTGATCGCTGACGGGACACGAACCGGCTCAGGTACACCAGATAGTCCGGCCGATGGCAACCGCTCCCCGACGAGCACTTACTACGGCTATCCCTATTGGCATCAACCTGGACGGGATGGTGAGGGCAGACTCAAACCGATGTATAGCTTCCTGAACCGGGCTCGCGGGGGTGCGATTGCCCATCTCGTCGTGAATAATTCCGGTACCTGGACTGGATCTCAAGCCAACTGTGCCAATACTGATACAAGCCGCGTGAATTGTCACCTTCAACTGAACCGTGATTTGTACCAGGAAACCACGTCCTTTACCGGGGCCAGTGGAGTCGGCGTAGGCACCTTGGCCAGCCGGCCAGCAACCTGCACACCAACGCCGGAATCAACCGATACAGGCAATGGTGGCGTAGGGTATTGGGCGACCGATCAGGGTTCTTGGAACCAAAGTGCATCCAATCCAAGAGGTGTACAGTTCAATGGGACTGATGGTGTACTGTATCGGTGTTCGGCAACCAATGCTTGGACGGTTGCCTATACGCCTTACACATACCCACACCCGTTGCAGACAAGCGGTACAGAGGGAGAAGGCGGCACCCATCGAATTCCTGTTACTCCTCATTAGAAAGCCGCCATTCTTATTTCTGCGTTTTGAGGTGCCGACGTTTTTGTAGGGAGACGTCAATTCAAATCCGACCTCAAGCGAACACTGCCTCATACATGCGTTTGAGTACAGCAAATTTCTTTCTTGCTGCATCAAGTGCTATAACCGTAGCGACGGTCAAAACACATGCGATCATGAACGAAATACCCCAGACCACCGTTAGAGGAATATCAAAATGGTCCATTAACTGGCGCAGGAAGTGCAGTATTCCTATTTGAGCGATATAACCAAAGAGAGAATATTGACCCAACATGACTACCCCGTCGTAAGCGGTTCTCATGAGTAAACGCCTGATCCCAGTCATATAAATCAAAGCAACGTTAAGGCACACCCCAACCAGCTGTAAAACGTATGGCACTCCCCAAAAAGCGATCGCCACGGTGTATGCAACGTAAAGAGTCCCAAAGGCAATCGGATGGTCGAACACACGATTAAGCTTGTTTATTGGATACATTCCGCATACCAAACCCAGCACACCCACTCCCAACATTTCGAGATTCGCGCTAGAAACTGACCATAAATCTGATATGGCTACGCACAACACGGCTAGACCACATATGCCGTGAAGAAGCAACCGGTTACTTTTACAGATGAGCAATAATCCACCAGCTATCGGCAGAAAATAGCCAATCGGGAGCAGCACCCAGAACAGCGACTTAGCATTACCTGAGATATAGATATCGGCCGCTCGACTAAAGAATCCTTCGATGCCTGGCATTTGCCCCCTATAGCTTGTCGCAAAAAGAAGATTTGCGAGCACATTGAGGGCTGTAAAAATCGCCAGCAGTTTAATTCCACGCTGCAACAATCTCCCAAATATATGAAGATAGTCGAAGCCGTGCTTAGTCGGATAAATACTGCTTATCACAAATCCAGTGATAAAAATAAACGACGGGGTAATGAATCGTAAGTACGTGTAAATTAGTCCTTCTGTACTAACAAAATAGTTGACCCAATGGTACAGAAGCATCAATAGCACCAGCACTCCCTTCGTAAAATCTAATGCGGAATTTCGCCCGATGTCTACACCCATCGTGATCTAGGCCGGAGCATTGTTCAGCGAGAATTGGGTAACCGTCTAACGTCTGGCACGAGAGGCTGCCTGTAGCGAGACAGATGCTGGCAGATTTTGCATGATTGCAATAATCGTCAATAGCCAGAGAACTCCGATTTTGTTGAATGACGCTTCGGAATAGTTATACACAACGGCAATGACCAAAACGACAAGGCGCATTTCAGCATCCGGCACACCGGCCACAAGCCGTTTCCTTATCTGTAGATAGGCGGTAACTAGAACACCGGCCAATAGACCTATACCGACCCATCCACCGCTGAGATAGGTTTCAAGATATCCATTATGGGCTTGAAAAATTCCCCCGAATTTCTCAAACGAGATTCTTAGCCGCTCTCCTGCCCAAAAGGTATTAAAACCGGCCCCTACCAATGTATTCGGCTGAAGTTGCATCAGCATGGGCCAGATTTCAGTTCGAGTCGTAAGCGTCGGATCGCGGCCCACAGCCTCGAGCAAGTCTTCTTTGACACCGATGAGGGAATCCAGAATCAAGATCGCCGCAGCCAGACTTCCCCCGAACAATTCCAATCGCCCTGGACGCTTTCTCATACCGGTGAAGTGAAGAACGACAAGAAGCGCCGACCCAAGGGCTGCACACAGGAGTGACGTGACACTATTCGCAATCAACAAAATGTACCAACACAATCCCAGGATTATTAAGCGGAGTACCAAGAGAGACCATGGAACCCGCGCGGTATCTT
This sequence comes from Nitrospira sp., assembly GCA_037445005.1. GTDB lineage: Bacteria > Nitrospirota > Nitrospiria > Nitrospirales > Nitrospiraceae > Nitrospira_C. Next base: position 12,158 of record JBBILH010000081.1, read on the forward strand.
TTCGCCGAGATTCCAGAACATCCCAGAGGAGAAATACCGCCCCGACCATAGCGAGAACCCCCAGAGTGTTTTTGTGGTCGGACACGCCGACCCACATCACTTCGCTCTTGTCATACCCCCCATACGCCCGCCCCCACTCGGGAAAATAGCGGATCAGTATTACGGAAAGCGGAATACATAGATACGACACCCTAACGCAGATCGCCCGCATCGCCTCCCCTGGAGCCAAGTCAGTGAGCACCACCAACGCCATAACGATGGTCCCCAATTCTTTAAACAGCCTCTTAAAGGTGATTAACGGATAATCGGACCACAGTACGCTAAGCCACCAGAATGCATAGAACACAACAAGGACCGCATTTTCTTTCAACACCGTTCCCCAACGAATATTTCGTCGCAACAGAACCACACAACCACATACCAGGAAGGAGAGACTTATCAGCGCCTCTGTGGGGTTTCCTTCATCAACGGATTCTGAAATAGTCCCTCCTCCTCTTGACTGGCCGAACCATTCGGTGACCGGCCGCGAGCCATACGCTACGGCCCACAGCGCCACAACCCATGTCGCCCGAGTTACGACTTGACGATCTCTTCCGTCATGGTAGTAGAGCCACATTAGAACAATGATGAACGCTATGAGAACCAATGCATTCATCTACTACAACAATGGGACTGAGCCGCCACGAACTAATGCTAATGCTTTAGACACTGGAAGGATCTTTGCTCTTGAGGCGATTGAGCGCTCGACTACCTGCTCAAACAACTGTGGCATGCAGCCATACAAGGTGGGTTGGCATGAAATGTCATGAGTAGAAAAGATCAACCACCCATTGTCTCTCCGATTACGCTCGATCAAGTCCCATATGATATCGGGCCGCTCTCTTGAGCGCTCAAGGAAAAACGAGTGCACATAATTCAAGTCGACGGTACGGGTATTGTTCCGTTGGCCGCCCGCACGACAACAAGCGAAGTATCGCCCTGCAAGCCGCTTCGTCGCCGGGCGCGGTGTGGTGCTGATCGCATAAGACATCGTCTCAAACTTTGCTCCAGGCATCAGGCCTGCTAATGCTCGCTGATTTTCTAAGATCGAGTGTTGAAAATACTGAGGATCGGTATCCCAAGCATCACAATGTGCGAACGTATGACACCCCAACTCATGTCCTTGGTTCAGAAGCTCCTTAAGATGCGTCCCTGAACAGATACGTCCGACCGATTCAACTCGATCCAAGAGGCCAAGCGAGACGTAGTACGTGCCCGCTACGCCGTGCCGGCGAAGAATCTTGCCTCCAACTTCCAAAGCCGACAAGGGAAAATCGTCGAATGTGAAAGAGATTACGGGGACCAGATTTCGCATTTTAGCCGGCCTTCGACACAACACCTCCGCCACCGTTCTTCGATACTTCCCTTGGACTCTCTCCAACAGGGCTGCAATATTCACTCCGTTTCTCCTCACTCATCCCCATGTATCCGAATGATGTTTTCCCGTGAGATGGAACTGGATTTGGAATGTTTGAGAGAGAGAAGACCGTCGCGCTCATCAACGCACTCAAACCCGATCTCCTCGAATACCTTCCCCGGCTTTTCATTTTTCTTCGTCTTACGATAATTGGCAAAAAAGTCGCGTCTTTCCGGAAGCGAATATTTTTCTAACAGGTATGCCAAAAAAGCGTGTTCCACTCGCTTACCTTGAATGCGGCAACTGAACATCAGATCCAGCAAGCGAGGCTCACGCACATCCACCAAGGCAAAACCTACAATGCCATAACTTCCGAATCTGTCGGTGCAGCGAATCACGAACGTCTCGTGGTCTTTGGATTGTTGGATTTCTGCCAACTGCTCGCGCGGATACCGGGAGCCCGAGAAGTTCATTTGATTGGTCCGTTGCGCCAATTCATAGACGCGTTCCAAATTCTCACCGGTGAGTTTAGTGAGAGCCAATTCGATCCTGCACTCCTGAAGAAATTTCGTGTAGTCGCCCTCGAACGATTCCTGAACCACCTTGCGCTCTTTCTCCTGCTGATACATGACTCGTCTTTGTTGGCTCTCTTCTGTGATCGGCACTTGACACTCCGGACGAGACAGAATCCCTTCCGCTTCGGCTACGTCCACGACTGTGACTTTGGGAAGCGCGCTCCGTACCTCCTCCCGCTCGAAGGGCTGATCGTCCACAAAGGCCAAGCTTTCCACTCCAATGTTGAGTAACTGCGCGATTCTCGCGATCGACTGACTTTTGGGGTCCCAGGTGATTTGCGGATAGAGAAAGTACTTGTCGATTCCCCACATCTCCAGCACTTGGATGGCATCAGCATGATTGTTCTTACTGGCGACCGAATGCAAAATTCCTCGGCGGTCTGTTTCTTTGATTATCTCAACGATGTCATGCCGCAGCTTGAGTCGATCACGTCCTTCCTCGATAAGGGTTCCGTGCCACAATGTATTGTCGAGATCCCAGACGATGCATTTCCATGGCTTCGTCACTTCAGCCGATGGCTCCGTCACTTTCGTCTCGGGATACAACCATGCGAAATCCATGAAACCGAAATACAGCACCGTGCCATCGGTTTCATTCGGTACGATCTCCACTTCAAACGGTTGAGTGAGGTCTACGTGCCGTCTAATGTCGCTTACAGCAATGCGCTCGAAGAGAAATCCCGGTTCCGCGTGAATGACGCGTTGAAATATTCTGGCAAACATTTCGTCGC
>JBBILH010000082.1:0-14517 GCA_037445005.1 Nitrospira sp.
GCCCCGTTTTTCTCTAAGAAGACGTGGAAGAACCACCGCCATCCTACCGGATGAGGATCATCTTCCTACTTGTTCCACCTCCGATTCCCGAGTCTTTCTCGTAACTTTTTCAACAGCTAGGGTGTTGCCTTATCTCATCCATAGCCATCGTGGTGTAGCTTGGTGTTGTGATGTGTGGCGGTTTCATCATCTTGCTCCTGGAGCACCATGTTATGTCCACGATGCCAGAGCGTCCTGGTTCCTGAAGTGTTTGTGGATTATGGAGGAACCTACACCGGCGCAACGTCGCTTTGGGGCTATCGATGTGTGTGCTGTGGGAACATTCTCGACGCAACCATCTTACGCCATCGTGCGAATCACTCGACACCCCGTTTGAAAAAGTCGGTGCGGTCACGGACTCCGATTTCAGTAAGGCGGATCAGGAGAGTGGGAGACGATGACGCTGCGTAGAGACGCTCCACTACACCTATGTGAAGGCATGCGGACGTCCAGATAGCAGATATCAATGGAGAAAATATTGACGCCCCTCTTAATCCCGGCAAGTCGCGCGATCGTGTTCTTTCAACTGATTACTCCTCTACCGCTAGACCTCGGCTATTTTGTGAAGATCCAACATCACAAGGAGGTCTCACCATGGAACCAGCTAGAAAATTCGAATACCCCCATGACTGGGATAGGTCGTCGGTCAAGCCATCGACCGGCGCGCCAAAGTCTTCTGAGCCGGAACGCATGTTTGACGAACAGGGAAAAGAGATTCAACCCTGGGAAATCAAACTCGGTAAGATGATTTTTTATGTGACGGTTGCAGCGGGCATCTGGTTCTTCTATTGGTTCAATGGCATTCAGTGCCCCTGCTAACCGAGGTCTCTATACCTAACGGAACCGTTCTCCTTCACAAACGACTGACCGGCTGGCAATGCAACGACACCGATGACGAAGCGCATGATGTCCGGTACTGCCTCAAGGACCGTCAATTCCACCGGTTGGTGCGACCCCTTTCGCAAGGGGATGCCTAAGGCGGCCGCCTCACTCGCCCATCCGGATCTGCTCCACGCTGTCAACGGCACAAACGTCGCCGCCCCACGGCGCGCCGCCTTGCGACGTGCATTCCCGGTATTGATCGGGGTGACGGCAATCCGCTGTTCGTGTGCGGCAATCAAGGCGGCCGTATCGACCACAAGCACCACTTGGGGTCGCGGCTCGCACGCGGCCTTCTGCCGGTTAAGACGATCCGAATCCATCCAGAAAAACACCTGGGAGTTGATCAAGGCATACCAGTCAGCCGGACGCATGTCGTACAAACAGCGCTGGAGCGCTGCCGCCGGCATGGGGCGTTGATCACGGATGTGTACGCCCGTGGGTAGTACGGTATGCGTAAGACGTTGAGTCCGTTTCAGCCGATTTTGGTCGGCCCTTGCGAGTCGGGCGGCTCTTATCAGCCGACCGGCTGACTGCAACCCGTTGCGCTGGATCGACAACCAGTTCACCGCTTCAGCCAAGTGGTAGATGCGAGGCGGCAGCTTCATGAGGACTTCCTCTCAAATTTGGAATCCTCAAGCGAGGATGGATCGCCACGCCCAATTCAACGTTGACTAGAACTGATTCCAGAGCATTTGATTGGTGACCTCGTGGTGAAAGAGCACCTCCGAAGCCTTCACGATCGTGCCGAGTTCCTTCGGGGATCGATCGGCCACCAACTGTTTGAAACTTGAATATTTCTGCTTGCTGTCCATGCCCAGGATATCAGCGATGAACTTCGACTCATTAAAGAGCGCGATGGCGTCATTGATGTTACTTGGGAGGAATCGTGCACGGGTTCCGGTCGCCGCTTCCTTTTCCAAGCGCTCTCCTTCAAATCCGGTCTTGAGCAGCGTGTACAACACGAGATAGGGGTTCGCATCGGGAGCGACGGAACGCAGTTCAATGCGGGCCGTTTTTTCATTGGCCATCGGAATGCGGATCATGGAACCGCGATCGATCGCAGAGACCTTGATCTGGTTCGGTGCTTCAAAGTGCGGATCGAGACGGCGATACGCATTCACCGACGGGTTAAACACCAAGCAGATCTCCGGCGCATGATTCAAGAGCTTGAGAATGAAGTCCCATGCCGTATCGGACAGCCCGTCTTTGCCTTTCGCGTCGTAGAAAATATTCTTGCCGTTCTTGCTCAGAGAAAAGTTGGTGTGCATGCCGGAACCGTTGATCCCGACGAACGGCTTCGGAAGGAACGTGGCCGTGTGCCCCATGGATCGAGCCACCTGGCGGCAGATCAGCTTGTACAGCTGCACGTGATCTGCAGCGCGAACCACCTCGGCGTAGGAAAAGTTCATTTCGAACTGTGACGGCGCGACCTCCGGATGATCTTTCTCGTTCTTGAAGCCCAATGCACGCTGCGCCTCCGCCGACTTATCGATAAACTGACGAAGCATATCCATCGGGAGTGAGTGATAATACCCGCCAGATGAGATGAGTTTAAACCCATGCTCGCGGTACCGTTGCTCGGCGTTCTGTCCTTCCACAAGGAAACCTTCTATTTCACTGGCGGCATAGGCCGTCATGCCCTTCTTCTTGAGGTTCTCCGTATAAGATTTCAACAAACCGCGGAAGTCGCTGTGATACGGCGTCCGATCGCTGTTCAGGACGGACGCAAAGAACATCACCTTCCCTGCTCCGATCACATCGGCCGGAAGGTAACGAATGGACGACCAGTCGACCGCAAGGCGCAGGTCCGACTCGTGTTGCGGCGTGAACCCGCGGATGGACGACCCGTCAAATGTCAGATTGCCCAACGATTCCAGCAGGAATTTTTTGTCGTAGTCGAGCATGTGGAGACGCCCCTCGATGTCCGAGAAACACAACGTCACGGCCTTGATGTGCTTCTCCTTTGTGAGCCAGGCCGTATATTCCCGCTCGAGATCTTTTGCGCTGGCCTTCGTGGCGCGCTCTGCCGCCTTGAGGTTCATTTCTTCGAGCTCGTCATACGGAATCTCGAGAAAACTCTTGAGCTCACTCGCCGTCTTTGTATCCATGGTTCACCTCTATAGTCCTTGTATCGTTCTTGGCACAAGTAGGGATGCAGTTTGTCACACCTGCTTGAGGCATGCAATGTCGCTGTATATTGAGATCAGCTGAGATCTCTTTCTTTCTTCAGACTGGACCTTCGCCGGCGATTGAATTCCATAGTGCCATCGCGCGCTCCAGGCGATACACGAAACAATCGTCGGTTCCGAAACGACGGCGTTCGATAAACTGAAATCCGAGTCGTTCGTAAAAGCGGTGGGCACGGGTGTTACATGCCAACGGATCAACCAACACAGCTGCCACGGACAAATCGGCAAAGCAGCGAGCGAGGACCAGTTGCATCATCTTCGTCCCATAGCCGCTCCCTAAGTCGCTTTCTTCCCCGATCCAGATATCGACGGCACGAAGACCGGTCGGCATGTCACCCCAATAGTGGCTTTCCTCACTGGCAGGATCGATGATTTGCAGAAATCCGAGAGGACGACCGTCGACTTCAGCGATCCATTGCTCCCTCCAGTCAGGTGATCGACACAATTCCACTTCCCAGGCCCAATCGTCTTTGCCCTTTGCGATGATCAGATGCGGCTGCGCATCCCAGTGTCGCAACAGCGCCGCGTCGCTCGTTGCGGCAGGACGGAGAGTCATCCCTTCATCGGCGGAGGTCATGGCTTACAAGAGTGCGACCCGCGGTTGTCCGAATCCCCAGCACTGAATCCGTCTATCGACTTCCCCCAGTCTTCACCACTATCCTATGTCCATGGAGGTGCCTCATGAAATACCTGCTGCTCGTCCATCACAATGAAGACATGTTCAGCAAGATTCCCGACGTCACGAGGAAGGACATGCTCGCCGAATCGATCCAGCTCTGCCACCAACTCAACGGCAAAGGACAATACATCCATGCATCGCCACTGCAGCCTGAGGCGACCGGAACCACCGTTCGTGTGCGCGACGGCAAGGCGACGGTGACCGACGGGCCTTTCGCGGAGACGAAAGAACAGCTCGCCGGCTACTTTCTCATAGAAGCTCGGGATCGTGATGACGCGGTGCGTATCGCCAAGCTGGTGCCAGGCCCGTATTGGAACAGTTGAAATTAGGCCGGTGAGAGACATCACCGGTCTACCGGGAGAAGAGAAGCAGCCCTGAACGAGGTCTTTAAAATAGTTTCAATGGGGTGGGTCCGCCACTAAATTGCACCGCCTCCCGAATCGCCTCATGGAGCTCTTCCACCGCCGATTCCTTCGTCAGGAGCCGCTCGGCACCCGCCTGCGTCATGGCCTCCTGATTGTCCTCAGACCTGTTCACCGACAGGCCGATCACCACGATCCCCGGATAACGCTGCTTGATCCGACCTGTCGCCTCGATCCCGTTCATCCTCGGCATATTGATGTCCATGACCACGACATGAGGGCGAAGCTTCTCCACCGCTGTCAGTGCCTCCTCTCCGTTTACTGCTTCCCCGATCACGGCCACGTCGTCGTAGTTTTCCAGGACAGCCCGCAACCCTTGTCGAATCATTTCATGGTCGTCGACCAACAGAACCTGCACCGTCTTCCGTCCTTTTCGTTTGGCCGCGGGTGAGGTCCTCAATCCCGCGCCTTCCATTGCCGACACCTCGGCACTCCTCCCCAACGGCAACACAAGCGTCGCCGTCGTGCCTCGATCGGGGGCCGTGCGGATGTCAAATGAACCGCCCAATGCGCGCATCCGTTCTTCAATGCTATAGAGCCCGAACTTGGACGACATCCCGCAGCTAAGTGTTCCAGCAGCAGCAAGATCGAAGCCTTTGCCTTCATCCTGCACGGTGACACAGAGCCGGTCCGCGCGCTGGTCCAGCGTAATAGTAGCCCCTCCGGTTCCGGAATGTTTGGCCGAATTGATCAACAGCTCCCGCGCGGATTGAAACAATAAGAGCTTTTGATCCTCCGGCAGTTTCAGATCTTCACCCTCGGGCACCACGACGGTGACCCTGTATTCATGCTTGTTCTTCATGTACTCCGCGAGCCATTTGAGGCTGGCTGCCAGGCCATGATCCCGCAGGACCGGGGGACTGAGTTCGGCCACCAGTGTTCGGCTGTACGTCAACGCCTCCGACAAGATATCATCGACTTTTTTCAGGACGGTTTCGTAGGCGGGCACACCCCTCACCGACCGCTTCCCCTGTCCGATCGTCAACTTGCCGACGATCAGCATCTGCTGCAGATGGTCGTGCAGTTCGGTCGCCAAACGTTTACGCTCCCGCTGCTCGGCCAGGTTCAACTCGCTCGTCAGCGCCCGCAGACGTTCGTGTGACTGTTGCAGCTCGGCGGTCTTGGCGTTCACGGCCTGTTCCAGCTCGATGTTCCAGTTCTGCAACCGCTGTTGCGTTTCCCGCAGCACCTCTTCGCTTTGTTTGCGCTGCATGGCAATCGCCACTTGATCGGCGACCGCTTTCATCAGAGAGAGATTTTCCAGAGAAAAAGACGTCTTCGTGCGAGTCCCGAACGATAACGTCCCGATCAGGCGATCCTGTGCCACGAGCGGATGACAGGCATAGGCTTGAACTCCGTACGACCGGACAAGCTCCGTTCGCACATCTTCAATTTCGCCGATGTATTCCGCGACGATTCTTTTCCCATCGCGCGCGACACATCCGCACACCGCCGATCCCATCTCGAGCCATTCGAGGCGGGGCACTTCTTCTTCAGGAATGCCGGCGCTCGCATTCAAATGCAGCCGCTCGCCGGACGGATCGAGCAGATAGTTGAAGAACACCTGACAGTCGAGAACGACCATGACTTTTCGGCACAGAACGTCCACGACAGCTTGCGGAGACTCACTGCGCAACAGGAGTTCCGCGCTGTTCGCCAATAGCTCGTGGCGTGCTTCGCTCTCACGCAGGGCTGCCTCTGTCCGCCGCATAGCCGTCAGATCCGTCACGGCGACAAGGACACAACGCCAATCCGGGTCGGCCTTAGGGCGCACGAGACTGAAGAGAACCGACAGTACCTCGCCATCCAATGCCTGCAAGGGAGCTGCCCAGTCCTGCATGTCACGGCCTTCCCAGAACGCGATCAGTTCCTCTTTGAAGATCTCCGTCGTCTCAGGCGTGAAGATGTGTTCGAGGGATTCCAGCAGCATCTCTTTGGACGGCGCTTTAAACAGATGGAGGGCGTACTCGTTCGCATTACGGATCTTCACCAAGGGAATGGCGGCTGCCACTTCCTCCGGACGTGTATCGAGGTAGCGCCGGAGGTCGACTACGCCCTCGGCGCGCAGGCGGTCGAAGCGAGCGCGGATGGCAGACCAATCTTCTTCGAAAAGCGCTACGCCGGCACTTTCGAACATGTACCGGAACCGTTCTTCACTTTGCCGGAGTTGTTCGTGCAAATGTTGCCGACGCAGGTCCGAGACGATACAGCAGTAAAACCGGCCGGGCTCGACCGGCAGGTGGCGGGCCGATAGGAGGACGGGAATCGACTCGCCGGTTGCGCTGACAAGGGCCAGCTCCCGCCGACTCGGTTCGCCGTTGGCTTCCCGGATCAGCTCATTCCATTGCGGCCGGTCGGCCGGCGAGACGAAGCGCAGCAGCTCTCGGCCCACGGCCTGTTCCAACGGCATACCGACGAGATCGGCGAACAGACGGTTGGCATAGAGAATCGTCCCATCCGCATCGACGGTCACCGCGCCTTCGTTCATGTGTTCGACGAAGACCCGGTATGGGTAATCGGCCCCTTGGAGCGTGTAGACCTGTTCGCCCGTCGGTCCCTCAACCACCAACGCATCGACGCTGCCGGTCCTGATGGCGGTGAGGACTTCTCGCGCCTCTTCGAGCAGCGCGCGCAGTTCTTTATTCTCTTTGACGAGGTCCTCGTAGGATTGTTTCTGATCGCCGCTCATGCTTCACCGGTCTTGACCGAGACGCCCAAACGTCGCAAGCTCTCGGCCGTATCGGATAGATCCCCGATGAGCCGCCGCAACGGCGGCGGCAGCGTCTTCACCAATGTCGGCGTCGCGAGCACCTGATGCTTGGCGGCCAGTTCCGGCTGTTGATAGAGATCGATCACTTCGAGTTGATACCGGCCCTTGAGGTGGGTCTCGCAAATTTCCTTGAGGTTAAGGAGGGCTGCGCGTGAACGAGGTGTCATGCCGCTGATGCAGAGATGCAGGACATAGCCCTGCGCATCCGGCTCCTTCAGTGCCTTCTCATACTGAGCCGTGGCATTCGGCGGCTTCTTGGGGATGGAAGCTCTCATAGACCTAAGACCTATCACCGCATTGGGTACCCGCGAACTATCGCCGCCCCCAGGGCATGGCGAAGGAGGCCTTCATCTCGTGGGCCGCAAATCGAGCCCCACCAATACCCTTTCGGTGTTCGATAAATCCCCGATGATCTTGCGTACCGGAACCGGGAGTTTCCGGACCAACGTCGGGATGGCGAGAATCTGATCGCCCTTCGCCAGTTGCGGACGCTCCAAGAGATCGACGATTTCGATGTCGTACTGACCCGCCAGATGCTCTTCACAAATCTTTTTGAGATTGGCGAAGGCCGTCAGACACTTCGGCGTCTGGCCGGCCACGTACAGCCGCAATTGCCATTGGTTAGCGCGCTTGGACCCGCGCCCGCTCCTTACGTCCGTTGTCCGACTCAGATTGTTGGCGGAGACGTCCATGTCTTGCTCCCTTTCTCTCATTACCGCTGCTGTTTCGCGTCGCGCCGTCGCGCAGGAACTCCAAAGACCGGCGCTGCTGATCCAGCGCCGTCTCGGTTCGCCGGCCTTCCTCGATCACCGCCTCCAACTCGGCGGCTTCCGCCTCATAGGCCGCGCGTAGCGACGCCACCTGGGCCTCCATGGCCTGCCGCTTGCTCGCCAGCTCGCGCTGCTTTCTGGCGATCTCGTTTTGCCTCGAGACCTGCTCCGCCCTGTCGCGCGCCTCCTGTACCGTCCTTGCCGTGCCCGTCAAGACGCCGGCAGGCCCCGTGTAGACGTCCCGGAGCTCTACACCGTGATCGGTCAAGATGAACTCGCGAATCTGGTTGGAATGACCCATCCCACGGGATTTTAGAATGTGTAAACCTCGGTTGCGTTCCCCGCTGCTTTCTAAATTTCGCACCAGCAACCAGGTATCCATCAGCGACGAGATGCCGACTTCGGTTTTTTCGGGATTATCCGTCTCAGTGGTCAAACTCGTGAAGACGGCCGTGATCCCCTTGGCCTTCAGAAAATCGATGAGCCGAGTCAGCATCGCCTTCGTCTCCGCCGCCGTCCCGATATCCATTAGGTTGGTCACCGGATCGACCGCCACGACCGCCGGCTAAAAAGCCGCGATCTGCCTGTGCATGATGGCGAGATGCATTTCCAGACCCTGCAGATGCGGACGTGCCGCGTGATACCGCAACAGGCCTCGCTTCACCCATCGATTGAGATCGAGCCCGATCGACATCATGTTACGGAGAATCTGCTGTTGTGACTCCTCGAACGGAAAGTACAGGCAGTATTCTCCGCGGGCGCAGGCGGCATCCACGATATGGGCGGCGATCGAGGTTTTCCCGGAACCAGGCGCGCCGGAAATCAGGACACTGCTCCCCCGAAACAGCCCCTTGCCGCCGAGCATGGTGTCCAGCCGCGCGATGCCGGTGGGCATGCGTTTGGTCGGGGCGTCATGGTTGAGGTTCAACGAGGTGATGGGCATCACCGAGAAGCCGGTGTCGTCGATCAGAAACGGATACTCGTTCGTGCCGTGAGCGGACCCCCGATACTTCACGACGCGCAACCGCCTCGTCGACACCTGATCGACCACGCGATGGTCCAGCAAGATGACGCAGTCGGAGACATATTCCTCCAACCCGTGCCGGGTGAGCATGCCCTCTCCCCGCTCGGCCGTCACGATCGCCGTCACGCCGCGATCCTTCAACCATCGAAGAGCCGACGCAATTCGGCGCGGAGGATGGTCTGGTTCGGCAAGGCCGCAAATAGGGCTTCGATCGTATCAAGCACCACGCGTTTGGCTTTAATCTGGTCGATCGCATGGCCGAGGCGGACGAACAGCCCTTCTAGGTCATAGTCGCCTGTCTCTTCAATCTCACTCCGCTCGGCTCGCACGACATCGATCGCTACACGTTTGCGTGTGATGAGTCGGTCGAGGTTGAACCCCCAGCGAGGCGACGTTTTGCATGAGCTCCTGTTCATTCTCCTCGAACGAGACGAAGAGTCCAGGCTCATCGAACTCTGTTGCACCGTGGATCAAGAACTCCATGCTGAGAAGCGTCTTGCCGCAACCGGCCCCTCCGGTAATCAACGTCGGCCGTCCCTTCGGCAAGCCGCCACCTGTAATTTCATCGAGTCCCGGAATTCCCGTGGGAGATTTAGCGAGCACGAGCGCCCGATTCACTCCTCGGGCGACTGTGGATGGCATACCATGTCTCCTTGATGACGAGCGTGCCGGCAGAATCAGTAGAATTACGGGAAACGCACGCCACTTCGCATGAGGTAGAGCTAAAGAACAGCTAGGAGATCCCCTAGTTTTTGGACTGAGACATAAGTCCTATTCCTTGCATAAGATCAAGATCGACATACCAGGAATGTGGTCGGATTTTTGCGCCGGACATCCGGTCGATTTAAGGCTTACTCTATCGACTACTGGATGCGGTAGTTAATTTTCTTCGGCGACCACGTTATCCCATGGATCATGTTTGATCTTCCCTGTTCCCGTAATGGAAAAGCGAATAGCGCGGTTGCTTTTTCAACGTTTTGAAGGGCATCATCTTACATATCATGGATGGCAAATTAGGAGTGAACATCCTCGAAGCAGAGCCCGTGCAATATCGCGCATTATTAGAAGTCTCCGAAGCGATCTCGGCCCATCGCGAATTGCCGGCACTGTTCCGAGATCTCGCACAACGGCTCCCGGCGGTCGCTCCCTTCGACTTCATCGGTCTCGTCTTGCACGATTCCACCAAGAACACCATGAATGTGCATGTGCTCGAAACCGCAGAAGCCCACCGTCTCACTACCCGTCTCGATGGCATGCAAATTCCCTTGGAGGAGTCCGCCAGTGGCTGGGTATGGACGCACCAACAACCGATGATCATCCCTTCACTTGCCGAAGAAACTCGTTTCAAGACCGGAATGGGGGCGCTCCGAGATATCGGGGTCCAATCCGTCTGTTTGTTCCCTCTGACGACGGCCATGCGTCGGCTCGGTGCCATCGGCTTCGGCAGTCTGAAGCCGTTTGCCTTCGGCGAGGCCGATGTGGAGTTTCTGAACCAGGTCGCCAAACTCGTCGCCGTCGCGGTGGACAATGTCCTGCACCATCAAGACTTGAGTGACAAGCAGCGCCGGTTGCGTCTCCTCCTTGAGGTATCGGAATCCATCGCATCGCACCGTGAACTTGACGAGCTGTTCCATGATCTTGCTCAGCGGCTACCGCAAATCGTGCCCTTCGATTACATCAATGTGGTGCTGCACGATCCCGAACGCGACGTGATGCGTCTATGCTTCTTGGTCGCCTCACAGCCCGGCACGATCAGTCCCGGCCTCGAACTTCCGATAGAAGAATCTCCCGGCGGATGGGTGTGGAAGACGCAAGAGCCGCTGACCGTCAATGATGTCCGGCAAGAGCGCCGCTTCACCAGACTCTTGTCTATGCTGCGAGACAACGGGGTGAATTCATTCTGTGTCGTTCCTCTGACGACGGCAAGTCGACGCCTGGGAGCCCTTGGATTCGGGAGCGTAGACCGACGAACCTACCAGGAAACCGAGATTGAGTTCATGCGCCAAGTGGCGAAGCAGGTGGCGATCGCCATCGAGAATGCGCTGAACTATGAACGGGTGCAGTCTTCTCAAGCACAACTTACGCGAGAGCGTGACTATCAGCGGTTGCTGCTCGAAGTGAATAACGCCGTCGTCACCCATTTGGACCTCGACGATTTGTTCACTGCCGTCAGCGCCTGTCTACGAAAAGTGATCCGGCACGATGGTTCCAGTCTCCTGCTCTTCAATGCCGACACCGGCCACTGGCGCATCCATGTGTTGGATTTTCAGAGGAATGAAAGTTTCGTCGAGGAAGGGAGAGTAGAAGAGAGCACGCAATCCCCGTCCTGCCTTGCGATCAACACGGGTAAGGCCGCGTTGTTTCGAGAACGGGATCTGAAAGAGATGGCCCGCTCATCACCTTGCGCGCAGGATCTCCTTGACCGCGGCGTGAAATCGTTCTGTTCTCTTCCGCTCCTTGCACATAAGCGCACGCTGGGGGCGCTGAACGTCGGTCGGCGGCAAGACGACGGCTTCACCTCGGAGGACGTCGAGTTGCTCACTCAGGTTGCGCAGCAAGTCGCCATCGCTGTCGAGAACGCCTTGGCCTATAAGGAGATCGCGCAGCTTAAGGACAAGTTGACTGAAGAGAAACTGTACCTCGAGGAAGAGATCCAGACCGACTACAACTTCGAAGAAATCGTCGGCGAAAGCCGCGCGCTCAAGCAGGTCCTTAAACAGGTGGAACCGGTCGCCGCAACGGATTCGACGGTTTTGATTCTAGGAGAAACCGGCAGCGGCAAAGAACTCGTCGCACGAGCTCTCCACAATCTGAGTGACAGGAAAGAACGGACCTTCGTGAAACTGAACTGCGCCGCCATCCCGACCGGCCTGCTCGAGAGTGAATTGTTCGGGCATGAAAAAGGCGCCTTCACCGGTGCGATTGCGACCAAGATCGGCCGGTTCGAACTGGCCGACCGAGGCACGCTCTTTCTCGATGAGGTCGGGGAGATCCCTTTGGAGCTCCAAGTCAAACTGCTGCGAGTGCTTCAGGAGCAGGAGTTTGAACGCCTCGGCAGTACACGCACGATTCGCGTAAACGTGCGGGTGATCGCCGCGACCAATCGGGATCTCGGCCGAATGGTGGAGGAGCGGAAGTTCCGCAGCGACCTCTACTATCGACTGAAGGTCTTCCCGGTCACCGTCCCGCCGTTGCGGGAACGCACGGGCGACATCCCCCTTCTGGTCCGGCACTTCGCGCAAAAGTTTGCGATGCGGATGAAGAAACGCATTGAAACAGTCCCTGCCGACGCCATGAAAGCCATGCAGGCCTACCCCTGGCCGGGCAATGTGCGCGAATTGGAAAACTTCATTGAACGGGCGGTCATCCTCTCGACCGACTCCACCCTGGCGGTGCCTCTGTCAGAACTCAAGTCGCAGGCGACATTGACGCATGATTCCGTCATGACACTGGAAGACGCCGAACGTGAACATATTCTCAAGGCATTGCGGGAATCAAAGTGGACTCTCAGTGGTCCGGCAGGCGCCGCCGCCAGACTGGGGATGAAACGCACCACGCTTCATTCCAAGATGAAGAAACTCGGAATCGCCCGCCCATCGTAGCGCCGAGTTTTCCCCATCGACATTCTGGGACGATCCTCGTCGATATTTCGTCGTCTGACGACATCTCGTCAGCTGTTCATCCGTCGAGGCTTAGCTTCGGCTCGCTTCTCCTTACGCCTGGCAGCTGAATCTTTTCAGCAACACAATCACTTATGCTCATTTCTATGCCTCATTCTTTGAAGGAACAAACCGTGCTAGACAAACATCGGCTACTTTGTATGGCAGCATGAAACACACGATGCTCTTTCGGAGAACTTCTCACACGCGTCTCTGATCCTGCGCCGGTTGGGGTTCGAAACCGTATGGGCCCTCTAGGGAGGCTTGGCGGCGTGGCACATCACCGGCCAGGATCATGAAGGGACGAAGCTGGTTCCCATTACCCTGATCACATGACCTCACCACATGAATTGAAAGGGATCCACTATGAAAAGCCGACAACCATGTAAAGCGCTCTGGACTGTGATGGCAATGCTCGTCTGGTGGTCATGCCTGTCTGCTCCGGTACGGGCGAATGATGCACCGGGACGGCACGCCGGCAACACCGTGCCGCTCTACGACAATCTTGGATCGTTGCATCATCCCATTACCACGGCCCATCCGAAGGCCCAGCAATATTTCGATCAAGGGCTGCGGCTGGTCTATGCCTTCAACCACGAAGAGGCGATCAATTCATTCGAACAGGCGCTGACGTTGGACGAGAAGGCGGCCATGGCTTGGTGGGGCATCGCCCTGGCGCTCGGGCCGAACATTAATTTACCGATGGGGCCGGAGGAGGAGCTTCGTGCTTTCAAGGCTATACACCAGGCAAAGAATGTAGCAAACGGCATTAGCCCGTCGGAGCGGGCATATATCGAGGCATTGGCGACTCGATATTCGTCTACGCCGGAGACAGGACGCGAGGAGCGCGATCGAACCTACGCGGAGGCGATGGGGAAAGTCTGGCAACAGTTCCCGGGAGACGTCGATGCGGGGACATTGTATGCCGAGGCTCTGATGGTGCTGCAGCCTTGGGATTTCTGGACGTCGGAAGGGGCGCCGAAAGGACGTGCGACGGAAATCGAAGCCGTCTTGGAGCGAGTCCTGAAGCTCAATCCGGACCATCCCGGCGCCTGCCATTACTACATCCACACGGTGGAAGCCTCTCCACATCCGGAACGGGCGCTGCCTTGTGCGGACCGATTGCCGAGTTTGGTCCCCGGCGCAGGCCACCTTGTGCACATGCCCGCGCACATCTACCTCCGTTTGGGTCGGTATCGAGAGGCGGCAGAACGGAACGTTCACGCCACGGCGGTGGATCACGAGTTCCTCGAACATCGACAACTGACCGGCATCTATCCGGCCGGCTACTATCCGCATAACGTCCATTTCCTCTGGTCCGCGTTGACGATGGAAGGGCGCAGTAAGGAGGCGATCCAGGCGGCGCGGGATTTGTCGGTCCTCGTTCCGTGGGAGAAGGCCGCGCAGGCGCCGGAATTGGAGGAGTTTACTCCGACACTGTTGTTTGCTCTTACGCGATTCGGGCGATGGAACGAGGTGCTCGACGTCCCGAAGCCCCTGGAAACTCTTCCCTATACCAACGCCATCTGGCACTACGCGCGAGGACTGTCATTCGCCGCGCTGGCGCGTTTCGACGAAGCGCACAAGGAGCTGCGACAGCTCGTTGAGGTGACGACAACACTGCCGAAGGATCGGACCATCGGGGTGGCCTCGATCAACGACCTCGCACAGATCGCCGTCGACGTGCTGGCGGGAGAGATTGCCGCGCGGCAGGGGCATCTGGATGAAGCCGTGAGGCATCTGCGCAGCGCCACTGTGAAGGAGGACGCGTTGCGCTACTACGAGCCTCCCCTCTGGCATTACCCGGTCCGCCATTCCCTCGGCACGGTGCTGCTGCAAGCCGGCCGCGTGGCTGAGGCGGAACAGGTGTATCAAGAGGATTTGAAACTGCATCCGGAGAACGGGTGGGCGCTCTACGGTCTGAAAGAGAGTTTGCAGGCGCAAGGCAAACGCGAAGAGGCGGCAGCCGTCGAGCAACGTTTCGGCAAAGCTTGGGCGCGGGCAGATGTTCGCTTGACGGCCTCGCGATTCTAGCCCGCATTATTCACGAGGAGCGCCACAACGCTGGTTGAACAAACGATTG
>JBBILH010000083.1:0-311 GCA_037445005.1 Nitrospira sp.
GGCCTTCGTGATTCTTGCGGTGATCGGCCAGGATTTGATCGTGTTGTTGTTAGGCAACAAATGGGTCGGCGCCAGCACGCTTCTCGTGATTTTTGCGCTCCGTGGTCCGGCACAAGTTATCGAACGTACGCTCGGCTGGTTGCATGTGGCGGCGGGCCGGCCGGATCGCTGGATGCGGTGGGGAATTGTGAGCTGTATCGTTCAAGTGGCGGCTGTCCTATGCGGGTTGCCCTTTGGCGCTATGGGAGTCGCTATTTCCTATGGTCTCTGTACGTATATATTGTTTATGCCGGCGATTGTGTATGCCGGAC
>JBBILH010000083.1:324-13576 GCA_037445005.1 Nitrospira sp.
GTGTTCGGGATTTGATGCGTGCAGTAGGGCCTCCGTTGATCGGCGCTCTCGCAGCCGAAGCAGTAGGGTTCACACTGCGGGTGTACTATTTGTCTGATTCCCCCCCCCTCCAGCGCATGGCCGCTCTTATCGTCGCTTGCATGATCGCATATACACTGATAACCGTCGGCGTCTTCGGAATGACCAAGCCGATTGAGGTGGCGAAGCGACTTCTCAGGGAGTTTCTGCCAAGCGGGTTGTCCCGAATGTTAGGTTTGAGCGCCGCTCATTAAAAGTCCTGTCTTCTGGTTCGCGCATCATTGAAGTAGGAATTCATCCGTTCGACCGCGATGTATTGATTCCAGAGCGATGCGTGTTGGTAAATCTTTCGTGGGGATGAGCGTAAATTCCTGCTGAACCGCCGACCTTTGCTGGAAGAGCAAGAGATGATGCCTCGATATGTATTGATTACGCCCGCAAGAAACGAAGCCGAGTTTATCGAACAGGTAATCGATTCCCTTATAGCGCAGACCATCCGGCCGGTCAGATGGGTCATTGTGAGCGATGGGTCGACTGACGGTACCGACGAAATTGTCAAGCGATGTATCGGGACAGAGTCATGGATTGAACTGGTCCGGATGCCTGAGAGGAGGGACCGGCACTTTGCTGCCAAGGTCCAGTGTTTTAATGCAGGATATCAGCGACTCGCTGGCGTTACTTACGATGTGATAGGGAATCTAGATGCCGATATTACGTTTGAAACTGACTACTTCGAATTCCTTCTGAAGAAGTTTGCCGATGACCGGCGGTTGGGAGTAGCCGGCACACCCTTTGTGGAAGGTGCTCAATCATACGACTATAGATTCTCAAGTAAGGATCATGTTTCCGGAGCTTGTCAACTCTTCCGCCGTGAGTGTTTTGAAGAAATCGGCGGGTACAGGCCGATTAAGGGTGGGGGGATCGATTGGGTTGCCGTGACGACGGCGAGGATGAAGGGATGGAGAACGAGAACCTTCACCGAACGGGTGTGTCGCCATCACAGGCCCATGGGCACCGCTTCCGCCGGTAAATTGAGAGCCTGGTATAACTTAGGAAAGCAGGACTACTACCTCGGCGGCCATCCGCTTTGGCAAGTGTTCCGATCCTGTCTGCAAATGAGGAGTAAGCCGTATGTACTGGGAGGCATCGCTTTACTCGCAGGTTTCATCTGGGGATTTGTCACCAGAGCAAACAGGCCCATCGACCGGGAACTTATTGCCTTTCATCAAAGGGAGCAGATGCAAAGGCTGCGTGATATGTTTCAAAAACTGTTCACTCGAATAACAGCATTACCTGCAAAGTGAGAGAAGGTTCCGCTGGCGGCCTCAGCGATGGCAGCAGCTGTTTCAAGATGAACGCTGCATACTGGTGCGAAGCGCTGAGTTTGTCAGACGAGACGGCTCCCGGCATCCGGACTCATCCATAAAAATCCCTCCTGACTTATTGCTATAGCCAGTTGTATTGCGTGGGTAATGATTTGAACTCCTGTAAGTCGACGATGTGCGAGATCCGTGTCACCTGGACTGTGTATGTGCATAATGTCCGAAGGCATCGAAAACTCATGAGGAGAGGAGCAAGGGTATGAGCAGTAACGGAAAGGTGATGGTCGTAGGGTTGGGAGAGGTCGGTAAGCCTCTTCTTGAAGTGCTCTCAAAACATTATGAAACGGTGGGAATCGACATCACACCTCCTCTCGACTTGCCGGAGCATGTTGATGTCATGCACGTCTGTTATCCGTTCAGGATTCAGGATTTCGTTGGAGAAACCATCCGGTATATTCAACGATTCAAACCGAAAGTGACCGTTCTCAACAGTACGGTGGCGGTCGGCACGACACGGTCCATAGCAGACCGAGCCGGTGCACAGGTCGTGAACAGCCCTGTACGCGGAAAGCATGTACGCATGGCGGCGGATCTTCTGCATTACGACAAGTTTGTCGGTGCTACTGATGCTCAGAGTGCGGAACAGGTGGCACGCCATTTTCAAGGAGCCGGTATGAAGACGAGGGTTCTCTCCTCACCCGAGGCGACCGAACTCGCCAAGCTGACGGAAACCACCTATTTCGGATTGATTATCGCGTGGGCACAGGAAGTCGAGAGATATTGCGATCAGCTCGGTTTGAAGTATGACGAAATTGTTTCGATATACGAAGAGGTTCCGTTCTTCCCTCGAGTCAAATATTTTCCGGGCGTCATTGGCGGACATTGCGTCATGAGCAACATCGAAATCCTGAGCCGGCTAAACCGCTCGGATCTCTTGAAGGCCATCGAGTCGTCCAATCAACAAAAAGTCGATCGCGAGAAACGGAACGTGTGATCGTGGTCTGTGCGTCCTGCGGAATACAGTAACAGAAGTCTCCACATGGCCATTCTGCAATCGTCGAACGGCTCTTACCTTCTGAGCAAATGGACACTCATAAACTCAGCTATTCCGAATCCTCTGGTCTAACAGGAAAACGGATGGCCGTCGTGTCGTTTTCGGCCTTTCCCGGAGATCCGCGTCCTCGAAGAGCAGCAGAAGCGTTTGCCGAGGCAGGTATGAGCGTTGAGGTGATTTGTCTGAAAGATGCGGGGGCTCCCAAGAAAGACACATTCAAGGGCATACAAATCGATCGAATAGGAATCGAAAAGTCGCGACATTCGAAGCTCGGCTATGTGTTCCAGTATGGCCTGTTCATTCTTATCGCATTCGTGATGCTTACCCTCCGTTTTCCAACCAGACGCTACCATGTCGTGCACATACATAATATGCCTGACGTGCTGGTTTTCTCGGCCTTGGTCCCCAAGTTGTTCGGAGCCAAGGTGATACTGGATCTGCATGACCCTATGCCAGAGCTCATGATGACGATCTTCAATGTGGGGAGCGAAAGCCGGACCGTGAAGATGATGGCACTTTTCGAGAAATGGAGCATCGCCTTCGCGGACACCGTCCTGACGGTGAACCGAGCATGTGAAAAACTGTTTACGTCACGCAGCTGTCGGCCGTCGAAAGTCTCTGTGGTTATGAATTCACCTGACGAAAAAATCTTCAGATACTCGCCCGCAAGAATTGATGACAAGCCGCCATTTGAGGCAGGCAGGCCTTTTGTCATGATGTATCACGGCACTCTGGTGGAGAGGAACGGAGTAGATTTAGCAGTAGAGGCGCTTTGGAAGGCGAAGCAAAAGATTCCTGGTGCCGAATTGAGAATCTACGGTCCCCGAACGCCTTTTCTGGATAATGTAATGGTCACTGTAGCTGAGAAGGGCCTGGAAAAGTCGGTGCATTATCTAGGCGCCAGGCGGCTCGAAGAGCTTAGCGAGGCCATCACAGAGTGCGATGTGGGGGTGATCCCGAATCGCAGCAGTATTTTTACGAAGATTAATACGCCGACCAGGATCTTCGAATACCTGGCCCTGGGAAAGCCTGTCCTCGCGCCACGCGCTCCCGGAATCCAGGACTATTTCAATGATGATGCGCTTATCTATTTTAACCTGGGAGATGCAGATGATTTGGCCGTGAAGCTGGCGTGGGTCGCCATGCATCCGCGCGAAGCGTATGAGATCACGAGCCGAGGGCAGGCGGTCTATCTCCAACACACGTGGGATAGGGAGAAAGAAAAACTGTTGAGGGAGGTCGTGAATTGGTAAGTGACCAAGGTGCAAAGACATGAGCAACCGCATGAGTCATGCTGACGAAGCCGGGCAGCTCTCGGACAGCTGCTCGATCACGCCTCGTGAAATTCGGCAAAGCATCGACGCCGTACAAGGCTGGGTCGAACGGCAAGCCTATCGGGGGTATGAACCTTTCGATGGTTTATCCTCCTGGGTGCGTCCAATGTTGCGGGGGAATATCTTTGCCGAACGGTTGCTCCAACAATTGATTCGCCAGTGCCCGGTCAATCTACGTCCCTTGCTTGGTGTGACACCCAAGGAGTCGACGAAGGGGCGCGGGTATATGGCCTCGGGGTATGTGACTCTATATCGAATCACGAGAGATCGACACTATCTCGAACAGGCACGTCGCTGCTTGGAATGGTTGGATAAGCAAAAGGTGGCGCGTTTTTCACATCACAGCTGGAGTAATCACTTTGATTTTTCCTCGCGCTTCGGCCGTTATACCAAAGACGATCACATCATCGTGTGGAGCGCCTTGATCGGCCATGCCTACCTTGACGCCTTCGAAGTAACCGGGTCCGAGTGGTTCCTACAGATAGCCAACAGCGTCTGCAACTGGATTTTAGAATTACCGAGGGAAAAAACAGACAGCGGAGACTGCATCAGTTACTTGGCTCATGTCCAAAGTTCCGTTCACAATGCCAACATGCTGGGCGCCGGATTCCTGGCCCGGACAGCACAACATACCGGTAGCCGGGAGTGTCGGGACGTCGCGCGTTCGGCCATGGAATATACCTGTTCGAGGCAGAGGCCGGATGGATCATGGTGGTACGCGGAAAGCCACGAATACCATTGGATCGATAATTTCCACACCGGCTACAACCTAGACGCTCTCAAACACTACATGGATGCAACGGGTGATAAGTCGTTTCGGCGGAACTTCGAGCGCGGACTGGAGTTCTACAAAGCCAACTTTTTCGAAAAGAATGGAAGGCCGAAGTATTACCATACTCGAACCTATCCCGTGGACATTCAATGTGCCGCCCAGGCGATCGACACCTTGGCCTCTGTGTCGGACGAAGACCCCGATTCTTTGCTGTTGGCGAATCGCGTCGCGTTCTGGACGATTCAGAACATGCAGGATAGGCGGGGCTACTTTTACTTCCGGCAATATCCCTTGATGATGTCGAAAACACCGATGCTCCATTGGGGACAGGCTACGATGTTCAAAGCGCTCGCTCAGTTGCTGTACCGACGGGCATCGACTGTCCGGTAGAGTGGAACTCCGTTTGTCGAAGACATCCCATCGAATATGATCGGCGTCGTGGCTCATACCGGTGAATCGGAATTGGTGCAAGAGTTTTTCGAATTATTCAAGACGCCCTGGGAATGGTACAGGCCCGAAGAACAATACGATGTCGTGTTGGTCGCGCGAGAAGATGTCAACCCTCGGGACTATCAGGCAAGACTTCTTGTTCTGTACAGCGGTCAGGAAACCGGCTTTGATGAAAAATTCGCGATCAAAGCGACGGCTCATATTCAACCGGCGGTCCTTTCGTACAGAGGCCGTTGTCTTCCTCTTTACGGCAATAGCCGTATTCTTCAGACGGAGGGTGCCAGCTTTCTGCGGGACATGAAGTCGCATCAGGCGGTTGGAGTCCTCTGCCATGCTCCGAACCGAATGGTCGCGCGCGTGGGGTATGATCTGTTTCGAGAAATGAAGGCCTTGCTCGTGGATGGACAGCCAACCGAGCACGCTGGGATTCCGACGGTAGAGATGCATATTGCTGTGCTGCGCGACCTCATTGTTGAGGCTGGAGTGACATTAATTGAGATCCCACCGATTCCCGTAGGGTATCGATTCATCGCTTGCCTGACACACGATGTCGATCATCCGCTCATGCGGCGGCACCGTTGGGATCATACTATGTTCGGATTCCTGTACCGTGCCATCTTCGGGTCGTTAGGAAAGACGCTCACGCGTAGGATGCCCGTTCGCCATCTTCTGGCGAATTGGGCAGCGGTGGCAAAAGTCCCGTTCGTGTATTTGGGGCTGGCCGAAGATCCCTGGTATAGGTTCGATCGCTATGTCGATATCGAAAAAGATGCGGCGTCTACTTTCTTTGTTCTACCGTTCAAGAATGATCCGGGGCGTACAGTACAAGGCATGGCACCTCAAAAGCGAGCCTCCAGTTACGGGGTAGCGGAGCTTGCTGATCAGCTACGTGTTCTGGTTTCTCGAGGTTCTGAAGTCGGACTCCATGGCCTGGATGCGTGGATCGATAGTGCAAAAGGAAAACAAGAGCGTGAACAGCTTGTTCAAGTGACTGGTAATTCGTATGTCGGAGTACGGATGCACTGGCTTTACTTTGCAGGCGACTCTCCAGAGAAGCTTGAGCAAGCGGGCTTCTCCTATGACTCGACCGTCGGGTACAACCACACAATCGGTTATCGCGCGGGGACCACGCAGGTTTTCAGGCCCTTAGGCGCAACCACTTTGTTGGAACTACCCTTACACATCATGGATACGGCTATGTTCCGCCCAAATTATCTCAACCTTACGCCTAACGGAGCGAAGGAGAGCCTAAGTCGGATGATCGAGGATGCGCTCATGTTCGGAGGAGCCCTCACGGTCAATTGGCATGATCGCAGTATCGCACCTGAGCGTCTCTGGGAAGATTTCTATGTCTGGCTTGTTGCAGAGCTAAAGGGAAAGGGGGCCTGGTGCACAAGCGCAGGTGGTGCGGTGGTCTGGTTTCAGAAGCGGCGGTCCGCCGTTTTCCAAAAGATAGACCGGGGCATGCAGGTGACATTGGCCGGAGCCGCTATCGGTACGGATGCGGGAAGTCCTGCGTTGAGCGTACGGGTCTACAATCCCCAGGGACCTATTGGTAGTCTCACGAAGCCATATGTCGATACAACGCTCACCATTGACCGGATGTGCGTCGTGTCCGCCGCCACTCCGTGTATCTATTCCTGAGACTGAAAAGACATGCCTGACGCCCTTCCGCATATTTGCGTGTGTATCTGCACGTTTAAGCGACCCACCATGCTGAGGCGATTATTGGACAGACTAAAGGAACAAGACACGGGGGAATCATTCACCTTCTCCGTTTTAGTCGTCGATAACGACCGGACAGAGTCGGCGAAGGGGATAGTGGAAGATGTTGCCGCTGGCTCATCACTCCGTATCTCCTATCATGTAGAGGCTCGGCAGAATATCGCACTCGCACGAAATACGGCAGTCCGACATGCCAGAGGGAACTTTATCGCCTTCATCGATGATGATGAGTTTCCAATCCGAAAGTGGCTCCGCACACTTTTTGAGGCCTGCCACACGTACGGAGTCGACGGAATTTTAGGTCCCGTGAAGCCTCATTTCAGCCAGCCACCCCCGCAATGGATTGTGAAGGGAAAGTTCTATGAACGCGAGACCTATCCAACCGGATTGGTCATAGATTGGAGAAAGGGGCGAACAGGCAACGTGCTCCTTAAAACGCACGTGTTTTCTGGACTGGAGCCACCGTTTCAGCCGGCGCTACGAAACGGAGAGGATCAGGACTTCTTTCGCAGGGCGATTGACAGAGGCTATAGTTTTGTCTGGTGTAACGAGGCTGTTGCGTACGAAGAAGTTCCTCCGATCCGCTGGAAACGAACGTTTATGCTGAGAAGGGCACTGCTGCGCGGTGCCAGTGAGCGGATGATGCCGACATTTGGATTGCGTGATATCACCAAGTCTCTTGTTGCCGTTCCCGTCTACGTCATCGTCGTGCCGTTCGCCTTCTTGATGGGACAAGACCGGTTTATGGATCTGCTGGTGAGGCTCTGCGATCATTTGGGTAAACTTCTGGCCGTGGTGGGGATCAACCCGGTCGCCGAGCCATATGTGACTGAGTAGAATCCAGTCACTTGGAACCCGAGCGAGTAGGCACCTGTCGGAGGAGACACAACTCGTGCATGACTTAGATCCGGGGTACAGCGTCGAGGTAGACCAGGTTGATGAAGCGACGTGGTATCAACTGCTCGAGCGGTTCGACGACGCGAATATCTATCAGACGTGGGCTTACGGTCTGGTTAGGAGTGGACAGCGAAATATCAGTCACTTGGTGCTGAAAAGACTAGGCCAGGTAGTTGCGATGGCGCAAAGCAGAATCGCAAGAGCTCCGGTGATCGGCGTGGGGATTGCGTACGTCATGTGGGGTCCGTTATCCAGATTGAACGAGAAGCATTCTAATCCGACGGTGTTTCGTCAGGTGATTCGTGCGCTGCGTAATGAGTATGCAAAAAATAGAGGTCTGATGGTGCGAGTGTATCCGGTACTGTTTGAGGAGGAACATGGGTGGGTCCTGCCGATTCTGGAAGAAGAAGGGTTTGTGCGAGCAAACGACGAGGGGCGGACACGAACGATTCTTATGGACCTTACGCCCTCGCTGGATGAACTCCATGAGAGATTGCGTCCTCACTGGCGGCGAGAGCTGAAGGCGTCCGCAAAGCAAGACATAGAGATCACGGAAGGGCAGGAGGATGGCCTATTTGAGCGATTCATTGAAATGTATAAAGAGATGGTCGCAAGAAAGAAGTTTCAAGAACCGAACGACATTCGGGAGTTTCAAGAAATGCAACGTCGTTTGCCCAATGAATACAAGATGAAGCTGATGCTCTGCCATTCTGATGACGGAGACTGCGCTGGTCTCATCTGCAGCGCGATCGGTTCCACCGCAGTGTATCTTTTCGGTGCGACGACGACCATCGGATTGAAACGCAAAGGATCGTACCTTCTTCAGTGGAGGTTGATCCAGAGGCTAAAAGAGTCTCATGTGACTCAGTATGATCTCAACGGTATCAACCCTGAGGCGAATGCCGGCACGTATAAGTTCAAGGGTGATCTGGCTGGAGAGAAAGGCAGAGAGGTTAGGTTTCTGGGGCGCTTCGAATCATGCGAAAGTAAGATCAGTTGGTTCTGCGTGAGCATGGGAGAGAAGTTAAGAGCGATCACTCGCGCGTTGACATGAACATGGAAAAGCACAAGCAGAATTGCCTCACCAGGTCCGCCGGCGCCCTAATCATCAACGCCGACGATTGGGGAAGGGATCGCACGACGACTGATCGAGCGTTTGATTGCGTACGCCGTGGGACGGTGTCTGCCGTGAGCGCCATGATGTTCATGGAAGATTCCGAACGAGCAGCGGCGATGACACGAGAGCATCACATCGATACGGGGTTGCATCTGAATCTGACCTCGTCTTTTTCTGGAAGAAACTGTTCCTTGAAGCTGAGGGAACACCAGGAAAGACTTGCCGGCTACCTCTTGCGGCATCGCCTTATGCAGGTGATGTTTCATATCCGGCTGATTAACGAGTTCGAATATGTTGTAAAGATGCAACTCGATGAATTCAGTCGCCTGTACGGAGAAGCACCGGTGCGCGTTGACGGTCATCACCACATGCATCTCTGTGCCAACGTCCTGGTTCAAGGCTTATTACCTCGAAACGCCGTCGTCAGACGAAATTTTTCCTTCGAGATCGGCGAGAAGAGTCTTTGGAACCGTCTCTATCGCCGGTGGGTGGACCGTCGTCTGATCAAACGCCATCGTCTCGCTGATTATTTTTTCTCGCTTGGACCGATCGAGCCAAAGAATCGTCTGGAGCGGATTTTCTCGCTGTCTCGAAGATTCGTGGTCGAGGTGGAGGCTCATCCAATTAATCAAGATGAGTATAGCTTCTTGATGCAAGAGGGTCACACACGATTGATTGAAAGCGACGTGAACGTACGTCCTTTTGCTGCCGTGACCGAAATATCGGCTCTCCATATGTCATCCACGGTGATGTAAGGCTATGCCAGGAATCGTCGGACTTCAAACAAGAATGTCTCGTGAGTGGGCCGAGATGCAGCTGAAGCGTATGCTCGAGACCGTTCAACACGAGTCTTTCTATGTCACAGGAACCTGGGTCGACGAGACAATGGGCCTCTATGTCGGCTGGACCGAACGTAAAGAGTCGTTTTCCGGAAGAATGCCGTTACGGAATGATCGAGGAGATCTGAGACTCATTTTTTCCGGAGAAGAGTTTTCAGAACCCATGTGTGCTCAGGTTCATGCCTCGAATCATCTCATCCAGTTTGCGGAAAGCAGCGCCAATTACCCCGCCTGTCTGAACGGACGGTTTCATGGACTGCTCGCGAACAGCACGCGCGAGACCATCATGTTGTTCAATGATCGATACGGGATGCATCGGCTCTATTTCCATGAGTCCGGCGACGGGTTCTATTTTGCGGCGGAAGCAAAAGCAATTTTGGCGGTGCGACCTGAACTTCGGAGAATCGACCCCCGTTCCTTCGGAGAGTATGTGACATGCGGCTGCGTGTTAGAGAACAGGACGTTGTTCGACAAAATCGAAGTATTGCCCGGTGCCTCTAAATGGATTCTCAAAAACGGTGTTGTTGTAGAGAGGGGAACCTATTTTCATCCTCGGGAATGGGAAGGGCAGGAAGTCCTGGACTCCGAGCGGTACTGCGAGAACCTTCGAGACACTTTTACTCGGCGGTTACCTCGCTATTTCGCCGATGGACGGATTGGCCTGTCCCTTACTGGAGGTCTGGACACTCGCATGATCCTGGCTTGGCACAAGCCTCTCAGAGGATCGCTGCCGTGCTACACGTTCGGGGGAATGTATCGTGACTGTCAGGATGTCGTGGTGGCACGGCAGGTGGCTCGTGTTTGCGGCCAACCGCACGAAGTGATCAAGGTCGGAGAAGAATTCCTCTCGCGCTTTCATCACTATGCGGAGCGTGCTGTGTACTTAACGGACGGCTGTGTTGACGTACGCCGTGCTTCGGATCTCTATCTCAATGAACGTGCCAGGACCATTGCTCCTATTAGGATGACAGGGAATTACGGAAGTGAAGTCTTACGGGGCGTGCGAGCCTTCAAGCCGAGTCAACCGCTATCAGGTTTGTTTAGCCAAGACACCCTCCCATACTTCGGCCAGGCTGAAGAGACGTATCAATCACTGCTTCTCGAGCATCCCGTCTCGTTTGCGGTGTTCAAACAGGCCCCCTGGCATCACTATGGACTGTTGGCTCTCGAGCAAACGCAAGTATCCGTCAGATCTCCCTATCTTGATAACGACCTCGTTCAAATTGTATTTCGTGCTCCCAAGTCGACTTTTGCAACCTACGACGTGTGCTTGAATCTGATCGCAGATGGTAGTCCTGCACTGCGAGGAATCCCCACAGATCGCGGTGTGGGCAGAATGGGGCTGGTTGGAAAGGGACTTCAAAAGTGGGAAGAGGTTCTCGTAAAGGCCGAGTATGCGTATGACTATGGGATGCCTCAATGGCTGGCACGGCTCAACCATGCCTTATCAGCCTTGCATCTTGAACGACTTTTTCTGGGGAGACACAAGTTCAACCACTATCGGGTGTGGTACCAAAATGTCCTTGGCGATTACGTAAAAGAGATACTGCTGGATCCTCGCACGCTCTCGCGACCATACGTCCAACGAAGGCAAATCGAAGCCATCGTTCAAGCACATCTGGGCGGAAGTCGAAATTATACCAATGAAATCCACATCATGCTTACCCTCGAGCTTCTGCATCGAACGCTTGTTGATACGCCTAGCATCGCTCAGGCCAGCTGTTGAGGGGACATCTCCAATGGTAACCGCAACCCACGAGGTGAGTATCAAGGGTAGGATACAACAGGTGCCGGCATTTCGCTTCAATGACGTGGTGATCATCACGAAAGGCAACTTTTTACATATCGCAGAGATATTTGATGAGTATTGGCTTCCTGTCGGCAGTCTTCCAGACCCCTCCCATGTGTTGACGGAGTTACAAGCTGCCGAACATAAGCCGGATCTTTTCACGTTTGCGCAACGTGTTCCCGATACCCAACCCAGGTTTCCGTTCCACATGGAGCTGGACAACGTGGCCGTGATTCCCCTCTCGTCATATGACACGTGGTTCGGCAAACAGATTTCATCCGCCAGTCGAAGAAATATCCGGGCAAGCGAAAAGAAGGGCGTTGTTGTGAAAGAGGTTTCATTTGATGATGAATATGTTCGTGGGATCATGTCGATTTATGATGAATCACCGATCCGAGCGGGAAGACAATTTTGGCATTTTGGGAAAGACTTCCGGCGTGTTCAGGCGGAAAACGGAACCTATCGAGAACGAAGCACGTTCCTGGCAGCCTACGCGGAAGGGGAAATGATCGGGTACCTGAAAGTGGTTTGGGACGTCAAGAGCGCAGCGATCATGCAGATCTTATCGAAGCTGAAGTTTCGTGAAAGGCGGCCCAACAATGCCCTGTTGTCAGAAGCGGTCAGGCTCTGCACGGAGAAGAAAATCCCCTACTTGCTTTACGAGAGCTATGTGTATGGCAACAAGGAGGATAGTTCACTCACAAGATTCAAGCGGGAAAACGGTTTCGTGAGGATGGACCTCCCTCGCTATTTTGTCCCTCTCACTCACAAAGGTAGTCTCTGTCTGAAATTGGGATTGCACAGAGACATGAAGGACCTCATCCCCTACTGGCTTCGGAGCCGACTCGTGCGTATTCGAGACGGTTGGTATGCCGGGCGTGGTATGAAAGACTAATCGATATTCCTCTCTGGTGCTTGAGATTCAAATCCATAGATTCCTGCTCCTTCTCCCAGTGATGATCGGCAGATCATGGTAAAAGTCGTCGCCCTGGTTCTCTCTTTTGCAGTGAGTATCCTTTTGTCTGAGTTGCTCGCAAGGCTGCTACTTAACCCCGCGGACTTTTTGTCAGCAGGAGTTGTGCGGGATGGCGTGCTTGGGATCGCAGTGGCGCCCAACACCTCTGGCTTTGATGAATGGGGATTCCGCAACAAAACGGTCCCCTCAGTAGCCGAGGTTGTAGCAATCGGAGATTCTCATACGTATGGCAATACAGCAGCCATGGAAGACGCCTGGCCGGCCGTCGTTGCTCGGCAAACAGGACTGAACGTCTACAATCTCGCTCTGGGTGGTTATGGTCCGAACCAGTACTACCATCTTCTAACCACTAAAGGCGTCACGCTTCATCCCCGATGGGTCGTATGCGGTCTGTATATGGGAGATGATTTCGAAAACGCCTTTTTGATTACTTATGGCCTTGAACATTGGTCCTACTTGCGGCAAGGGAGATGGAAACATGTCGATGCCGACATATGGGGGCCGCCTGAGCCTCCTGTTTGGGGTGCAGCTCTGAGGAATTGGTTGTCTGAGCATAGTATGGTGTACAGGTTAATCGTTCATGGGCCGATATTCGCCACGGTGAAAGAAGCTGTCCGGTTCAACGAGGTGACGGCGAGCAGCGATCCTTATACGACGGCGCTGACCGTCGAAGAGCAGAATATTCGTGAGGCATTCCGGCCCGTTGGTATCGCCGAACGACTTGATGAACGAAGTGGCCCAGTACGTGAAGGTATGCGTATCACTTTTCGCCTACTGAATGAAATGGACGAGGTGTGCCGTCTAGAAGGATGCCGCTTTCTCGTCGTGATTATTCCCACGAAAGAGACCGTGTTTTCAGAGTATCTGGAAAAGAACCCCCGGCTTCATTTGCACGATGCTCTGATGCGAGTGATTGCGAATGAGCGCTCCGTGAAAAGTTCACTGATAGACTTTCTCAC
>JBBILH010000083.1:13637-14318 GCA_037445005.1 Nitrospira sp.
ATCGATGAACGACTCTATGCGCCAACCACGCGTGATATGCATCCGAGCAAAAACGGCTATAGAGTGATCGGTGAGGCTGTGAGTCAGTACATCAACTCTGCGAAGTAACCGGTCGAGCCATCTGGTGCTGTTGCAAGGAGGCTGACTCCATGTATGAGTCTGAAATTAATGATCGTCTAGAATCGATCGATACCCTACCTCCCAACATTGTGAAGCGATTTGAAGAGCTCGCCTCTCTGGTTGAATTCCGAACGCATTGCCATGGGGCGAACATTGCACGGAGTGTGCGTGGCCGACGTGTTACACCACGTGCGAACTGTATGATCCCCGGGCGGACGGGGGGTGCCGTTTGTTCATCGACGGAATGACCCGTATCGACATCGATGAAGTCGTCAGGCCATATATCTTGAAACTCCGGTTCAAGCGATGGGGAAAGCTTTGGACTGTCGGCAATCTTGCCCGGTATTCACGCGAAGAATCTTTGCGGAAAGAAAAGAAGAACATGATGATCGGCGCACTCGCACGATCGGCACCGCTTCCCCGGCAACTGAAGTCGAAGGTGTTGGGAAAAGTCGCATATCTGCGTCGATGCGAGGCGGAAAAGGCCTCTGCAGCTCACGCCTCTCCCGACTGTTTCCTGATCGAGTGCTATAACCCGAATGAAAGGGCGATTGATCTGAC
>JBBILH010000084.1:0-14201 GCA_037445005.1 Nitrospira sp.
TGGCCCTGTACCATCCACGGTTCGGCTATTACATGCGCGCGCCTGAATCCGGTATGGAGCGCATCGGTTGGTCCGGAGACTTTTACACCAGTTCGGACGTGCATTCCCTTCTAGGACAGGCCTTGGCCAGGCAGGCTGAACAAATCGACGCCCTGCTCGACCACCCCGATCCATTTACCGTCGTCGAAATGGGGCCGGGCAAGGGCCTGTTGGCCGAGCATTTCCTGACGGCGTGTGAACGTGGCGCCGGATCGCTCCGGAAGCGGCTTCGCTATGTCCTCATTGAACGCAGCCCGGCCATGCGCCGGTTTCAGGAAATCCGGCTTCGTCCCTGGTTGGAACATGCCGGTCGAGTCGCATGGCTGGAGAACTCGACGAGCCTGCCGCCGGACAGCGTCGTCGGGTTGATCTTCAGCAACGAACTGCCCGACGCCTTTCCCGTGCACCGCGTTCAGAAGGCCGGCAACGCGCTGAAGGAAATCTTCGTGGACGTTTGCGACGGCCGTTTCGTCGAATGTCTCAGACCGGTTTCGACGCCCGCCCTGCCGGCTTACTTGGAGCGTCTCGACCTCCGCATACCCGACGGCTATCGGACCGAGATCAATCTTCAGGCGCTCGCCTGGATGAAGAACGTAGCGGATGCGATGCGCCGAGGTGTCGTCGTGACGATCGACTACGGCCACACCGCGCAGGATCTTTACGGCCCCGACCGGGCGCAGGGCACATTTCTCTGCTACTACTCGCAGATGACTTCCGACGATCCTTACGTCAGGGTCGGCCGGCAAGATATGACGGCGCACGTGGACTTCACGAGCCTGGCCATGGCCGGGGAAGAGGCGGGTTTGTCCGTGACCGGCTTTACCAACCAAATGAGTTTTCTGATGGGGCTCGGGGTCGAAGACATGATCGCCAAGCTCGCCCCGGACAGTCCGGAGTTTCGCGCCGCTTTGCACCTCTTGAGGCCTGAGGGGATGGGCCGGACGTTCAAGATTCTGATTCAGCACAAAGGCATCGAACGGCCGGACCTGGACGGCCTGAAATTCAAGCCGTTCTTCGGCGAAGCGTTGGCCGCGTCAGGAGATACCGTCATCCGTCAAGCGTCAATCGTCAACCGAGGCTCGGCGGTTCCGACCTCCTAACGAATGACGCATGACGATTGACGAGTAACGAATTGTATGGGTAACGAAGCCGTTCCGGCAAATTATCTGCCGATCCTGCTGTTCATCGGGATCGCGTTCGCCTTCGGCGCGGTGCAACTGCTCCTTGGCCGCCTCGTCCGGCCCAGCCGGCCCTATCGCGCCAAACTCAATCCCTACGAGAGCGGCAGCCCGCTCTTCCAGGACGCCCGCGTCCAGTTCCCGATGAGGTACTACATCATCGCGATGTTGTTCGTGATCTTCGACATCGAGGTGATCTTTATTATTCCCTGGGCGGTGCGGTTCCAGTCGCTCGGATTATTGGGGCTGGTCGAGATGCTGGTGTTCATCGGAATCCTGCTGGTGGGGTTGTGGTACGCGTGGAAAAAAGGGGCGCTCGAATGGGATTGAGAACGGGTCCTGTCACAGACCGGTGTTCCCGTCCGTCCTCGCTCCACCCATCCCCCAGTGGGTCCCTTCCGCTGCGGGCGAGCGGGAACACCGGTCTGCGCCACCCGTCCAACCCATTCTTCGGAATAAGGTGGAAGCAAGCGAGTGAATCCAGGACAGCTATTGCGAGTTCAGCACTCAGGACCCAGCACTCAGCACTGGAGCGAACGCAGTGAGCTTTTTGGAACGACAATTCGAGGCGAACATCCTGACGACGAATCTGGACGCGCTCGTCAATTGGTCAAGAAAGTCGGCGCTGTGGCCGATGACGTTCGGGCTCGCCTGCTGCGCGATCGAAATGATCGCCAGCGTCTCGTCGCGCTACGACATCGACCGCTTCGGGGCCGGCGTCTTCCGCGCGTCGCCCCGGCAGTCGGACCTTATGATCGTCGCCGGCACCGTCACGCGCAAGATGGCGCCCGTCATCCGCCGAATTTATGATCAGATGCCGGAGCCGCGCTACGTCATCTCGATGGGTTCGTGCGCGACGTCGGGCAATCACTACAACAGTTACGCGGTCGTGCAAGGCGTCGACCAGATCGTTCCGGTGGACGTGTACGTCCCCGGCTGTCCGCCGCGGCCGGAAGCCTTGCTGGATGGGTTGCTCAAGCTCCAGGAAAAGATTCAGCGCGAAAAGGTGTTCGTGAAATGAACCCCGTCATTCGTCAATCGTCATCCGCCATTCGCGGGTCACGCTATTGCGGGCGCAGGGAGATCGCACGATTGACGGTTGACGTTTGACGGATCACGTCTGATGCCTATGCAACCCTTGCTCGAAACATTGATGACCAAGTTCCCGAAAGCGGTTCAGTCCGTCGAGGCCGACACGGCCCGAGCCGAAGTAACGGTTCGCGTTAAGGCGGAGCATCTGGTCGAGGTGGCCCGATTTCTCCACGATGCGCCGGAGGCTGCGTTCGATCATCTCTCTGATATCTGCTCCGTGGATTATCCGGAAGACCGGGAACGGTTCGAGGTCGTCTACCAGCTCCGGTCGCTTCCCCACAACCGCCGGCTTCGGCTGAAGGCCCGCGTGACCGAAGAACATCCCGCCATTGAATCCGTCACCGGCGTATGGAAAGGAGCCGAGTTTCTGGAGCGGGAAGTCTACGACATGATGGGCATTACGTTCACCGGACATCCGGATCTCAGACGAATTCTGATGCCCGAAGACTACAACGAGGGCTATCCGCTCCGAAAAGACTTTCCGGCCGAAGGCCGCGGCTGGCGCAGCCAGTTCGACTTCATCCCCCGGCTCGATGAAGCGCCGGCGGAAACATCCGAGGGCGAGATCCCCGAGAGCCAGAAGCAGGCGTTTCGCGCGGAACCTCCGGCAGGCGGATCGCGAAGACAAGAGGAACTCCTGCTCAACATGGGCCCCCAGCATCCGAGCACCCACGGCGTCTTACGTGTCGTGCTCGAATTGGACGGCGAACGTATCGTCAAAGCGACGCCGGACCTCGGCTATCTCCATCGCGGAGTGGAGAAGCTTTCCGAAGGCCTGGCCTACATGCAGATCATTCCCCACACGGACCGGCTCGATTACGTCTGCGCCATGGCGAACAACTATGCCTACGTGCGCGCCGTGGAGAAGTTGCTCGGCATCACCATCCCGGAGCGCGCCGAATACGTCCGCACCATCGTCGCCGAGATGCAGCGGATCATCGGCCACCTTTTTTGGCTGGGCACGCAAGCCCTGGACATCGGCGCGATGACGGTCTTTTTCTGGACTTTCCGCGAACGCGAGATCCTGTTGGACATGTTCGAAAAACTCTGCGGCGCCAGACTCACGTTGAACTACTACCGCATCGGCGGCGTGGACAGCGACTTCACGCCCGAGTTGGTCCAACGGCTGAAAGCATTTCTCGAAACGTTCCCCGATAAAGTGAAAGAGTACGATTCATTGATCGCCTCCAACCGCATCTGGCTGGGGCGCACTAAGAACGTCGCGGTCATTTCGGCGGAAGACGCGATCAACTTCGGCTGCACCGGGCCGGTGCTGAGAGGATCCGGGGTCGCCTAC
The DNA here is from genome assembly GCA_037445005.1 of Nitrospira sp. GTDB lineage: Bacteria > Nitrospirota > Nitrospiria > Nitrospirales > Nitrospiraceae > Nitrospira_C. The sequence goes on from JBBILH010000084.1 coordinate 3,607, forward strand.
GACATCCGGAAGGCGGAGCCGTACGGCGTCTACGACAAAGTCGATTGGGAAGTGCCGATCGGCAAGAACGGCGATACCTATGACCGCTACTGGATCCGCATGGAAGAGATGCGGCAGAGCGCGCGCATCATTAAGCAGTGCCTGGAACAGATGCCGCCCGGACCGATCATGGCGGATGAACCGAAATACATCCCCCCGCCCAAACAGCAAGTCATGCGCGACATGGAGAGCTTGATTCACCATTTCATCATCTTCACCCAGGGACTTAAGCCGCCGAAGGCGGAAACTTACTGCGCGACGGAAGCGCCGAAGGGCGAGTTGGGATTCTTCATCGTAAGCGACGGCAGCGCCCGCCCGTACCGGCTAAAGATCCGCTCCCCGTCGTTCGTCCACATGGGGGCCTTCGACCACATGGCGCGGGGTTACTTGATTTCGGACATCATCACGATCTTCGGCACGTACGACATCGTGATGGGGGAATGCGACCGGTGATGCAGTGTTGAGTTGTGAATTTTGAGTTCTAATTTTCAACTCAAAACTTAAAACTAAAAACTTATAACTGCGGATTTCGACAGCCGATGTTGTCAGAGAAATACAGAGACGAAATAGCCGACATTCTGAGCCGTTACCCGGTCAAGCGTTCGGCGCTGATTCCGTTGCTCTACCTCGCGCAGCGGGAGCATGGCTACCTGACCGAAGACGCGATGATTGAGATCGCGGGCTTGCTGAAACTGACGCCGCCTCAAGTGTATGAGACCGCCAGTTTCTATACGATGCTGAATCTGAAGAAAGTCGGCAAGTTTCATATTCAGGTCTGCAAGTCGTTGATGTGCGCTCTGGTCGGTTCCGACACCGTCATCGGGTGGATCAAGACCAAGTTGGGAATCGCCGTCGGAGAGACGACCGCCGACGGCCTGTTTACGCTCAGCGCCGTCGAATGTCTGGCCGCCTGCGGCACCGGACCAATGATGCAGATCAACGACGACTACTACGAGCGCCTAACGGAAGACAAGGTGGACAGGATACTTGCTGATCTGAAGGCTGCAGGGTCCAGCTCCTTGAAGAGCGGTCCGTACATGTGGCCGGAACCGGTGGGCGTGAAGCGTGAAGCGTGAAGCGTATCTCGTGTTCGGATTCGGACGTTTGATGTTTCGAGTTTCCGGCATACATGAAACTTGTAACGTGAAACTGGCGAGCTTTGCGCGTCACGAGCGACGTTTTACCCTTGTCGGATCATGGTTTGCGCCGAGCCGAGTGTAACACGTGGATCGTATCTCATCGTTCGCTGAGAGAATAGGTCGAAGGTCCGGCGCTTCACGCTTCAAGAACGACGCTTCTCGGGAATAGCTGATGCCCAAATACGAACTCGTGCTCCTTAAGAATATGTCCCAGCCGGATTATGGCGGCTCGCTCGCTGAGTACGAGAAGACGGGCGGGTACCAGGCGCTCCGCAAGGTACTCGGCAAGATCCCGCCGGCGGAAGTCACCCAGACCGTCATGAAGTCCGGCCTCCGCGGACGCGGCGGGGCCGGCTTCCCGACCGGCGTAAAGTGGGGTTTCTTACCGAAAGACTACCAGGGGCCCCGCTACCTCTGCTGCAACGCCGATGAGAGCGAGCCCGGGACGTTCAAGGATCGCCAGCTCATGGAGCGCGATCCCCACCAATTGCTCGAGGGGATCGTGCTGGCCAGCTATGCCATCGGCGCCGAAACCGCTTACATCTATATCCGCGGTGAAATGGTCCTGGGATCCAAAATCCTCGAAAAGGCCGTCGGAGAAGCGAGGGCGGCGGGTTACATCGGCAGGAATATCCTCGGTACCGGCGTCAACGTCGACGTGTGGGTGCACCGGGGCGCGGGCGCCTATATCTGCGGAGAGGAAACCGCGCTGCTCGAATCGATCGAAGGCAAGCGGGGGCTCCCCCGCGTGAAACCGCCGTTTCCGGCGACGCACGGCCTCTACAACAAGCCGACCGTCGTCAACAACGTGGAAACCCTTTCGAATCTCCCGCACATCATCAACCGCGGTCCCGAATGGTTCGCGTCGATCGGCTCCCCTCCCAAGAGCACAGGCACGAGGGTGTTTTGCGTGAGCGGCCATGTGAAGCGGCCCGGCAATTACGAAGTCCCGATGGGCACTACGGTGCGCGAGCTGGTGTACGAACATGCCGGCGGCATGAGGGGCGACAAGCCGCTCAAGGCTTTTATCCCAGGCGGCGCGTCGGCCCCGTTCCTCACCCCTGACCACCTGGACGTGAAATTGGATTTCGAATCGGTCGCGGCAGCCGGTTCAATGTTGGGCTCCGGCGGCGTCACGGTGATGGAGGAAGGCACGAGCATGGTCTGGGCGGCGTTGCGTCTGATGGAGTTTTTCTACCACGAGTCCTGCGGAAAGTGCAGTCCGTGCCGCGAGGGCAGTTCCTGGCTCGTCCAGACGATGCGCCGCATCGTCGCCAAACAGGGCCGGCCACAGGACCTTGAAACCCTGTCGGATCTGTGTAAGAACATCGCCGGCCGCACGGTCTGCGCCTTCGGCGACGCCGAAGTGGCGCCGATTATGAGCACGCTCAAACACTGGCGCCAAGAATACGTGACGCTGATCCATGAAGCCGAGGCCGCGAACTTGATCAGGCCCGCGCCGGTCGGAGCAAAATAGTAAACGTCTCTCGTGAAGCGTATCTCGATGAAGACAAGAACCATATGATCGATACCTGTTTAGGCCCATGTGCGCTTCACGCTTCACGAACGACGAGCGACGAAGATAATGGCTGAACCGACGGACACAGTCAGACTGACCATCGACGGCATTCCGGTCACGGTGCCGAAGGGCACGCTCGTCATCGAAGCGGCGCGCCGGGTCGGAGTCATGGTTCCGCATTTTTGTTATCACCCGAAGCTCAAGCCGGACGCCAACTGCCGCATGTGCCTGGTGGAAATCGAGAAGATGCCGAAGCTGCAGACGGCCTGCAGCACCCTCGCCACGGACGGCATGTCGGTCCGCACCGCCACGACCGTGGTCAACGACGCGCACAAGTCGGTCTTGGAATTCATCCTGGCCAACCACCCGCTGGATTGCCCCGTCTGCGACCAAGGGGGGCGCTGCGACTTGCAGGACTTCTCCCATCAATACACGGCCACGGGCAGCCGCTTCACGGAGACGAAGCGGATCTTTCAAAAGGAGTATTTCAGCCCGTTGATCGAAACGCAGATGAATCGCTGCGTGCAATGCCTGCGTTGCGTCCGGTACTGCGACGAGATCATGGACGTCAAAGCGTTGGCGCCGGTGGGCCGCGGCACGATGACGGAGATCAAATCATTCGGTCCCCATCCGCTCGACTGCGAATTCTGCGGCGGCTGCGTCCAGATTTGTCCCGTCGGCGCGATCACCAGCCGACTCTCGATGTACGAATACCGGCCTTGGATGCTCAAGCGCGCAGACACCGTGTGCGGATACTGCGGCGATGGGTGCCAGATCACGGTCCAGACGAAGGGGAACCGCCTCGTCGAGGTGAATTCCTCTCACGGAGCCGGCCGCAATAACGGGGACCTCTGCGCCAGGGGGTTCTTCGGGTTCCACGCCGCCGCCCACCCCCAACGCTTGACCAAACCCTTGATCAGGAAAGCAGGCCGCTTGGTCGAAACCACGTGGGAAGAAGCTCTGCGGCATACCGCTTCGGAACTCTCTCGCCTGACGGCGGCTCACGGCCCGGATGCGATCGGGGGACTCGCCTCGAGCCGCTGCACGAACGAAGAGTTGTATCTATTCCAGAAATTCATGCGCGTCGCGATCGGGACGAACAATCTGGACAGCAGCGCCCGCTACGGGCAGATCAACGGTCTCCAGGCCCTTCGCCGGGTCCAGGGCTGCCATCGCTGGACGGTCGCCTTTGAAGACATCGCGCAGGCCGACTGCCTGCTGCTGGTCGGGACCAATGTGACGGAAGCCAATCCGATCACCGGACTGAACGTGAAAGAAGCGGTGAAAAAGCGCGGCGCATCCTTGTTCACGGTGGACTCGATGCGGCCGGCGATCGGCACGATCAGCAATATCGCCAATCTGGCGCAGGAACATGTCTCGGTCAGTCCCGATCAATTCCTATCGGCCGTCCTCGGTCTGCTCAAGGCCGTTGCCGATGGCAACCATGTCGATCAGGCCCTCCAACGGGAGGCGCCCGACTACGTCTCGGCGATTACCGATTCCCTACGGGCGCTTGATTGGCACGACCTCACCGCCTTGACCGGCGCCCCGCGCGAGCAATTCGACGCCATCGCCCGACACATGAGCAGAGGACGGCGCGTCGTGATCCTGGCGGGGCAGGAACTTTTGCGCAGCGAGCGAGGATATTACGCCTGCGTCAATCTGCTGGATCTCCTCCTCCTACTCGGGAAGCTGACGGCGCCAGGATGCGGGTTCGCCCCGCTGGCGGAAGAGAACAACGACCAAGGAGCGGTGGAGATGGGGGCGGTCGGCGAATTTCTTCCGGGCCCTCACGATCTCTCCGATCAGGAAGCGCGCGAGAAGTTGAACCGGAGCTGGAACGGGTCTATCCCGTCGACAGCCCCGGCGACGCTCACCGACATGATCGGCCGGGCGAAGGCCGGCCGGCTCAAGAGTCTCATCGTCGTCGGGGAAAACCCGATCGCAAGCCTGCCGCCAAGCTTTGAGGCGAAGGAAGCGCTGCAGCGGTTGGAATTTCTGGTCTGTCAGGAGCTTTTTCTGACCGAAACGGCGGCCATGGCCCACGTCGTGCTCCCTGCCGCCTCGTCCATGGAGAAAGCCGGCACGTTCACCAACACGGAGGGGCATGTCCAGGCGGTCAGGCCCGCGATCGATCCGGTCGGCGAGAGCCGTCCGGACTGGGAGATCCTCTCGGCCCTCTCGGTCCTTCTCGGGGCTCGGCTCGACTACGCCGATCACAAAGACCTGCTCAAAGAAATCAGGAGCATCATCCCCGGTTATGGCTCGCTTGGTCCGGCGCCCATCTCTCCCAAGGTCGACCAAGGAACGCTCGGTCGCTATCTCGCCGGGGGGTATCGCCGGGACCTTCCGAGCCGGTATACTCTTCCCCCTCAATCGAAGGATGGCGGAGGGCTGTTCCGGCTCCAACTGGTCCAAAGCCTCTTCCACTCGGGCAAGTTGTCGACCCGGGCGAAAGGATTGATGCAAATTGAGGGCATCGGATCGGCTCGAATGAATCCGGAGGATGGAGCAAGATTGGGATTGAATGACGGAGACCGAGTGACGTTTTCAAACAGCCGGGGCACTTTCACCACGGCGGTCAAACTAGTGGAGCGGGTACCGCCGGGGTCGGTCTGGTATCCGGATTCGTTCGCCCAGGAGGCGACCCGCTTGTTCGAGATTACGATTGATCCCCAAACGAAAGTGCCGTCCTTCAGAAGCGCCTTGGTGTCGGTTGCGAAAGCCGGTTGATCGGAATATGCATGGAATTCTCCACTTGTTATCCGGGAGCCTAACGTGACGGAACTCAGCGTGCGCCTCGCCATCTCACTTGCTCAAATCGCCGCGGTCATGGGCGTCGTCATGCTGACGGTCATGATTCTGACGCTGGCGGAACGAAAGGTCCTCGGCTGGATGCAGGACCGCATGGGTCCCATGGAGGTCGGCCCCTACGGCATCCTGCAACCGATCGCCGACGGCTTGAAGCTGTTTTTCAAGGAGGACATCGTCCCGGCCGGCGCGAACAAGTTCATGTTCACGCTTGCGCCGATCCTGGCGATGGTGCCTGCCATGATCGGCTTCGCCGTCATTCCCTTCGGCCCGAGCCATAAATTCGAGGCCTTCGGCGTCACGGTCGAACCATTCGTCATCAGCGACATCAACATCGGTATCTTGTATATCCTCGCCTTTGCCTCGATCGGCGCCTACGGAATCATCCTGGGCGGCTGGGCCTCGAACAGCAAGTATTCCCTGCTCGGCGGATTGCGTTCGGCGGCCCAGGTCATCAGTTATGAGTTGAACGTCGGTCTCGCGATCGTCGGCGTGCTGATCCTGGCAGGTTCACTCAGTCTGGTGAAGATCACCGAAGCCCAAGCCGGCGGCTTCTGGCATTGGTACGTATTTGCTCTTCCGGCTCCCCAAATTTTCGCTTTCGTCGTCTACGTCATCTCCGCCGTTGCCGAAACCAATCGCGTGCCGTTCGACTTGCCGGAGGCCGAAAGCGAGTTGGTCGCGGGCTTTTTCACCGAATACAGCGGGATGCGCTTCGCCTTTTTCTTCATTGCCGAATACGCCAACATGGTCCTCGTTTCCTGCGTGGCGGCCGCGATGTTCCTGGGCGGATGGAATGCGCCCTATCCCGGAACGCTGTTGGGCCATTTAGGTCTCGATCAGTTCGCCTGGGCTGAGAACATCGCCTGGTTCACCGTCAAAGCCTATGCGTTCCTATTCCTGTTCTTTTGGCTCCGCGCGACGCTGCCGCGCCTGCGCTATGACCAGTTGATGAAGTTCGGATGGAAGGTCATGTTGCCGATCGCGCTGGGCAACATTGTCGTAACCTCGATCGCGGCGTATCTGTTCCCGCGAGGGTGAAGCGCTGAAGGCTGATAGCTGAAGGCCTCCTTATGGAACGATTCAAGGCGTGGTTCAAGACCATCATCTTCTACGAAATCCTCGTGGGCATGAAGGCTACGATGTCGCACTTGCTGCGCTACAAGCCGATCACACTCCAGTATCCCCATGAAAAGAGGGCCCTGCCTGACAACTATCGGGGCATGCTGGCCCTGCTCCGTTACGACGACGGCACGGAAAAGTGCGTCGGCTGCGATCTTTGCGAAGCCGCGTGCCCATCGCGGGTCATTCGAGTCATCAGCGCCGAGATTCCGGGCGAGCCGACCAAGCGTTACTCGAAGGAATACTACATGGACATGACTCGATGCCTGTTCTGCGGCATGTGCGTCGAGGCCTGTCCCGTCGACGCGCTGGGCATGACGCAGGAATTCGAGTGGGCCGTATACGACAAGCGGCAGCTTCACCTCAACAAGCAACAGCTCCTCGCCATCGGCGACCGGTCGTTCCCGGTGCGGGAGAAGCGATTGGAGCTGCAACACCCGAACACGGCGTTTTTCAACGTGTCGTTCCGCCACGTGCCGCAAAAACTGAATTGAGCCGGCCGGCGACGTCGAGCCACGCGGGGAGCGTGTGATACATGGAAGTCCCGTTTTTTGCCTATTTCGCGCTCGTCATTGCCGCAACGTCGATGCTCGTCGTCGTTCTGCGCAATCCGATCTTCAGCGCCTTGTCGCTGCTGGTCATGTTCTTCCATGTCGCCGGACTCTACGTCACGCTCCATGCCGAGTTTCTGGCCGCCGTCCAGATCATCGTCTACGCGGGAGCCATTCTGGTGCTCTATCTGTTCGTCGTCATGCTCCTCAACATCAAGCAGGACGAACGTTACCACCGGCAATGGCCGGTCGCCGGCGTGGTCGGCGCGGCGTTGGCCGTCGAAGCTCTCGTGTTGACGCTGTTGAGCCGGCGCGGCCCCGCACCGGCTCCCGCCTCGGATGAGACGACGGTCGCCGCGATCGGCAATACGGAATCTCTCGGCGACGTGTTGTACTCCACCTATCTCTTCCCGTTCGAAGTGGCGTCGTTGATTCTGCTCGTGGCGATGGTCGGAGCGATCATGTTGGCGAAGCGGGACATCGGAGGACGTGAAGCGTGAAACGTGAAGCGTATCTTAAAAGACCGGAGACATTTCTTCTGCGAGACACGATATACAAGCGACGAGATACGGAAGCCTGGATATGATCCCCGTCTCTTATTATCTCCTGCTAAGCGCAGTCGTCTTCCTGACCGGCATGGTCGGTGTGCTCATCAGGCGCAACATCATCATCATTCTGTTGTCCGTGGAGTTGATGCTGAATGCTACGAACATAAACTTCGTGGCCTTCTCGCAGTACTTTCACAACGTGGCGGGGCAGGTTTTCGTCTTCTTCGCTCTGACGGTCGCGGCCGCGGAAGTGGCTGTGGGGCTGGCCATCATCATCGCCCTCTATCGGTCCAGATCGACGATCAATGTGGATGAGTTTCAATTGTTGAAATGGTGAAACGGCCGTATCTCGTGAAGCGTGAAGCGTCGTTCGCAAGATCATCTGGAGCACGAAGAGGCATGTCCTTCGTCGCGCTTCACGAGCGACGAGAGACGAACGACGAGTTATGATGACCTACGAACTGATTCCCTTAATGCCGCTGCTCTCGTTCCTGATCCTTGGACTCTTCGGCGAGTGGATCAAGGAGAAGGCGCACCTCGTCGCGGTGCCGGCCGTTCTTGTATCGTTTTTCCTGTCGCTCCTGGCGTTTTTCGACGTGGCCGGCGGCCACCATGTCTCGTTTCCTCTCTACACATGGCTGACATCCGGTGCGCTCGACATTCACATCGGTTTCACCATCGATCGGCTGACCGTCGTGATGTTGCTGCTGGTCACGACGGTCAGTTCGCTCGTGCACATCTACACCATCGGATACATGCGTGGAGAGCCCGGCTACGCCCGCTTTTTCAGCTATATCGCGCTTTTTACGTTCTCCATGCTGATGCTCGTCATGGCCGACAACTTGCTCCAGCTTTTCGTGTTCTGGGAGGCGGTCGGCCTCTGCTCGTATTTGCTTATCGGCCACTGGTACGAGAAGGCCTCCGCCTGCTCCGCCGCCACTAAAGCCTTCATCGTCAACCGCGTGGGCGATTTCGGCTTCATGCTGGGCTTGCTCCTGGTCTGGTTGAGCTACGGCACGTTGGAATATGCCGAGGTCTTCGCCCGTGCCCACGAAACGGCAGGCGCGACGCTCAATCTGCTCCATCCGCTCGGCGGTTCGTGGGAAGTCTCCGTCCTGACCGTGATTTGTCTCTGCCTCTTCACCGGCGCGATCGGCAAATCCGCTCAGGTGCCGCTTCACGTTTGGCTGCCGGACGCGATGGAGGGCCCGACCCCGATCTCTGCGTTGATCCACGCCGCCACCATGGTGACGGCCGGCGTCTTCATGGTGGCGAGGCTCGCCCCGCTCTACAATTTGTCGCCCGCGGCCATGACCGTGGTCGCCATCGTCGGCGGCCTGACGATGGTGCTCGGCGCGACCATCGCGCTGACCCAGACGGACATCAAGCGAGTCGTCGCCTACTCGACGATGAGCCAGCTCGGGTACATGATGATGACCTGCGGCCTGGGTGCGTACGCCGCCGGCATGTACCACCTGCTCACCCACGGCGCCTTCAAGGCGCTCCTCTTCTTGGGCTGCGGATCGGTGATCATCGCGCTGCACCATGAACAGGACATGCGAAAAATGGGAGGGCTGAAGGACAAGCTGCCGATCACCTATTGGACTTTCGTCGTCGGTTCGTTGGCCCTCGCGGGATTTCCCCTGACCGCCGGTTTTTTCAGCAAGGACGATTTGCTCGTGTCCGCCTGGTCGTCCGGACCGTTGGGACAGGCGCTCACGTTTCTCGGGCTACTGACGGCGCTCATGACGGCCTTTTACAGTTTCCGTCTCGTCTTTGTCACGTTCTGGGGGCCTTCACGGATCGACCACCACCACGCGGCGCACGTCCACGAGCCCTCGCAGACCATGACGATGCCGTTGATCGTCTTGGCCGTGTTGAGCATCGTAACCGGATATCTCGGCATCCCCGGCTTCCTTGAACCGATGTTCGAAACAAACGGTGGATCCCCTCATCACGGGAGCGGGGCCGTCGGCGTCATGATCGCCGCGACGGCCATGGGATTGATCGGAATCGCCGCCGCCTATTATGTGTACGTGCTTCATCCCGCGCTTCCAGACCGCTGGGCGGAACAGTGGCGGGCGGCGTATCGGTTGTCGCTCAACAAGTGGTACGTGGATGAGGTCTATGATCGGTCGGTCGTGCAGCCGACGTTCCTCGCGGCGACGGAATTGTGGAAGCGTGTCGATGTTTCCGTCATCGATGGAGCCGTTAACGGGATCGCGCGCGCCCTGGCCTGGAGCGGCTGGTTCTTGCGCTTGCTGCAGAGCGGACAGACGCAGCACTATGCCATGGGCATGGCGCTTGGCGTGGTGGTGATTCTGACGGTGTTTCTCATATTCTAGGCACGAGACAAGAGGGCCCGTCGCCGGTTGTTTTCCTTCCGGCGATCGACGGGTGACGAATGACGGGATCATTTCCCTGGCTCACAGTCTTGATTTTCCTTCCTCTGGCGGGAGCAGTCTCGCTCTGCTTCGTCAAGGAGGAGACCGCCCGGTGGACCGCCCTCGGGGTGACGCTCGCCGACCTCCTCATCGCGCTGCCGCTCTGGTGGCTGTTCGACGGCGCCTCAAGCCAGATGCAGTTTGTCGAGCACGTCGTCTGGGTCACGACTCCGCCGATTCACTACAGCCTCGGCCTCGACGGGATCAGCCTGCCGCTCGTGCTGATGACCGCGGCGCTCATGCCGCTCTGCGTGCTCGCATCGTGGAGGGCGATTTCGACCAGAGTCCGCAGCTTCATGGCCGTGCTGTTGGTCATGGAAACCGCCATGCTGGGCGTTTTTGCCGCGTTGGATTTCGTGCTCTTCTATGTGTTCTGGGAAGCGATGCTGATCCCGATGTACCTGCTGATCGGCATCTGGGGA
>JBBILH010000085.1:0-14057 GCA_037445005.1 Nitrospira sp.
AGAGATCGCCGAGATCGATCCGACGACGTTGGCAGTCACCAATACGTTCGACCTGGCGGGGTTGCCGTACACCGCGTACGGGATTACGCCCGACGGCCGATTCCTGTTGCTGCGCGGGCAAACGACAGCCCCACAAGCGACGAAGCTCGGCGTGATCGATCTGAGTCTCACTCCGCCGGTCAGGACGGATTTCACCATCGCCGAGTTGAACGGGACTTCACCGGGTTCATTCAAGTTTTCGCCGGACGGAAAGCGATTCTATATCCTGGCGGGGAACGCGGCAACGGCAACGAAGAAGGACCGGCTCTTTGCGTTCGATGCTTCGACGCTGACGGCGACGCCTTCGGCGCTGACGCTGTTACGCGAAATTCCGCTGGTGGCGACCGGCGCCCACGGCTTCGATGTGCTGATTCAGGGAGCCGGCGCAGCCACGTTCCTCGTCGTCTCCAACGGCGCGGATAATTCCATCTCGATTATCAATGCGACGGACAATCAGGAGAAACAAAAGGTGACGGTCGGACCGAATCCGACCGGCGTCATGATCTTCTCATCCGGGGCGGCATCGGCGGGCAATCAAGCCACGGCCTCGGTGACGGGCGGGGCGCTCTCGTCGTTTGAACCGTTGGCAGAGCGTCTCGATGATCACGGGATGAAAGAGTAGCCACGGATAGGTCGTTGTCCGATGCGGGGGCGAAAAATTCCCGCCCCCGCCACAGTGAGGCTCTCATGAATAAGTCGCTCTTGCGAGTCGAAGAGGCGGCCTCGGCGTTGGCCGTCAGTCGGTGGACCATCTATCGGTGGGTCGAACAAGGTCGTTTGGAGGGAACGAAGATCGGTCGAGGGAGCCTGCGCGTGTTCTCGAGTTCGGTCGAGAAGCTCGTAGAACAGAATAAGATCGAGATGGTTTCATCCGAGTATTCCAATAAGCGGGTCCTCGTCTCACAGCAGTCGTTCTCGCCTCGCTAACCGTTTCGCGCGCCGACGGATGTTTGTAGCATCCGTCGGCACCAATCTGCACCAGCCGGCAGACGGGCGTTCCCGCGGTCCACTACAATCGGGCCATGAATTCGGCTCGTCGAGTGCTCGTCCTGCAAGGGCTCACGACCCTACCGGTCATGATCTTCGCGGCGGCGGTGACCGTCGGTTCGGCCGAGGTTCCCGCCGACCACGTCCGTCTCGGCCCTAGACACATAACAACGCATCAGTCCAAAAACGTCGTCGGACCGACGGTGCAGATCGACGAGGAAGGACGACTCGCCGCCGCCTGGGTCGAGGAAGACAAAGAGACGCGCACTGTCTTCTTCGCGCGATCCGAAGCGCCCGGTGGCCCGTTAGGGAAGCCGAGCCGAGTCAACTCACCAGCCGAGAATCCGTACTACCGTCAGGAAGCTCCGGGGCTGGTCGTGCGCGGCAACGACGTGTACGTGACTTGGTCGTTGACCCATCCGAAGATCACCCCGGACAAACCGTTCTCCGGCGAGTTGCGGCTCAGTCGATCAACCGACGGCGGCCGCACATTCGAACCGTCCATTCTGATCAACGACGACGGACTCGTCATCCAACATACATTCGATGCGATCAATGTTTCGCCGGAGGGGATGCTGCATTTCGCCTGGATCGATGGGCGTGAGGGGAAGAAAGAACCGGGGACGTTCGTCGCTCGCTCGATCGACAAGGGCCGGACGATAACGAAAAACCTCAAAATTGATGAAAATACCTGTGTCTGCTGCAGGACGGCGCTTGCCGCTTCTTCCGACGGAGTCGTGTACGTTGCGTGGCGGAAAATCTTCGAGGGCAATGTCCGTGAAACGGTGGTGGCTCACTCCACTGACGGAGGAGAAACGTTTTCCTCCGGCGTCATTGTCGGCCATGACCACTGGGTCTATCCCGCTTGTCCCCATCGGCCTGCATCGTTGGGCGTCGACCACCGAGGACGCCTCTATGTCGTCTGGTACACCGAAGGCGCTGATGAAACGCCGGCCATCTACTTGGCCTATTCCGACGACCAGGGCAAGACCTTTTCCTCAAAGAAGCAATTGAATCGTTCCAAAGGCACCTTCCCGGACCATCCGCAGATGGCGGTCGATCCGGACGGGCGGATCGTCGTGATTTGGGAAGAGCAGTCACCGGTTCGTCGAGAAGTCGTGACGAGCTACTCGCTCGATCGCGGAGAGACGTTCAGCTCTCCGTCGAAGCTGAACGAGAAGAACGGGCAGACCCCGACCGTGGCCGTGAACCGGCAAGGCACGGTGGTGCTGGGCTGGAAGGAACACGCGATGCCGGCGCACCGCCTCGTGATCCAAACGATGCAGCTCCCCGACGCGACGGTAGCGGCGGAAAGGACCGGGAGTCATGGACCGTAGCGGCCGTTTCGTCGGAACGATGCTTGCCGGGTTCATCGCCATGCTGAGCCTGTCTGATCCTGCGGGGAGCGCTGCCGCCGGCTTCGGAGATCCGTTTGTTGCGATGCGCGTGTCGCCGATCTCGCCTGGTTTCCCGACACCGGTGTTTGACCTCAAGACCTTGGACGGAGGGTCATTGCGTTCGCGGGACCTTGCAGGCAAGGTCGTGTTGCTGAACTTCTGGGCGACCTGGTGTGGGCCCTGCAAAGAAGAGATGCCGTCGCTGGCCCGCCTCCAGCAACACTTTGATTCCACGCAGGTGCGCGTTGTTACCGTGACGTCTGACCTGCACCCTCAAGGCATCAAACAGTTTCTCGGCCACTTGGGTATCGAGCTTCCCGTGCTGTTCGATGAAGACCAGGAACTCTCCCGCGTTTTCATGGTTCGAGGCCTGCCCACTACGGTGCTGATCGGCCCTGACGGCGGGCCGGTCGGTCGCGCGGTCGGACCACGCGAATGGGACAGCAACGAGTCGATCGCCTTGTTGCGGCGCCTCTTGCAAGGGGCGAAATGAAGCGCTGGAGATCACCCGTCGCCGCCGTCGTAGTGGCGCTGTACCTCGCGCTGGCATCGAGTGCCGCGACCTGCCTGCTGAGTCCGTCGCCCGGGTCGAGCCCGCTGCATCATTCCGGGAAATCCCACGTCGCCCATTCCGCATACTGCGCCTGGGCCTGCCAGGCCAATCCGACGGAAACACCGCTCTCGACTGCGCCTCCGGCTGCGGCGCTGGTGCTGGTCGCCGTGCTGCTGTTGTCGGGGACCACCGCCCAAGCCGGTCACTCCGCCCTCGTATCCCGATCCCGGGCACCCCCTCTGTAACGCATTTCCAGTCGTCGTCTTTACTTTGTCGCATCGGGGCGCTGATTCGGTCGTCCGCGTCGGCTGTCCGACCGGGCCCGTCGTCCTATTTTATCGAAGGAGATTGGTCATCATGGTTCGACGCATCGGAATCTCTCGAAAATTGCAGGTCATCGCTGTCGGAGTTTTCGTCGCAATTGTCGCGGTGGCTGACCGCTTGTCCGCGCAGGATGCCGCCGGGGCGGAGGACCCCTCGGCGTCGCCGCGCGAGCAGGAATTGCGGGGGCAACTGAAGAACATCCTTCAGGAGTTGGAAGACATTCAACAGAGGAAAGAGGGAGCAAGACCGCAAGAGCAGCGGCCGTCGATCGTGAAGGAGCGAGTGGAGCCTGTTTCGCCGGGGGAGAAGGAACCGCCGCCCCAGTTCGATCTGGCAGACATGAGCATCGTCAGCAAGCGATTCCAGAAGCGGCCCGAGGGCCTATCGCTTTCGGCCACGGTTCCGGCAGAAACGGAGTCGCAGCCCACCAGGACGATGAAGGAGTCGATGGAGTCCTTGCCGGGCATCGTCATGCGGCAGGCCAACGGCCCTCGCGACTTCAGCATCACGATCCGCGGTCAGGGTGCTAAGACGACGTTCGCCGTGCGGGACGTTAAAATGTACGAAGACGGATTCATTCAGACTCAATCGGACGGATTGTCCCGCTTGGACATCCACGACCCCTGGTTCATGAGAAGCACCGAAGTCACGCGCGGAGCCTCCTCTTCCCTGTACGACAATTATGCCCTCGGCGGGATGGTGCATTTCAGAACCCGTCGCGGCAGCGACATCAACGGCGTCGAAACGCTCTTCAGCGGCGGGTCCTTCGGCTACCATAAGCAGGCGATGGCCGTCGGGCAGGAGTTTCAGAACCTGGACGCGTCGTTGTTCGTGAGCAACGTCGGCGAAGACGGATTCATCAGGCACAGTAACTACAGCACGCAGACGATCAATTTGAATCTTCGGTTCAGAATCGACGACAAACAGAACTTTTATTTTAAGGCGATCACCAATTTTCTGGACACGTTCGTGCCGACGCGGCTGACGCAGGCCCAGTTCACCGCCGATCACCGGCAGGCCGGCGGGACAGGAACCTGCACCCCTGCCTCCTGCAGCAACGCCGAACAGCTCGCGCAACGTCGGCTGGATCGGCGGACAATCGTCGGTGGGCTCTATGAGCGGCAGCTCAATGCCAGCACCGTGTTGACGATCGAAGCGGACTACGACGTGAAGGACATCAATCAAACCTTCTCCCAAATCAGCGACAACATCAATCCCAATTTCAAGCATTATGCCGACCTGCGGAACGACGCCAGCCTGTTCGGCATGCCGTTGAGAAGTTACGTCGGCTTCTTCGTGAACAACATGGAGCAGGAAGGGCAGACGTTCCAGAACCTGGCCGACGGCAGAGGCACGAGGGGGACGCTCATTCAGAACACGCGGGGCACGATCAGAAACATCGGCGGGCGGTTCCGAGAGGAGCTGGAGTTTGCGCCGAACGTCATTCTCGCCGGCGGGCTGGGCTTCGAACAATCGATCGTCAGCGTGCAAGCGATCAATTATACGGGCGGGACGAACCCCGCTTACACGTCGGCCACCAGGAACTTTACCAATTGGGCGCCGGAAATGGCGCTCACCTGGAAACCCACGGAGGCTCATCGGCATTGGGTCCGCGCCTCCACCGGCTACGGCATTCCCGGTTTCGGCAATCTCCTTAGAGATCCTGTGACAGGATTGCCCGGCACGAACTTCAGCTTAAAGCCCCAGAAGAATCTCAATTTCGAAATCGGAACCGATTCCAAGCTGACCCAAACACTGTCGGTTCAGCTCGTCGGATTTTGGACATTCTTCAAAGACGAACTGATCACGCAGGCGGTGAACGGCACGAATACGGCCACGGTCAATGCCGACTCGTCGCAGTATCGCGGGATCGAGGCCTCATACGATTGGCGCCCGATCTCAGGCTTGCGACTGTCGGGGGCCTATACGCACGTCGACGCTAAGTACATCAATTTTTCCGACCGGCTGAATACGGCGGCGGGTTTCCTGGTTCGGGACGGGAAGGACGTTCCAAACGTGCCGACCGACGTCTTCAATACCAAGGTTGAATATGACCATGGTCCGACCGGATGGGGGGCATGGGTCGAAGGCAACTATATGAACAGCTACTTCTTGAACAACAGCAACACGTTCGGCATCCCGTCGTATTTCATCGCGAACGTGAACATACACAAGAATTTCGAGATCAAGAATTCCCGGTTCCGGTTCGCGAAGCTGTATCTGGAACTGGATAACATCGCGGATAAGAAATACGCCGCGTCCGGCCAGGTGATCGGCGGCGAAACCGCCGGCGCGGCCGCGTTGAACCAGGCCTTCTTTGCGGGCTACGGCCGTGCGATCTACGGCGGCGTCACGCTGGGGTTGTTCTAGCCGGGGCGATGCCGGACGCAAAGAGCGCAGGATTCTGTAGCATTTGTGAGCAGCCGTCGGTAGACAATTTCAATAGAAGGGCGTACAGAACAACAAAGTGAAAAGAGAGATCATGCTCAGATCGCGCATATCCCTCGTGAGCGCCGCCGCCGGTCTCACGATCATAATGTACGCCGGACTTGTGTGTCTGTCCGCCGGATGCGTTTTTATGCATGCCGCTTCATCCGGCGGGCATGAGCACCATTCCGCAGATCCCTCTCATTCTCCACTGTGCGCCTGGTCTTGCCAGGCGGTATCGAACCTCGCGCTGCTGCCCCATCCGCCGACGACTGCGGCGGAGGCGGTGGCGCGCATGGACGCCGTTCCTGCTTCCCCGACCATTTCCCATCCCGTCGCTATTCTTCTGAAGTCCCGCGCTCCGCCTGTTCCGCCCTTAGCCTGAGCAGCGTTCTCGTGCAACCTGTCGACAGGTCCGTGGTGTTCCTCGGCTGAGGAAGCCTCCCTGTCGCGATCGAACGGCAGTGTGGCGGCAGGCAAGGCTCGGTTCGGGCCGGACGGCCTCCTTGCCCGGACCGTCCGGAGCGCAGGCTCTCCTCCTGGAGTCTCCGCTCCGGGCCCTGGCCGGCCGTAACAGCGGCCAATGTGGAAACGCCGATGGTTCTCACGCAAATCGGAGGATCGATGAGGAACATATTGATGGTGTGGTGCGGGTGCATGCTGATGGCCGGGTGGCTGTCTGCGACCGTTCAGGCTGAAGTCGCGCTGAAGCGATCTTCCGGCGAGGAGGTTTCCTCAGAACCGATTGCGCAGGTAATCGTGCAAATCGGCGGTCGGTTCTGCGAATACCATCGGGATGAGGTGGAAGAGGCGCTGCGGCGGTATCCCGCCGTGCAAATGGTGGACTTTCTCAACGATCACGGAACGATTCTCGTCCGTTACCGCACGGAGGGAATCTTCCCGGCGCAACTCGCTGAGTCGGCTGCGCGGGCGGCCTTCGGCATGGGATGCACGGCATGGGTGGATCGGGGCGGACCGCCCCAGGCGAAATCGTAAGGAGGCCGACGATGAAGTTCCGGATTTTGATACTGATCGCGAGCGTATGGGCTGGTTGCAGCGAAATGACCCCGACTCCGACGGCTTCGTCAAGTGCCAAACCGAAGGACGGGGAGTTGGCGCTGCCGGGGAACTACATGGTTTGGCCGAAATTCCTGTCGGAGGTGCAGCGACCTGATGCGAAGCAGGTGCGGGAGTTATTCATCAACTCCGTAGGCGCGAAGACGCAAGCCGGGCAATCGTTCCCGAGCGGCACGGTGATGGTAATGGAGCTCTACAAAGTGAAAATGAGCGGGGAGGCGCCGGCTACTGCCGCAGACGGCAAGCTGGTCAAGGGCGATCTTGCAAAAGTCTTCGTCATGGAGAAAGGCCTGGGCTGGGGACAGGATGTGCCGGACAATCTGAAGAACGGTTCGTGGGTTTTTGCGGCGTTCGGTCCGGACGGCAAACCATTGGCGGAAGACTTCACCAAATGCCGCGCCTGCCATGCGCCGCTGGCCGCGAAGGATTTCGTGCATCGGTACGACGAGTATTTCGATAAACGAATGACGCAGTAGGCGTGTGAGAGGTGGAAGCCATGGATGCTCCGCTGCTCCGGGTCCATGAAGCTGCCCGCTTATTGAAGGTCAGCAAATGGACGGTCTATCGATGGATTGAGGAAGGTCGTTTGGAGGCGACCAAGATCGGCCGCGGCAGCCTACGGATCTTTCGGTCTTCGGTTGCCGCGTTGATCGACGATAATCGCACCAGGCGATGGGGAGCGTCGACCGCTTCGTATGGGATCAAGGTAGTGTCTCTGCGAACCGCCGGCTCTAAGAAAAAGAAATGACCGGCACAGCATCATGTCGGGTCCGGGAGTTGCGCACTCTTCGACCGGACCTGTCCGGGGTATCGGAGGTGGCCTCCCTCCGAGCCCCCGGCCCTCCGGGGGAGAAAGGCGGGCGACCGTGATCCGGAATATCGAATGGACACAAGGGATGTTGCTGCGGGGCTGGAATACAGAACAGGCTCCGCCGGATGAACTCCGTCTTGTTCTTGTGCGGCTGCTCTCCCTGGCGCTCGCCGCCGTAAATGGAGGGCGGCGCGGATCGTCGGGACCCTGCCTACCCATTCCCTCCGGGTATCAGCAGTGGCCGCATCTTGAAATACACACGGAGGAGTCAGCTCTTCAACGGCGCCTGCGATTGTATGTCTCCCCAAAAGCCGCAGCCACGATGGCCAACGAGCACTTCCCGGTTGGAACGATGGTCGTCGCAGAAACGATTCGTTCCGAAGGCCGGGGCGATGCGCGGCCGCTATCCATCTTTGTCATGGCGAAGACATCGACTGTTCACTCGCAAGTCGGGAGTTGCTGCTCCCTGGACGGGTGGGCCTATGCGATGTATCGGCCGACTGGTCGCGCCAGGGACCACCTCACTGCGGCCTCGGGATTATGCCGGCTGGCGGTCGGGCAGACGTGAGCGGTTTTCTCGATCGGACAAGGAGCGGGAGGCTGAAAAAGCCCCCCGTTGGGGGCCCAAACAGGTTTTTCAACGGACTGCCGGACCGATAGCGGGCGGGACTTCACGGGTTGGACTGCGCTGACCACGCAGGGAGGTCCCGAACAGAGGGAGGCGCATGCCCTTGCTCCTCCCTCTCCCCATTTCTTGGATACTGAAGCGGAAGCAGCATCTTCACAACCGGTTCTGGACAGAGATTGCATCGCCTTTTGCATTGCGCAGGTGTTTTCAACCACTTCACAGGGAGGATGATATGAGTCGAGTCAGTCAGGCAGTCGTGATAACCGCGGTGTGCGGTGCGATCGTATGCGGGTTCGCCGGTATCGTACCGGCCGGAGACGATCACGTGCAGGGAACCATCAAGCATGCGAAGGAAGGCATCGAACACGAAAAGGAAGCCATCAAGCACCTGGAAGAAGCTGTAAAAGGAAGCGCGGATGTTCATGCCAAGGAAGCCTTGGAGCATGCGAAAGAGGCGGTGAAGCACGCCGAAGAATCGCTGGTTCATGCCGAACAGGCGTCGGCCAAGCCGAAGAAAAAGGGGCAGTGATACCGCGCCGGTGTAGCAGAATGTAGCATTCATTGGTGTCCGTCTGTAGACAGAGGCGGAGCGAGTTCGTATAACGCCTCCCATGTTGAGGAGTCTCGGAATGAGAACGGTCGGCTCGCTGGCCTTGGCCGTCTTGAGTTGCGTGATCGGCGTACCCTGTTTCGCGCAGGACGCGATGATCGAACGGGTTCTGAGGACGCAGGTGTTCGATACTGCGTTCGAGGGGTTCGACTCCTATTTCGTGTTGATTGAGGAAGACCAACGCCAGAACGACGGGTCCCGCGAAGTCTTGGCGACCGCCAGCGGAAAATTTTCCGATCGAGTTCAGCGGTACAGGATTCTGTTTCTGATTGTCGGCGAGCAGGTCATCGGCGGGCAGGTGTTGGAAGGGACCGGACTCCCGCCATGCCTCGCGCCGCCAGAAAGTAGTGCGTCCTCGCTTTAACCATACGGGAGGTATCATTATGTTGAGCAGGATCATGTTGGGCGTGATCGGAGGATCATGCATGATGATGGCAAGTTCCGAGGCCTGGGCGTTACAGGCGGGAGGCGTCGAGGTGGGTGATCTGGCGACCGGCTCCGTCGTCGGGCAACCGTTCAAGGAGTTGGAGGTCGATGCGCAACTCTTTGCGATCGAGCTCGGCGCAGTGAAGACCTGGTACCCTCCCACCACGGTTCTTGATTTCAAGGTTCGCCCGGGCCGCCCGGTGCTGCTGAAGGTGACGAACAATTCAACGGGAGAGCGGGGATTTCAGATGACCGATGCGGTCAATGCCGGCTCGCCGTTCGTCTTAAAGGCTGAAGTGGTGCTCAAGCCGGGAGAGACCAAGTACATCGGCATTCCGACGAGCGATTTATTCTACGCCACGCAGGGGAATACCTTGACCTATCGGGACCATCTGAATCCCAAGGATCACGGCGGCACATTGGTCATGATCAAGTAGACACGCGCGATCCGGCTGATCCGTCCGGGCCTTGCCGATGGATATCATCGGCAAGGCCATTTCTGTTTCACGAATTCCACCAGGTTGATTTCACCTATTTCCGCCCGTATAGTTGAACATCTATTTTCCGCGCTGGAGCGTTCGATTGAACCTGTTTGCGCGACGAACTGTCACGATCGGCGCAGCCCTTCTGCTCTGGATCTGTTCAACGGTTCCACCCTCGCCTTCCGATGCGTCAGATCCGGCGAGAGGGGCGATCGACCGCGCCTCTGCACAGCTCAAATCCGGCGATGCCGATGGCGCGATCGCCACACTCGGCAAAGCTGTCGAGCTCACTCCCTCCGCTGAGGCGTACCATCTGCTGGGGCGCATCTATTTTAAGAACAAAAAGAAATCACAGGAGGCGATTGAGGCCCTGACCCATGCGCTGAAGCTGAGGCCGGCCTACCCTGAAGCGTTGAACGATCTGGCCAAAGTCTACTTGACGCAGGGGAAAGCCCCGGAGGCCGAGCAGGCGCTGCGCCGCGCGATCGACGTCGATCCCAAGCACGATGATTCTCGCCTGGATCTGGCCAGGCTGTACGAGCAGCAACGGGATCATGCCGCGGCGATCAAGGTTTATCGGGATTTGTTGGCCGTCAAACCGACCCAAACGGACGGTCTGTTCGGCTTGGCGATGCTCTACGATGCCCAGGGAGACGAGAAAGCGGCTCGCGAGGCGCTGGGACGGTTGACCAAGGCGGATCCTAGGCATGCGGACGGTTGGTACCAGACAGGCCGTCTGGCCGAGCGCGGCAACGACTTGCTGGAGGCGGCCTATGCGTACAGGCAAGCGGTCTCCATCAAGCCGGATCTGGTCGATGCCCATTATAGTCTCGGTTTTATCCTTCGCAGTCAGAACAAGCCGATCGAGGCGGAGCGGCAATTTCTTGAGGTGCTCCGGTATCGCCCGGAGTACGCCGAGGCCCACATGAATCTGGGCGTCATTTATACCAGCATGAACAAGCTTGAAGAGGCCGAACAAGAATATGAAAAGGCCGTTGAACTGAAGCCGGATTACGCGGAAGCGCACTACAATCTCGGCGTATTCTACGAACTGCACCGCAAGGACATGCCTCGAGCGCTGGCGCAGTACCACAAGTATCGGAGTTTGGGCGGGCGCGACGATCGCGTCGAGCGGATTATCGGAACGGGGGGACGGTGACCGGCAAGGCCAAGGTTTAGGCTGAGAGTTCGCTCACATTGGCCTTAACCTCAACCCGTCACCAGTAGGGCCAAGGGCGCCAGTAGGGGCTCCAATAGGGGCCCCAGTAGGGGCCGGGACCCATGTAGGGTCTGATACGGGGCGCCGCCTGATCTGCCTGGGTCCAGATGTGGAGCTTCTTCGTTTCGATCACAGGGTAGGTGTACTCGGTTTCATCCAGCGGCAGCGTAATGGTGCCGCTCACCTCGCCGATCACGGTCACTCTGGTTCCAGGGGGAATTGTTGCGGGATCGAGAAACTCCCTCTGCATGGCGACAAACCGGCCCTGAGACTGAGTCAGATCTACAGCGGGGTAACCGGAACGATCGAGAGGCAACTGTAGAATCTCGATGCGGGTTCCTTCCTTCAGACGCCTGGCTGAGAGGACATCCCCTCCAAACATGACGGACTGACCCTTGAAAGAATCCGGCGCGGATTTGACCTGCTGAAATGACAGCGGCGGGACCTCCGGCTGCCCGCTCCCCGCGTCCTGTGAGGTCGTGGAGCAAGCGGCCAGCGTGAAGAGGAGTCCTGGGATGAAGAGGAAAAGTTGCCGCAACATGCGTCCATTATATACCACAGCACTTCTCCGGGCATATTCGATATAATGAAGCCCGGTAGCGGACACATCTGAAAGGAGCGGGTATGCGCGTTGGAAGTGTCGGATTGCGGAGCGTCATGGTGTCGGTCGTGTGCGCCGGTCTGGCGTTGAGCGGGGGGATCCCTGCGCATGCCGCACCCCCGGAGATCAAAGGGAAATACGAAATACTGAAGGACGAAAAATCGACGCACGTCCCAGGCAGGGTGAAAGCGGTCGAGTTCGCGGACTTTTACTGCCCGCACTGCCACCATTTCGAAGAAACGGCCTTGCCCCTGCTGATGAAAGAGTTTGCGGGAAAGCTCGAAGTGACCATGGTCGGATTCCCCGTCATTCGAGGGAAGCTCCCGACTCCGTTCGATATGTACGAGCAGGCCAAGACGATGGGGAAGGGCGAACAGATGAAAGCCGTGCTTTTCAGAACGATTCACAAGGACAAGCTCAGCGGGGTGCTCGACAAATCGATCCGCGCAGTCCTGATCAAGGAGGTGGGCCTTGATCCGGCGGCGTTTGAAGCAGGGATGGAGAGTGGAAAGCCCGCCAAGGCGTTTGAAGACGGGCGCAGGTGGGGAGAGCGCATCCAAGTCTCATCAACCCCGTCCTTGTTGATCGATGGGAACATCAAAGTCGACGGAGCGAATATGACTCCGGAAAACGTGACGACGGTCATCCGGAGCATCTTGGAGAACGACTCGAAAAAATAGTGTTGAATTTTGAATTGTGGATGTTGAATTCGGGATACCGCCGACAAGACCTTCAACATTTAACATTAGAACATTCACAATTACCTTCCGAGGTGCGATGGCGATCGATCCCATCTGCGGCATGACCGTCGATCCGGCCACGGCGGCGGGATCGTACGAGTATAAGGGCGTCACTTATTACTTCTGCGCTCTCTCCTGCCAGAAGACCTTCACATCCGATCCGGAACGGGCGCTGCGGCCTGCGACTAGCGGCTTGATTTCCCTCGGCGGCAGAAAGCCGCTTCCCATGATGACGGCGCCCGCGCCGGCTTCAACCGGGCACATCGATCCGGTCTGCGGCATGACGGTCCGTCCGGAGACCGCCGCCGGTTTCCACGTCCACGAAGGCAAGACGTATTACTTCTGCGCCCAGAGCTGCCTGAAGAAGTTCTGCGAGGATCCTCCGTACTACCTCCTGCCTCCTGACCGGCGCGCGCCGAAGCCGGTGTCGGTCCCGGCCGGAGCATCGGTCGAATACGTTTGCCCCATGGATCCGGAAGTGCTGGAGAAACAGCCGGGCGCCTGCCGCATCTGCGGAATGGCGCTGGAACCGAAGATCATCTCGTTGGAGGAGAGCGGAAATCCGGAACTCGACGACATGACGAGACGGTTCCGGATCAGCGTCGGACCGGCGCTTGTGGTGATGATTCTGGCAATGGCCGACATGATACCCGGTCAACCGCTCCACCAGGTAATGGCGTCGACGACCAGAAACTGGCTGCAATGGCTCCTTGCGACGCCGGTCGTGGTCTGGGCCGGGCTGCCGTTTTTCGAACGCGCGTGGGCGTCTATGGTCAACCGGGCGCCGAACATGTTTACGTTGATCGGCATCGGCACCGGGGCGGCCTATCTCTACAGCACGGTTGCCACGGCCATGCCGAACTGGTTGCCGGCGTCCTTTCATCTGCGCGACGGAGGAGTCCCGGTCTATTTCGAAGCCGCGGCGGTGATCACGGTGTTGGTCTTGCTGGGGCAGATGTTGGAGTTGCGCGCAAGAAGTCGGACGACTTCGGCGATGAAGGCGCTCCTACGGCTGGCTCCCAAGAGCGCGAGACTTATCGGCCCCGGTGGGGTGGAATCGGAGATCGCGCTTGATCAGGTGCAAGTCGGCGATCGGTTGCGCATTAGGCCGGGCGATCGGGTGCCGGTCGACGGCGTCGTCGACGACGGTGTCAGCGCGATCGACGAATCGATGGTGACGGGGGAATCGGTCCCCGTCGAAAAGACGGTGGGGTCGGCCGTGACGGGCGGGACCATCAACGGAACCGGCAGCCTGGTCATAAGAGCCCGGCGCGTGGGGCGCGACACCTTGTTGGCGAGGATCGTTCAGATGGTCGGCGAGGCGCAGCGTTCACGGGCGCCGATTCAGCGGGTCGCGGATGTCGCCGCCTCCTACTTCGTGCCGGCGGTCGTCGTCGCGGCGGCCTTGACCGCGATCGCCTGGGTGCTGTGGGGACCTGAACCGAAACTGGCCTACGCTTTGGTTAATGCCGTCGCCGTATTGATCATCGCCTGCCCCTGCGCCCTGGGGCTGGCCACGCCGATGTCGATCATGGTGGGGACGGGACGGGGAGCGACCGTCGGCGTTTTGGTCAAAAAGGCGGAAGCGCTGGAGGTCTTGGGCAAGGTCGACACATTGATCTTCGACAAAACCGGCACGTTGACGGAGGGAAAGCCGCGATTGATGACGGTGCGATTCATGCCGCCCTGGACTGATGCGGAACTGCTGCGGCTTGCCGCGAGCCTGGAGCGAAGCA
>JBBILH010000086.1:0-13765 GCA_037445005.1 Nitrospira sp.
CATGATGTCGAACTCCGCCTGCTTGAACGGCGGCGCCATCTTGTTCTTCACCACCTTGACCCGGACGCGGCTGCCGACGACGTCCTGCCCTTCCTTGATCGATTCGATCCGGCGGATGTCCAGCCGGACCGACGAATAAAACTTCAACGCGTTGCCGCCGGTCGTCGTCTCCGGATTGCCGAACATCACGCCGAGCTTCATGCGGATCTGATTGATGAAGATGACCGTCGTTTGAGATTTCGAAATCGCCGCGGTCAACTTGCGCAACGCCTGGGACATGAGCCGGGCCTGGAGGCCCATATGGGCGTCGCCCATTTCACCCTCGATTTCGGCGCGCGGCGTGAGCGCCGCCACGGAGTCCACGACGATCAAGTCGACGGCGCCGCTACGCACCAGGGTTTCTGCGATTTCCAGCGCCTGTTCGCCCGTATCGGGTTGAGAAACCAGCAAGTCGTCGGCCTGCACGCCGAGTTTTTTGGCGTAGGACAGGTCGAGCGCGTGTTCCGCGTCGATGAAGGCGGCGACACCTCCCGTCTTCTGGACCTCGGCGATCGCATGGAGCGTCAACGTCGTCTTACCCGACGCTTCCGGCCCAAAAATTTCAATGACGCGCCCACGCGGGAAACCGCCCACTCCCAGCGCGATATCGAGACCGAGCGAGCCGGTCGAGATCGCCGGGATATTGACGGGGGCTTCGGAGTCCCCCAGCTTCATGATGGCCCCTTTTCCGTACTGCTTTTCGATCTGTGAGAGAGCGAGATCCAACGCGCGTTTCTTTTCGTCTTTTTCCGCCATGTGCGATGCCTCCTCGAGGTGAAATGGAGAGGGCCGGATTATACCCAGTTCGCCGGGATAAGCCTAGCGGAGAATAGGCCTGTTGTCGGAACGCAAACAGCCGCGACTCGAATGGCCGCATTTCGCACCGGCATACAATCGTCGATTCCTTGACGAAATCCCCTTCTCGTCATACAGGTTGAAGGATGACTTCAACCGCATTTCCCCCTTCGCTCGACCACAAACCGACCGTGCTCATCGTCGACGACGAGCCGTCGCCACGCGCGGCCTTGACCCATGTGCTCCGGCATGACTTCAACATTCTGACCGCGGAGGATGTGCGCACGGCGATGACGGTCCTGAAGGAATGCCGCGTCGATTTGGTGACGCTCGACCTTCGGCTGCCCGACGGATCGGGCACCGAACTCCTCGACGACATTAAACGAACCCACGCTGAAGTCGAAGTCATCATGGTGACGGGTTTCGGCACCCTTACCACCGCGATGGACTGCATCCGCCATGGCGCGGCCGGATTTCTGTTGAAACCGTTCAACGCCTCGGAACTCCTGTCCATCAGCCTGCAAACCTGCCGGAAAAAACAACGGCTGGACATGCTGCGAACGGCGCTCAAAGACAACCGGGGCTTGCGGGGACCGGATCCCGCCTGCGCCGAAGCGTGGAGCGACCTCGCCCGTCGCTACGCCGCTTTCCTCGAAAAACTTCCCCGCGCCTCCGCAAAGAGCGAAGAACCCGCCTCGCTCGTGCAACTCGTGTCGGATCTGCTGGAGGCCAAGGACCGATACCTCGTCAACCACGGCAATCGCGTCAGTTTCTATGCAAGCCTGGTCGCCTCTCGGTTGGAATTGCCTCTCGACGAACAAAACATCTTGTCGATTGGAGCATTGGCCCATGATCTCGACTTGATTCTGTCCGAAGCTCGCCTGGTCCTCCAACAGGAATCCAGCAAGAGCTTTCATCGTACCGACCGCGGCGCGACGATCGGGAGAGCTTTAGGCCTGCCGGCGGATTCCGTCCAGATAATCGCCCTCCACCATGAACGATGGGACGGAACGGGATATCCGTTCGGGCTGGAAGGAGAACGAATCCCGCTCTTGGCTCGGCTCGTGGCGATCGCGCAGGCGTTCGACGATCTGACCGCCGAACGACCCGGCTCGACGGCCCTTGCAATCAAGGATGCCATCGCACAAATCGAACAGCAGGCCGGCAGCGCGTTCGATCCCATGCTGGCCGAAGTGTTTTGCCGCACCATGCGCGAGCAGCCCCCGCAGCAATAAGTTCGTTATCGGCTAAACGTGAAGCGTATCGGTCGGGGGTTTCAGGTGCCGTCGGAGAGGTTTCATGTTCCACGTTTCATGTTTTAAGTTTGCAGACAACGTGACACATGAAACTTGTAACTTGAACCCGGCGAGCTTCGAGCAACTGTCTCCGTAAATGAGGTTCGGCGCTTCTACGTCGAGGGCTTAATGTTCCGGCAACTTCACTTCCCAAAGTTTCGTATAGACCGACCCGGTCGGCTTGAGATCGCTCTTCACCAACACAATCGAATCGATCACGAACGGATTCCCCGCCAGCGGACGGTCTAAAACCCCGCTTTTCGCCAGCGCCCGTCCCATAGCCGTCTCCCCTTCCTTAATTCGGGCCAATGTCAGATGGGGGCTCAACGCCCTGCCGTCGGGCGCCAGGTTCAACGCGACGCAACAATCCTCGACGGCTCGATGGAGCCCCGTCAGCCGGGCCGCATCTTCCCCCTGCTCCCAGGGCGCCGACGGCCCCGCCCAGAGGACTCTCGCACGCTGTAGACCGGGAAACACTCCCAAACGCTCGATCGGGACCACGATCGCCCTATGCGCAGCCACGGCGCGAGCGATCGCCTGTCGCATGGGCGCCACCGACTGCTCGTCGATGTCGCCGAGAAACTTCACCGTCAGATGCAACGATTCGGGCCTGACCCAAGAGAGCCGGACTTCCCGCGACAGATCGGGCGCAATTTTTCTTGTGATCTCCTGTCGCAATGCGGCCAGATGGGTTCGCAGTTCATCCGGCGGTTCAACGGCGAGAAAGGCGCGGATCATGAGGATTGCCGGCCCAACAGCCATTCTCTTAGAAGGTTCAGGGCGGCCTGCGAAGCCCGCTGTTTTACGACCGTGCGGTCTCCGTGAAATCGAAATTCCTTGGCGATGGATTGCCCGTCCGCAGCATGGAGCCCCGCGAAGACCAGGCCGACAGGCTTGTTCGGCGTCGCCCCTCCAGGACCCGCAATGCCTGTGACGCTGATCCCGACGGAGACTCCGCTCCGTTCGCAAATCCCTTGCGCCATGGCCAAAGCGACCTCCGCGCTGACGGCCCCGTGCCGATCGATCAGTTCGGAGGGCACGCCGAGGAGTTCCGTCTTTGACTTGTTGCTGTAGCAGATGACGCCGCGGTCCAGGTAGGCCGACGAGCCCGGCACCTGGGTGAGGCGATGGCCGATCAGCCCCCCGGTACAAGACTCCGCCACGGCGACCGTCTTCCGCTTCTCGACACACAGACGGCCGACGACGCTCTCCATCGTGTCGTCCCCTTCACCGTAGATCCACCGGCCGAGTCTGCCCCGCACCTCATCGGCGAGCCGCCGTAGGGCTTGCGCGCCTGCGGCGACCCCCGGCTTCGTCGTCAACGACACCAACACCGTGATCGGCGAGGCCAACAAACCGAGCTCCACCGGGGACCGCTTGGGGACGAGTCCGCGCAGCTTTGCGTCCACATCGGCTTCCGGCAGACCGTACGTATGAAAGACCAGCCGCGTCCTCGGGTGATACGCGGTCCGACCGGAGCGCCTCAACTGGTCCTTCAGATAAGGGAGCACGCTCTCCACAAGCATCGGTTCCATTTCCCTGGGAACGCCGGGCAACGCCACGATCGTGCTTCTACGCCATGGCAGGATGAAGCCGGGTGCCGACCCGACGGGATTCGGCAAAACGATGCCGCCGGCGGGGATCAAGCCCTGGCGCAACTGTCCTTTGTTCGGTGTCCGCCCCCACTGGGCGATTCGCGTCTGCATCATTTCGAAGGCGTCTCTTCGGCGCGCCAGGCGGCAGCCGGTCGCCTTTGAGACCGCTTCTCTCGTGCAATCGTCCACCGTAGGGCCCAGGCCGCCCGTCATGACGACGACCCGCGCCCGCTTCACGGCGGTCTTCAGCACGGCCACCATGTCGGACTCATCGTCTCCGACAATCGACTTAAATCGAACGTCGAGACCGAGTTTGCTCAATTCTTCCGCGATAAAAAGGGAGTTGCTGTCGCTGCGACCTCCGACGAGCAGTTCCGAGCCGACCGCGATCGTTTCTGCGGTCCGTCGCGAGGAATGGCCGGGCGTCGAAGCCATGGAGATCTACTTGACGGCGGAGAAATCCAGGGGGAAATTCACCTCGCCGCCGTTGGCGGGGAATACCGTGATCGTGGTGGCCGCGCGCGGGTCGAAGTCATGATAGTCGAACGAAGCCACGACCTTTGCCTTGAACTTGGGCGGATCGGGATAGGCGGCGCTGCGGCCGGCCACCGCGTCGAATCGCACGTTCACCGGCTTGATCGTCTTCCCCTGTTGGTCCAGCACCATATAACTGTCCACGGCGAAGTTGCCGACGTTGCCGAAGATCGTGGCGCTGACCAGCATCGTCTTGGCTTCCAGGACTTGGGCGACCTCGGCATCGCTCGGCTGAAGCCCCCGCAAAGCCATATGCGTCGCCATCACCGACAACGCGCCCAATTTGGTGATCAGGAAGCCTCCGGCATGCAAGTCATCCGATGCGCCGAACCGAGTGTAAAAGGTGTCGGGGGGTTGATGGGACTTCGCCGCTTCCACGCCACGGTCGATCGCCTGCCGCACGTCTTCAGACGACGGTTGAAGCTCGATGGCATACAGGTCGGTCGCCGGTCCGCTGAGGATCGCGCTCGCGAGGATCGCCGCCGCCATCCGTTCCATCAGTCTGCCAGTAGCAGATCGCCGTGGCACTGTCAACGAGTGGAGGCGACGGGCCGCGCCCCGTTGACAAGACAAAACACGAAGTGTTAGAGAACACAGTCTTTCCCGGCTCTGTGATACGAAGTCATACTACGGAGGAGTTCATGGCAGGCCCCGAACAACAAGCGGCGCAGCAACCCCCGAAACGCCAATTCGTCAATTTTGCGTTTTACAAGATCGATCCCGCCTGGCGGCGCCTTCCGGAAGACGAACGCACGAAAGGGAAGCAGGAGTTCCTCCGTGCCGTGGAGGATTATGCGGGCAAGGTTCTGGTCATCCCCTATACGACGGTCGGAATCCGCGGGGACTGCGACTTCATGCTCTGGCGGATCAGCTATGAACTTGAGTTGTTCCAGCAGATGACCACCAAGATCATGGCCTCCGGTTTGGGCCGCTACATGACCACGCCCTATTCGTATCTCTCGATGACGAAACGCTCGATATACGTCGACAACCACTCGCATGAAGGACAGGAAAGCAAGCGCCTGACGGTCGTTCCCGGGAAAGCCAAGTACATCTTCGTGTATCCCTTCCTCAAAACGCGCGAGTGGTTCTTGCTCACGAAGGCGGCCCGGCAGGGCATGATGGACGAACACATTGAAGTGGGTCATCGGTTCCCCTCGGTAAAGCTCAACACCACCTATTCGTTCGGCCTCGACGACCAGGAATGGGTCGTCGCCTTTGAAAGCGACAAGCCCGAAGACTTTTTGGACCTCGTGATGGCGTTGCGGGAAACGGAAGGATCGCGCTACACGCTGCGCGACACTCCGATCTTTACCTGCATTCGCGGAAGCCTGAAGGAAACGCTCGACACGCTCGGCGGATAGTTCCTCAGACTGAGGTTCGCAGAATTCAAGGCCTTCGGTCGCCGGATCGAAGGCCTTTTTCTTTGACGACATGACCGGCTCTCCCGATCGGCAAGCTGCGCTCTTCTCCGCCTGCCTCCCCGGGCTCGGACAGGCGCTTCAACGGCGCCCCCTCCCGGCCGCCACGGCATTCTGCGTCACGGCCGCCTTGATCGCCGCCAGCATGGCGCTAGGCCGCATTTCAGGCCGGGCGGCGGAAGTGCTCTTTTTCATGATTCTCGCTCTCCCCTGGTGGGCGTTGCAAAGTTACGAAGCCTTTGTGCATCCGAGCCTAGGAACCGACACCTGGCGGTTGACCTGGCGCATGGCCCTACAGCAGGGGCACGATCTCCGGCTGCTCGGGCTTCTGCTGCTGATCAGCGCTCTAAACGACACCTGGATCATCCTTCAGAACCTCGACTATCTCCTGCCGTTTTATTGCACCAAGCCGGACGGGATTCCGGGTTTTCTGGCCAAAGCCGTTTCGCCGGCGCTTCATATCGCGGTGGGTTACGGATTCATGACGCTGCGGCGATGGTCCCTGTTTGTCTACTTGATCTATGCCGCCTACGGATTCACGAACGGCCTCGTCAATCTCGGCTGTTTCGGGCCGGGACGCATCAGAAACACTCTCCTGACCGCCATCGTCCTATCGACCTTGTACATCCTCCGGCGCCGACGAATTCTCCTCGAAAAGCCTCGACTGTAGCGGCTATCGCGCTTTGACAGGCCGCTCGGCCCTATGTTACCTGTAGCTATGTCCGACAATAACGCCCTATATGCCCTCAGGCACAAGGACGGCTCGGTCAGCCTCTATATCGACGAGGAATATGCCCAGGAACGGGGGGTCAACCCGGCCACCCTTACGCGGGTGGAGATTCCACGCGAGCTTTTCATCAACGGGACCGTCCAGCAAGTACGCGAATATGTCGCCGTGTACCTCGAAAACCAAAAAATGGGGACCGCATAGCGCATGAGTTCCATTTCAGCGACAGCCTCCTCTGAATTGACGCCGGCCATGATCGAGTCGGTCGTCTCAACCATGCCCCTGCAAGGCAGGATCATGTTGAAGTTGATTCTTCTCCAGCACTTCGACGTGACGGAGGAGGAAATCGAATACATGACCATGGACCGGCCCGATCCCCGTTGCGTATCGGGGACCAAGCCGACCTACAACATCCTGACCCAGGAGGCGCTCAAGGCCGTCCGTGATAAGCGCGATTTCTACCAACGATACGTGCGGTTGAGACGCGAGCGCACCTGGCTGCAATGCGTCACGCTCAAAAAGCTGTTGGAGCTCCGCCGATCACTCGCGGACCGGGCCGCCGGTCTCCTGACGGCCAGATTCGGCATGTCCCCCGAAGAAGTCGCTCAACTCAAATCGCAGGCTCCCACGGCGGTGCCGAAACCTCAATTGAGGGCGCTCGATCAGCGCTGGGAGACCGATGAGGTGACGGCGGAAGACTACCAGCGGCAACGACTCGGCATCGATATGCAGACGCAGCTTCGCCTGGCGGACAAGTACCGAAAACGGCTCGATTTGGCCGAACGGGAACGGCACGCAGCGGATTATGCCCCGCTGCAGGACCATGAGATCGGGATGATCTGGGGCATCCCGAACGGAACCCTCCAGGCCCGCAAGGTGAAGTACGTGACCCAGTTCCTCCAGTCGCTTCAGGCAGGTCTACGGAGAGAAACCGGAGACGCGACCCGGCAACAGCCTCCGATGGACCTCTGGAAGGAAACTTTCGCCGTGCTGGCCACCCGCCCGATTCAAAAATCCACCTCGACCTATGACGGTTTGGAGCGCACGGAATCCGCGCTTATCGACAAGCTGATGCTGTTTGCCTGGGGAACGCTCAGCGAAGACCTCGAAACGAAGTTTTGGAACTCGCTCGTCTACGGCGGCAGTTCCAACGCGATGCATTCGGAGATCACGAGAAACCTGTTCGGGCTCCATCGTCTCGCCGCCATCTTGAACGACCTCGACGCCTCTCCCGAATCGCTGGACGAAGAGCTGCTCAAGAGGACGGCTCCCGCGCCGAAAACCGAGGCCGCCTTGCACG
This sequence comes from Nitrospira sp., assembly GCA_037445005.1. Lineage (GTDB taxonomy): Bacteria > Nitrospirota > Nitrospiria > Nitrospirales > Nitrospiraceae > Nitrospira_C. The sequence continues at coordinate 7,707 of JBBILH010000086.1, forward strand.
GCCCCGATGACGCCGAGCCCAAGCCATTGACCGAAATTCAGGAAGCGATCCTCCATAACTTCAAGGGAGAGGATGCGTCCGGCCGGGCGAGCGACAAGTGGTGATTTCGCTCCGGACTGTTCAATCGACCGATCCTGGGATATAGTGTCGCTTGTGAAGACGCAGCCTGCTCGACGATACCAAATCACATCTTACGCATTCCGCTCTCTCCCGCTGTTCGTCTGTCTTCTGTTGTTCGGAGCGATGCCCGTCCAGGCCTCGGGTCTGCTCGACCTTGCTGAATTGGTGTCCCACCCCGAGCAATACGACCGCCAGGAAGTCGTGGTGTCCGGCGAAGTGACCAATATTCAGCTCGCCACGAACAGGCAGGGCCAACCGGCCTATGGATTCCTGCTGAAGGACCACTCGGGAACGGTCAAGGTAATCGCGTTGGGACAAGCGGAGGTCAAGGAAGGCGATCAGGTTATTGTGGAAGGCGTCTTCTCTCGCCTACGACAGGCAGGCCGCACGATCATCTATAACGAAATCAAAGCCCAATCCATCAGATCGTTGAACCGCCTCAATCCGGATCTCGTCGGGTAGTTGCCGTATCTCGTCGTTCGTTAATGAGTTTGAGGCTTGAGGCCCGAGGTTAGAGGCCGGATGCTCCTGCATCAAGCCTCCAACTTCCAACAGCAGGCCTCCAACCGTAACCGATTCATGAGATACGCTTCACCTCCCCTTCAGATGCCTCCAGTTATTAGTTTTTAGTTTTGAGTTCTGAGTTTGTAGTGCTGGGTTGATGGTCCGAAATTTTCGGGCCGCGGACTCAACTCACAACTAAAAACTCAAAACTAAGAACTATATTTTCAAGACTCTCCTCAATATCCAGTCCTGTACCCGATCAGGCAGCCACTTGATCATCACCGCGCGGATTTTCGCATCGGTTCCCACGAGATATCGGGTCTTGGGCCGAGGCGCCGTCAACGCATGGAGGACGACCTTCGCGACGGCCTCAGCCGGAATCGCGCGCTTGGCCGCATCGGCCACTGCTGCTTGGACCCGTTGAACCATGTTTCCGTACAGGGCGCGTCCCTCCGAACCGACCGCCGCCGCGAGCTCGTCTCCCACCTTGGTCGATTTCTCCCAGATCGGCGTGGCGATGGCTCCGGGTTCGACGATCGAGACCTCAATGCCCCACGGGCTGAGTTCGAGACGCATGGCATCCGTCAACGCTTCCAAGGCATGCTTCGACGCGGAATACGGGCCCATGATCGGAATAGTCCCACGCCCGGCGATCGAACCCATGTTCACGATTCGCCCCCGTGCCTGCCGAAGGAGCGGGAGAAACGCCTGAGTCACCGCCACTTGGCCGATCACGTTGACGTCGATTTGGCGGCGCAGTTGATCGATCGGAATGAGCTCTAAGGGACTCCCGATGGCAATGCCGGCATTGTTGACTAAGCCCCACAAGCCCAGCAGGCCTACCCTGCGCCGTACCATTTCGACCGCTTCACCGATTGATACGGTGTCGGTCACGTCGAGCGCGATCGGGACTATTCGAGTTCCCCCCGCCTTGACCAATCGCTCACCCGCATCGTGACTCCGGACCCCGGCAAACACGGTCATCCCGCGTCCGGCGCAGGCGACCGCACAGGCGGCGCCGATGCCGGTCGAAGCTCCGGTGATCAGAACATGGCGGTCATCTTGCGCCATAGCCGCCTCTTCATCGACTCCTTTGTGGACTGTAACAAAAACTTAACCCCGGCAACCTTGACAGGCCCTCGGCCCATTCATTAAGGTCATCACGGCCATCCGTCTTCTGTAATGTTCCGCGCTCGGCGGCGAAATGCCGGGCGCCGCCCCCTCGCTTCCCATGACCAAGATCGCCGTCATCGACATCGGCACCAACTCCATTCATATGGTCCTTGCCGACGTCCAGCCGGATGGAACCCACAAGATTCTCGACCGCTTCAAGGACATGACCAGGTTGGGCAACGGCACCTTTACCACACATCGCCTCTCCGATGAAGCGATGACCAGGGGGCTTGGGGTGATCCGCCACCTCGTCACGCTGGCCAAGAACAAAGGCTACGACCGGATCGTCGCCGTGGCCACCAGCGCCGTGCGCGAAGCCAAGAACGGCGGCGACTTCATCGATCTGGTGGCCGAGCAGACATGTTTGAAGATCCGTGTCATATCAGGAAACGAAGAGGCCAGACTGATCTTCCTGGGAGTCCAACAAAGCGTGCCGATGACCGATCAGCCGATTCTTGCCGTCGACGTGGGCGGCGGTTCGGTCGAGTTGATGGCCGGCAATCGAGAGCAGCTCCTCCACGCCAAGAGCCTCAAGCTCGGGGCCATCAGGCTGGCGGACCGGTTTCTCAAACGAACGCCGCCCTCCGGCGGCATGCTGAGGGCGCTCGAAGACACCGTGAACAGCCAGTTGAAAACCGCGCTGGATTCCTTCAAGCCCAAACGATTCGACGCGTTGATCGCGACCTCCGGCATGGCGGCCAATCTGGCTGAAGTCGTCCATTTCCGCAAGATGAATCGCCCGCTGCCTCAACTCAACCTGGCGACCGTCTCGCTTAAAGAGATCAAAGACACCGAGCAGGAGCTTCGACGGTCGACGATCAAAGAACGGCTCGCGATGCTGGGGCTCGACCCCAAGCGGGTCGATACCCTCTTCCCCGCCACGGTGGTGTTGCGCCATCTGATGGAGCTGACCGGCCGGGACGAACTCGTGCTCTGCGACAAGGCGATCCGCGAAGGCGTCATCTCGGACTTCACGATCCGCCACAAGGACCGGCTCAAGGCGGAAGCCGAAATTCCCGACCTCCGCCGTCGCAACGTCATCGCCCTGGCGCGCCGCTGCCACGCTCCGGAGGTTCACAGCCTCCACGTCGCGAGCCTGGCGTTGCGCCTGTTCGATCAGACCAAACGGCTCCACGGCCTCGGCGGCGCCGAACGCGATCTCCTGGAATACGCGGCGATTCTCCACGACATCGGCTACCTCATCAACGAGCGGCAGCACCACAAACATGCCTACTACCTGATCACCCACAGCGACGTGGGAGGATTTTCCGGCGACGAGTTGCAGGTCGTCGCAAACGTGGCCCGCTATCATCGACGGGCGATCCCGCAATCAAAACACGACGGCTTCGACGCTCTCGCCCCGAAGGTCAAGCGCGTCGTCCGCGTGCTGTCGGCGCTGCTGCGAATCGCCGACGGCCTCGACCGGACCCACTTTTCCGTCGTCCGATCGCTCGACGTAAAGCTCGGCTCCACGATCACCATCACCGTTCACGTATCGGGCGACGCGGAACTGGAAGCCTGGGCGGCCAAAGGGCGCGCCGACCTGTTTGAGCGGGTGTTCCGCCGGCGGGTACAATTCACCGTCGTGCCGCAAGAGGATGCCGCATGACCGAACATCCGACCGCGTCAGGCCCCCCTCATCCCTACCCCGGCAAACTCATCATCGTGGAGGGGATCGACGGGTCCGGCAAGAGCACGCAGCTCTTGCTGCTGAACAAGTGGCTCGAAGCCAAGGGGCACAAAGTCTTCTTCACCGAGTGGAACTCCTCCGACCTCGTCAAAGACACGACGAAGAAGGGCAAGAAGAACAAGAGCCTGACGCCGACGACCTTCAGCCTCTTGCACGCCACCGACTTCGCGAGCCGGCTCTACCACGACATTCTCCCGCCGTTGAAAGCCGGCATGATCGTATTGGCGGACCGCTACATGTACACGGCCTTCGCCCGCGACGTAGTCCGCGGCGTGTCGCCCGATTGGGTCCGCAAGTTATACAGCTTCGCCATCAAGCCGGACATGGCGTTTTATTTCAAAGTCCCCATCGAAGTGGCCATCTCGCGCCTGCTGGGCGGCACGCGCGGACAATTCAAGTACTACGAGGCCGGCATGGACATGAACCTGAGCCAGGACCTCACCGAAAGCTTCAGGATCTTCCAGTCGCGGATTCTCGCGCAATACGACAAAATCGTGGACGAATACCAACTCATCACGATGGACGCGACGAAGGACATCGCCGAACAACAGGACGGCATGCGGCGATTAGTCGATGAAGCCTTGAAGGAATACAAACCAAGAAGAGGCACCCATGGTCGACGCTCGCTATTTTGGCGACGGTTTGACGTATCTAAATCCGAGTGACCTGAAAGGCAAGCTCATCGCCATCGAAGGCACGGATGGCGTCGGCCGCTCGACCCACATCGAGATGCTGCAAGAGTGGCTCGAAGTGCAGGGCTACGGCGTCATCACGACCGGCTGGACCAGATCCAATCTCATGTCCAAAACGATCGAGGTCGCCAAGGAGGGCAACATCCTCGATCGTTGGTCGTTGAGCCTCTTGTACGCCACCGATTTTGCGGACCGCCTCGAGCATCAGATCATCCCTGCGCTGCGCTCCGGCTTCATCGTCCTGGCCGACCGCTACATCTACACGGCCTTCGCGCGGGACTTCGTCCGCAGCAACGACCGGCGCTGGATCCGGGACGTCTTCGGCTTCGCCCTGGTGCCCGATCTCGTCTGCTACCTCCGCATCGACGTCGAAACGCTGGTGCTGCGGGTGATCGAAACGAAGGCGATGAATTATTGGGAGTCCGGCATGGACCTCAGGCTGGGGACCGACCTGTACGACAGCTTCAAGAAATATCAGTCGCTGTTGATCGAGGAGTTCGACAAGATGGCGGAGGAGTTCAAGTTCGAGGTCGTCGATGCACGCAAATCCCCCGAAGAGATTCAAGACGAATTACGAGAAAAGATCCGGCAGCTTCTGGCAAAAGACGGTCTCGACCATCTCCCGGTAACATCATCTCCGGAAGCCGGCCGAAGCTGATTCACTCGAATAGTCTCGTGTGTTTCTGCGCCCATTCTTGGCTGACAAGCTGACATGCAACCAAGCTCTCGATCCAATTCCTACCTGCCCTCATGCCTCTTGCTCATTGATATCCCCTTCGCTTCACGCTTCACGAATGACGCTTCACGAGCTCATACCTCCAGCTTCGCTCGTTTCTTCCCCAACATCCGAAGTGGACTGGGCCCCATCCACCACCGCAAAGCGCCCTTGCTTGACTTGACCGGAACGGACACCTCGATAAGACAGGCGCCGGCCTTCTTGAACGGAAAGGACGAAGAGGGCTTGCCGCTCAGCAACAGGCTCGCCAACATACCCAAGTGCGGCTCATGTCCCACGAGAACGACGCAGGACTCCACGGGAAGGTCACGGAGCGCCGACAGCGCGTCCTCCGGAACAGCGTCCGGCATTAAATCATCGAGAACGCGGATCGCCGACTTCATCTGAAACGACGCATGGATGATCGCAGCGGTTTCCTGGGCCCGTGTCAGCGGGCTGGAGAACAGATGCGTCGGCTCGATCCCGAGCCGCTGAAGCCCGGCAGCCGCTTGGGCCACCCGCTTGGCTCCCCGGTCGGTCAAAGGCCGGTCCGCATCCGTTCCTTTCCATTCGTCCCGCTCGACCGCAATACCATGGCGCAGCAAAACACACTCCATCGCGGTCACCCGATCTTCACCGTCGGGCCGAGCAGGGTCAGCCCGACAAATCGTTCCTGGATCGCGCTCAGAATCACCTGTTTGAGTTCCTGACGAAAGGGCGCCAAGCGCTCACCTTCCAGATATCGATCGACGGTCGGCGGAAGCCTGCGCCACCATGCGGCGGCACATTGCCTGGCACCTTGAGCGGCTTCCCCACCGACTGTGAGGACTTTCTTGACTTCGTTCTCAAAAAACCCGACGTGAACTTCCTCGTCATCCATAATGGACCGGAGTTCCGGTTGCACCTGCGCCAGTAGTTTCGCGAACTCCAACCCCAGCGTTTCGTACCCATAGAGGTGAATGACCAGCGCATGCCACTGACTGGGTACGCGGGGCAGCTTCTCCCTGGTATGCGACGTGACACCCAGTCTGGTCTCGAATTCCCTCAGGTGTTCCGCCTCATCTTCCTCATGGCGCCGCAAGAACGACAAGACACCGGGAGGGACATCCCGCGCCTGCGCGGCCCGGACGGACCAGAGCGCCATGGCTTCGGCTTTCAAGAAGCG
>JBBILH010000087.1:0-13704 GCA_037445005.1 Nitrospira sp.
AAGAAACCCCATCTCGTGGTGTCCGGGATCAACAAGGGGGTCAACCTGGGTGACGATGTATTGTACTCGGGAACCGTCTCGGCGGCCGTGGAAGGAACGATTCTCGGCGTGCCCTCAATGGCGGTCTCGCAGGAAGGGCGTGATGGCTTCCACTTTCAGACGGGGGGACACTATGCCTTGCGTGTCGCAAGGTTGATTCTGGATGAGGGACTACCGGAAGAAACGCTGGTCAACCTCAATGTTCCCAATCGTCCGTTGCGCGCCGTCGCCGGCGTACGGGTGACCTGCCTGAGCCGGCGGCGGTTTGAGAATCCCGTCATCGAGAAAGTCGATCCGCACGGGAGGAGGTACTATTGGATTGCCGGCACCCGCGTCTCGTGGAGCCGGAGCAAAGACGCGGATCATGAGGCCATCGAATCCGGCATCGTATCACTCACGCCGTTGCACCTCGACAGTACCCACTATGGGGTACTCGATCGACTGCGGACGTGGGAACCAATGATACATGGCCGGGTCAGGAGGGGCAGCATTTCGACGGGGTCGCGCAGGAAAGGGCCTCGATAGGACCGTATGGGACAGATCATCGAGAGCATTATCACGGTGCTCAGCCGTTTCGTGATCAATATGATCTCGACGTTTGGTTACACCGGTATCCTGGTCACCATGGCGATCGAAAGCGCCTGCATTCCCCTCCCGAGCGAGATCATCATGCCGTTCTCGGGGTATCTCGTGACGACGGGGCAGTTCACGATGCTGGGGGTTACTCTAGCCGGCGCGATCGGAAATGTGGTGGGATCGATTATCGCTTACTATGCGGGCGTTTGGGGGGGGCGTCCCTTCGTGGAACGCTATGGTCCATATTTCCTTGTGTCGCACCACGATCTGGATGTGGCCGACCGGTGGTTCGAAAAGTACGGCGAAGCTGCCGTCTTTTTCAGCCGCATGCTTCCTGTAGTCCGCACTTTCATATCCCTGCCCGCGGGAATCGCGCGCATGAACTTTCCCCGGTTCGTGTTGTTCACGTTTTTCGGCGCGCTGCCCTGGTGTTATCTTCTGGCGTATATCGGCGTGAAGATGGGAGATGAGTGGGAGCATTTGCGGGAATACTTTCACCAATTCGACGTCGTCATTGGACTATGCCTTGCGTTGGCCGCCGGCTACTTTCTCTGGTCTCACTGGCCGAGACGGGCGACGACTCCGGGATCATAAGCGGCCATGCTGACCCTCTACAATACACTCTCCGGCAGGCTGGAGCCGTTCGAATCGATCGAACCGATGAAAGTCCGCATGTACGTGTGCGGCGTGACGGTCTACGACTACTGCCATATCGGCCACGCACGCAGTGCGCTCGTCTTCGACGTCCTTCGCCGATATCTGGAGTACAGCGGCTTCGCAGTGGAGTTTGTAAAGAACTTTACCGACGTGGACGACAAGATCATCAAGCGCGCCAACGAACGAGGCGTGTCGTGCGAGGCGATCACCTCCGAGTTCATCGACGCCTACTACAGAGATATGGCTAAGCTCGGCATCAGGCCGGCCACGAAAGAGCCCAAGGCAACCGACCATATGGACGACATCATCGCGATCATTGGACGGTTGATCACGAAGGGCCTGGCTTATGCGGTCGACGGGGATGTGTATTTCCGGGTCGAAAAGTATGCGGCCTATGGGCGTCTCTCGAAACGCAAGCTTGAGGATCTGCAAGCCGGCGCGCGCGTCGATGTCGACGAACGCAAACGCCATCCGATGGACTTTGCGCTGTGGAAAAGCAGCAAGCCAGGCGAGCCTTCATGGCCCAGCCCTTGGGGGCCTGGTCGTCCCGGCTGGCATATCGAATGTTCGGCCATGTCCATCAAACATCTTGGCGAGACATTCGACATCCACGGCGGGGGGATGGATTTGATCTTCCCCCACCATGAAAACGAAATCGCGCAGTCCTGTGGGGCGACCGGAAAGGAGTTTGCCCGCTATTGGATTCATAACGGTTTTGTGCAGGTGAATCAGGAGAAGATGTCGAAATCGCTCGGGAACTTTTTCACCATTAGGGAAATATTTGAAAAGTCAGAATGGTCTGAGGCGGTAACCGGCGAGGTTCTTCGCTACTTCCTGCTTTCAACGCACTACCATGGGCCGCTCGATTTCTCGGATCAGGCGCTGAAAGAGGCGAAGAATGCACTAAACGGATTCTATGACCTCTTCAACCGATTGACCGAGTCAGGGCAGGGGACAAAGCAGTCCGATGGGGCAGTTGCCGCTCGTCTCGATGAAACGAAGCGGGCGTTTGAGGCGGCTATGTCGAACGACTTGAATACGCCCGTTGCGCTCGCAGCCTTCCAGACGCTTCGCAGCGAGACGAACAAACTGCTCGGGGCCGGGCTTTCGACGAAGGAAAGGCGGCAGGCTCGCGAGGCGTTTCGTTCGCTTGGGCAAGTATTAGGTTTGTTTCAGCTGGACAACTGGATTTTCAACGTTGAGATCGGCGGCCGACTCAACCCCCTAGGCGATGCCCAAATCGATGCGATGGTCGCCGAACGTACTGCCGCCAAGCTGCAAAAAGACTTCAAACGTGCCGATCAAATACGAACGGAGCTCGCCTCCCTGGGCATTAGAATCGAGGACAAGCCCGATGGCACCACCCGCTGGAAGCGATAGCCAGCCCGAACTGCTCTACGGGCTGCATGCCGTTCGAGAAGCCCTGCGGGCCGGAACTCGTCCGCTCCAGCGGCTCCTCGTTCAACGCACCGATCGGCAATTCGCGGAAGTCGTGCAACAGGCGAAAGCCAAGCGGATTCCGGTGCGCATCGAACCGACCACGGTGTTTGATCGCCTCGTGCCTGCGGGCAAGCACCAAGGTGTCATTGCATTCGTCGCCGCCAAGGCCTATAGCAGCGTGGAAGACATCTTCGACCGAGCCCATCGTTGCGGCGAGCCGCCATTTATGATCATTCTGGACGGCATTGAAGATCCTCACAATCTCGGCGCGGTCCTCCGAACAGCTGAGGCCGCAGGAGTTCACGGAGTCTTTATTCCGGAGCGCCGTTCGGCGGGACTTACCTCAGCTGTGGCCAAGGTTTCGGCCGGAGCGATGGAGCATATGCTGGTGGCACGAGTTCCGAATTTGGCTCGCTTGATCGAAGATCTCAAGGAGATGGGGGTCTGGATCTATGGAGTGGAACCGTCCGCGACGAAGGAGTACACGGCACTGGATTTGACCGGAGCCGTGACGCTTGTCATGGGAGGGGAGGGGGAAGGCATTCGTCCAGGTGTACGAAAGGAATGTGACGACCAGGTCCGTATCCCGATGAAGGGAAAGGTTGAGTCACTGAATGTGTCTGCGGCTGCGGCGATCGCCTTGTTCGAAGTCGTTCGTCAGAGACGACTTAAGTCCCGTTCGCAAACTACCGAATCCTGAGCATACCGCCTTGAATAGCTGTCTTGAGGAGTTGAGCTGTATTCGACACCCGCATCTTCTTCATCATGTTGGCGCGGTGGGCTTCAACGGTCTTGACGCTGATCTTGAGCCGTTGGCCGACCTCTTTATTCTTGAACCCGGCCCAGATGAGTTCGAGAATTTCTTGCTCCCGGCTTGTCAACGATTCCGGACGCTTCTTGCGCGGAGGAGGAGACAGGTCGGCCAACGAGGGCCTCGCTTTTGTTCGTGCCGTTCGCGTCATGATCCCAGTTCTCCTATGAGTCGCAGAAAAATTCGCTATAATCCTACGGAGCGTGAAAACACCGGAGGAGAAACCCTGAGCGAACGGGGCCAAATTATAGGGGCTCGCCCGGCGGCTGTAAATGGAAGCACAATGGCCCTAGGGAATACACGTAGATCAATTCTGGCTAGATAAGGTTGCCCAAAATAATACAAAGTGAAATGAGTGCTTGATGACGGAAGTATCTCAATTTGTCGTGACCGGAATTGTTGGCGCGTTGGTTGGAAGTTTTCTCAACGTCTGCATCTATCGTTTGCCGCGGGGTGAGTCGCTAATCTGGCCTGGCTCACGATGCCCATCATGCGGAACCGCGGTCCAGGTTTACGACAATATTCCGTTAGTCGGTTACCTAGTCCTGTGGGGCCGGTGTCGGCACTGCAAGGCCCAGATTCCCCTGCGTTATCCTCTCATCGAAGCCGTCACCGCCGCCGGTTTCCTGGTCATCCTATGGGTCTTTGGACCAACCTGGACCGCGGCGCTCTACACCGTCCTCTTCTCAGGGCTCCTTGTCGTGGCAGGCACCGATCTCTCGCACAAGATTATCCCTGATGTCATTACATTGCCCGGAATGGTTCTGGGATTGACCGGGGCGGCGACCGTTCTGCCGGTAGGGATTCTCAACGCCTTGTTGGGAGTGCTGGTCGGAGGAGGACTGCTCTGGGCTCTAGCCTGGGCCAGCCCATACTTGTTCGGCAAAGAAGGAATGGGCGGCGGGGATATTAAGCTGCTCGGCATGGTCGGCGCGTTTCTCGGATGGAAACCGGCCTTGCTCACCATCTTGATCGGCTCGCTTGCTGGATCGATCGTGGGTCTTAGTTTGATCGGGTCAGGCCTCCTCAAGCGAGATGAATATATTCCGTTCGGCCCGTTTCTCGTCATTGGGGCGCTCATATCTCTGTTTTTCGGTCAACCCTTGCTCGATTGGTACCAAGGGTTGCTGACGCCTCCTTAGGAATAATCACCCTCGGCTGTATCTCTTCCGTTCCGTGTGTATCTAAATCAGAGTGGCGCGCAACGCACCTGCTACCTCAGCTACTCCAATATCAGACTCACTTCTAGACCTTCTCATAGAAGTCAACTCTCGATCATAACAGCTCTCGTTCTGTGGACAGCGTGAGATCGAATCACTTTGCGACAAGCAGGCATAGGTTTTGGATTCTCATCGCCTGGCGACGAGAAACCTGACTCGATATGGAAGGAGATAATTGTGCGAGCGAACCTGCAGCCGCGGGGTCGAAGCCTGATCGAACTCCTGTTGGCCCTCGCCATTGCCGGTCTCGTTGCAGGTATGGCGCTGCCAGCCTACCAGGTAAGCGTTGAACGGGCAAAGGCCAGGACCGTTGTCACTGAGATCGCATCCGAATTGCGAATGGCTAGGCAACTCGCCATGTCGCGTCGAGAAAGACTGCGGGTTCGGTTTGACCGGATACAGCAGACCATTACGTTGGAACGTGTCGATGCAGGGGATGTGCTCGATGTGTATCGATATCGGGATAAGGGCATCGACATAGAAGAACCGACAGGAGGCCCAGATCTTTTCTTCCATCCAAGCGGACGTTCCGCGACGGCGACGACGATTGCCGTGCGGGATGCTCGCGGGAGGCGCACGTTGCTCACAGTGAGCCTTATCGGTCGTGTCACCATCTCATGAATCTGCGACGTCTGGTTGTTGACTGTCGGGGCACGAGTTATGCCGAGGTGCTTATCGCGCTGGCCATTGTGCCGATTTCTCTGCTTGGGGCCATGGCGGCGTTCCATGCAGCCGAACAATTTATCAGCCAAGGGGCGGCGGGCGGACGCGCATTGGCTTTGGTTGAGAGCAGGATTGAGGCCAAACGAGCCTCCCGATGGGAATTCTTGCTGCTTGATGACATGAACTTCGATGGCCGGCCTGACGTCGTCATGCATGACGACGGGCTCAATGGCGATGAGGTCGGGGGTGACCATCGGTACACGGGAGTGTGGGAGCTGGACGGCGTGGTACTGACCTGGACAGTCGCGCCGAACCGAGGTAGCACGTTGGCGGCAGCCGGCTACGTCGTTATCGAGGCTCGAGCGGTCCTCGGTTCCGGAGGAAGCCAGCGGGAAGTCAGAGCCGCGACACTGCGTGCTAATCCGTGGTTTGTGGGTGTCCAGTCTGAATGAGAGGAATCGTTTGTGCGGGCGGCCGACAGGAAACAGGCATATCGAAGCTCGTGGGCGTCGGACAATGGAACGAGCCTACTGGAAGTCTTGTTGGCTCTGGCGGCAGGATTTATTGTGCTAGGGGCGATGCTGCAGTCCTTGGCGTTCTTCCACGGGCAATATTCCAGGCAACAGACAGCAATTTCGCACGCGCAAGACGTTCGCATTGGGCTCGAACTCCTGCAGCAGGAACTTCGTCTTGTGGAGCCAGGAGCCCTCTCGATCATCCGACAAGACGAAATTGAATTCAGCGCAAATGTTCACGGATACGTCACTAGACTGGCGGCGGAGGCCGGTACAGGACAAACGATCCTATCGGTCGAGAACGGCAGCGGATGGCCGGGACGAAAGACCATCCTTCTTTGTTGGAATAGGCAATGTGAAACAGGGACCCTAGCTCGCGACGGGCAACGCGAGGCTCTCACCATTACGCAGCCCCTCTCTCATGCGATACCGGCAGGTGCCTCCGTCAGCATCCTGAATCGCGTCCGCTACTATAGCCGGCAGGACGAACGGGGAGTGCCAAGGTTCTTGCGTCAAATCGACGGCGGCGCTGGTGTACTCGTTGGTGAGATCCGGGAGGTGCGATTCTCCTACTGGGATGATCGCGGCCGCTTGGCGGCCTCACCCGCGCAGGTCAGAAGAATCGTGGTCGAATTGACTATGCCTCAGGATCCACGGAAGGCAATCAGGGAAATCGGATTGCGTGCTTAGTCCGGCTTTCACCTAACTGACATCGACATGGAAGATCGGACTACCAGAATTTCGCTGATCCGTAACGTATCCGGACATGTTCTGATGGCCGCGCTGGCCGTCATGATGATTCTCTCACTTCTGGCGATGACCGCGTTGTATCTCGCCGGACAAGACGTTCCCGGCATTCTGGCGATGAAAGAAGAGACGGTGTCTCAACAACTGGCCGATGCCGCGGCAGAACTCGCAGTCGCGTGGTTTCATGACCCTGCCGTCACGCCGCCGGCCGTGGCTGAGCTGCTCTCTCGTCGCCAGAATGATCTTATGAAAGGGCCTTCGTTTTTCGATCCGGCGGAGCGATCTCAGTTTACGGGGACATCCGATCAACCGGACCTACTCCTCGACGGTATGAAATCAACTGACTATCATCTCCTGAATGGTTCTCCCAGTGGTTTTGGGGGATCACTGCGAGAATCCGGTGAGTTTACAAGACTCAAAGTGTATGGTCCCCTGCGCCCCGGCTTGTTGGCCACTGTGGAGGTAACCGCAAGAACGCTCGGCCTCAAGCCGATGGCGACTACCGTGCAAGTTCAGCTCGGTGCCTTGTCGATCCCTGCCATACGCGCGGCAGTGCAAGTCGGCCAAGGTTTGGGGACCCTTCCGCCGGGGAGGGATTCTCCCGTGCATGCTCACTGGGGTGACCAGCGCATCGCGGGGGATCTAGTTGTGAAGCAACTCGAGACATTGGCTCTGAAGTCATCCGCCGCTCCGGTTACAGGACAACCATATGATTCTTTACAGCAGGCTCTTGATCGTTGGAGTGAGTACTGGATCGGAGGGGAACTCTCCGTCTCGCATCCTCCGCCTGGACAGGGCATTCATCCAATTCCACCGGCGAACGTGCATGTCTACCAGGCCCCGGTTCCCGGAGTGCGTATTGACCAGTGGGATTACGAATCTCTCAAGTCAATCGCCCAGCGTCACGGAACCTATTATCGGATTGATCAGAATGGGAGGCTCCATTCCCAATTGGCGTCGACCAGTGATGAAGGCGTAGCTCCGTCCGAAGTGCTCAGGTCGGAGATTGTGGGCGACCACCGGGGTATCGTATTCATCGATACCTTGGACGGCATGACACCCCGTTCAGACAATCTTGGAACCTTACGATTGGAATCAGAATATCTTGAAGCCTTGCTTGTCGTCCAAGGGAATGTGGTCTTGAGGCCTCAAGGGTTGGGGCGATCTCTTCCAGTGCTCAGTCCTCCTTCTGACTCAAACGAGGGCCTCGGGGCAAGAATTCCAGTGCAGTTATCTGGAATACATTTGAACGGAGTCATCTGGGCCGCGGGCTCGATTACGGTCGAGCGTGCGGTGGGAATGTACGGTGCCGTGATGGTCGGGAACACAATCATCGCGGCAGACAGCACCGCTCGACTCGAGATCTGGTATGACATAGACTTTTCCCGGGGTCGATTCAGAGGCCTCCCTGTGGTCTATCGGGAACCGGGAACTTGGCGTGTGATGTGATCTCAGAACGGACGTGACATGCCCGTCGAGACGGGAAGCTATCAAAAAGAATCCGGGCGTAGTGAAGACAGTTCCGTTGGAAATCGAAAGCGATCAGGATGCCACTCGATTGGACCTCGGCGCGGTATTGAGCAAAATGTCCTTGATACGTTGGTAGGCCGTGGGGCCATAGGTCAAACCGAAATGGAGGCCGCGATCGAGGCGGCGAAGGAAGGAAACGACCATCTCGAGGACGTATTGCTGGACCGGTATCACATTCCAAAACACGAGCTTGGACTAGCGCTAAGTGACTATTATCAATGTCCATACCTCCCCTACGACGAGCGCACCTCTATTGAACCGGATCTTCTCAAGACATTGAACGTCGACTACTTGAGGCACAGTCTCTGGATTCCGATCGCGAAACAGGGCGGCCTAATCGATGTCCTCACGACCGATCCCCATGACCCTGATAAGCTCTGGGACGTTAGACGGGCTTTCCCTGGCACGACGATCCGATACGTTGTGGGATTGCGTCGGGATATTCGATCGTTTCTTACTCAGGCTACCGGTCACGGGAGAGGCCCGTTGATCGGCTCGTCTAATAACGAAATGGTTCAGGACATTTCCGGTGATGCCACTCCCGAATCGATCGGCTGTGAGGTGGATGAAAACGATTCCGGGATCGTTCGTTTGACCAACCATGTTATCGCAGAAGCAGACCGGCTCAATGCCTCGGATGTCCACATTGAGCCCTATGCCGACCGAAGAGATACGGCCGTACGATTTCGCGTTGACGGCACCTGTTATACGTACATGAGATTTCCGGCCATGTACCGGCGCGGTGTGGTCTCTCGAATCAAAATAATGGCAAATCTAGACATTGCGGAGCGGAGGAAACCCCAAGATGGAAAGATCCGATTCAGACTTGATCGAACTCGCGAGATCGAACTTCGAGTGGCTACGCTACCAACGGCCGGAGGCGACGAAGATGTGGTCTTGCGCTTGCTGACCGCGAAAGAACCGATGCCTTTGGAGACAATGGACTTCTCCCCTGCCACGCTTCAAATGCTCCGCAGTCTGTCCGAGAAACCGCACGGGCTCATCTTGTGCGTCGGTCCTACGGGGTCCGGGAAAACTACCACGTTGCATGCCTTGCTCAAACACATCAATACGGACGAGCGAAAAATCTGGACCGCAGAAGATCCGATCGAGATCACCCAAGATGGACTTAGACAGGTGCAGGTGCACCAAAAGATCGGTCTTACGTTCGCAGCGGCGATGCGCGCGTTTTTGCGCGCGGATCCTGACGTGATCATGATCGGGGAAATGCGGGATCGGGAAACCGCCGACATCGCCATTGAGGCCTCGCTGACCGGTCATCTTGTGCTCAGTACTCTGCATACAAACAGCGCAGCGGAGACCGTCGTCAGATTGCTCGACTTGGGATGCGACCCATTTAACTTTGCCGATGCGATGCTGGGGATTCTGGCGCAGCGTCTTTGCAAGAAGATCTGCCAGTATTGCGCCGAGTCATATCATCCATCCCGTTCGGAATACGATGACCTTCTCCAAGGACATGGTTATGAATCCTGGCACGTACTCGGCGTGGATTACCACGACGGTTTGACCCTTCGTCGGGGTCGGGGATGCGAGGCCTGCAACCGAACGGGGTTCAAGGGGCGAGTGCCTATTCATGAGTTACTGGTTGCGTCAGAAGTCGTTAAACAGCTCGTTCAAGGAAAGGCGCGGACAAGCGAACTCCATGACAAGGCAATCCAGGAGGGGATGTCGACTTTGCTTCAAGATGGAATCCGAAAGGTGCTACGAGGACTGACCACATACTCCCAGGTTCGGGCAGTGGCTGTGCGGTAAGATTTGCTCCTGTTTTATTGAAAATTCACTCCACCGGAAGTCCACCTCGCTGTGCTCCCTCCCCTTGGACCGGGCTGAGCCATCGTCCTGGGTCAAGAAATCAGGTTTGGTTTATCCAAAGCCTGTATACCCCCTAATATGCCGACTCATCTTGGGACCAGTTCTCGTGTCTTCCTTGGCGCAAATCCGGAACCTTTCATGACGAAATTTGTCAGTGCCCGGCACCCGGTGGTCATTTTTGCGGCCTGAACAGGTCATAAATATCCTTGTACTTCAACGAAGTATAAGGAACTACCTGACTCCTACGATCGGCATAGGCCTTGCTGTACGCTCTTGGGCTCTTCCATGAAATTTAGGAATTGTGGCATGTACGAAAAACTGTCAACGTCGAAAGGCTTTACATTGCTGGAGATGATGATCGTGGTAGCGATCGTCGCTCTTGGCACTGCACTCATTGTTCCAGCCTTTGCAGGATGGATATCTCGCTACCAATTGAACCAGGCGAGTTCAGAAGTGGCGGCCAGTTTGAACTTGGCGAGAATGGCGGCAAAGAACCGCAATTCTCCGGTCACGGCAACAATTGTCAAGGCGGCTGACGGGAGCTTCAGCATGACTTTCGGCGCTGGTCTGAGCCCGGTGACCATTCCTACCGTCGTTACCGGCGGAAGCATGACGACTGTTACCGCGCTTGGCCCTCCTCCCACAACTGTCTCTACCGATTTTGGCGCTGCAGCTCCTGGAACCGTCGCCACGGTGGGATTTTCAAATCAGGGAGTGAGGAATGGCGGTGGGCTTGGTAATCAGACGATTGCGCTTCAGACCGCACAGGGTCTTACCTATTCGATCACAATCGCATTAAGCGGGAAGGTCATCTGGTGTGCGAAGTCCACTTGCCCATAGGCCTCTTGTTCAAGTGGGGAACATTGTGAATCTGAGATTGGGAAACGAAAAGGGCTTCACCTTAATCGAAGGACTCGTGGCGGCGGCCATTCTTGGTATCGGCCTCCTCGGTCTCGCCGGAATGCAAGGGATTTCGCTGAATAGAAACTTGGATGCCAACGAATCGGGTCGTGTCACCAACATCGCAGCCGATATGGTGGAACGGATCAAGTTCAACAGAGTAAACGCTCTCTCATACAACAATCTCAATACCGGTGCCGGTTGCGGGGCGATTCCCGTGGCGCAAGTGATGGCCAGGGGGGATTGCACCCAATGGCAGACTTTGGTGAATAACTCCGGCTTGAACAGTGCACAGGGCCTCGTGCAGGTCGTGCGCTTGGATGCAGATCCTACATTGAACCCTATCACCCTCAATCAATTTCAGGTGATCGTTCAGGTCAACTGGATGGGATCCATGAAGGGCGAGGGAAGCACGGCGCTTCGCGCGAAACAGGCCGTGTTTGCCACAGTACTGGCTCCAGAATAAGCAGAGGAGACATGGCCATATCCTGGAAGTCCGCTCAGCGCCGTCAGCAAGGATTCACGCTTATTGAAGTGATGGTCGCGATGGTCATTGCTATGGCCGTTGTCGCCGCGGCTTTCACAATTCTCGTGACGAGCAATAAGGCCGCGCGAGTCAATAGTCAGGTAGCTGATACCCAGCAGAACGCTAGATTGGCCATGGACTTGATCGCTACAGACATCAAGCTGGCCGGTTTCAACATGACAGGAACCATCGGCAATTGTACCGTGGGAAATCCTCCTGTCCCTGTCCCGATCGTCCCACTGGACAACACTCCCGGTGGAGTCGTGGGAGCCATCAATGATGTCGGACCTGACTCGGTCAGAATGGTCGTTCCGGCCCTCACGGCAGGCAGCACAGGCGGTCTTCCGGTACTCGCTGCTAACGGAGTGGGAGATGCGACGACCATCACACTTTCAGCCGCTGATGTCGCCGCAATGGGAGCTGCAGGAATGGCAGTAGGATCCGTCGTATCGATCGGAGGAGGTCATGCGAGTCGGATCACGGCGACGGCTGCTACTATCCTGACACTTGAGAAACCCCTCCCGCCGTCGCCTGGTGGCACGGTGCTTTTTCCGATAGGGACGCCAGTTTATTTGTTGCAATGCGTGACCTACGCCGTTTCGAACGTAGCGGCGACTTGTGGAGGGAGCGCAACCTGTCTGACGCGGAATGGAATCTCAATGGTTGACGGGATCGAAGATCTCCAACTCGCATACGGCTGTGATGGATGCAACACGGCACCACCTAACCCTCCCTTGCCAAACCGGGTTGTCGATGAACAGGACGCGAGCGGCGGGACGTTTACCCAAGGAGACCTCATTACGAACAGCCTGTGGAGCGTCGTGCCGATGACCCCGGACAAAATCAAGCTCGTGCAAGTGACGATCGTGGCGAGACAGAATCAGGCTGAACAAGGGGTCGCGGAAACCGGTGCGATGGCTTCGAACACTACAGGGCCCTTGATTGTCAGTGACCATGACCCCTCTGCGGACGCGGGCTACAACGTGACAACATACAACAGCCAACGGCGACGCGTCCTGACAAGGACCATACAAGTGAGGAACATTGAATCATGATTCATACGAGGGAGAATGGTAACACTTTCAGTTGCGCTGCAATCGTTCAGCATGGCCAAGATGGTGTGGCTTTGCTGACGGTCATGCTCATGTTGCTGATCATGACCGTGCTCGGCATTGCCTCGATCACGGTCACCGGTCTGGAAAATCGCATGTCGGGATTCATGCGGACGAACGAAACCTCAGCGACCGCTGCCGAATCCTGTCTAGGGGTGGGAGCGAACATCATTAAGCAGGCCTGGTTGGTTCAGAACGCAGCGGCGATTCCCGCGTCGTTTCTTAGCACCGCGGTCCCCCCAGGACCTGTGCCTGCAGCCAACGCCACGATGCTGCGTTACGAGATCAAAGGCCGCGATGACCTTGGCAATGACATGTCGAACAATATTGATACGGCCACCGGATCGCCGAATATTGCCATGAACGTCAACGGCTTTGCCGTGAACGGCGACATCGACCGGTTGTATAGCCAGAATACGGTCGGAACATCATCTTCATCGGGCTCACCCGCCGTCTCGATTCTGTATCGAATCAGTTGCACTGCGACGAATGTCGCGGTGGGAACAACCAGCCCTGCAACGGCTGTGTATAGCTGCACGAAGGTAGGCGGAGGCGCGGAATGCGCCGTGATCATCGGCTAGGAGGCGTTATGAAACACCGGAGGATGCTCGGGTTATCTGTAATTGCCCTGCTCAGTATCATCGGATTTCCCGACCTCGGCAAGGCCGAGCTGCCTCCCTCCGCTGTCATGGCACAGATGAAGGGCGGCAAGATTACGGGGATCGGCAAGGAGGATATCCGGATAGATGGCTCAACCTTCCGTATTAATCCTAAAGCCGAAATCGTCGATCACGAAGGGATGCCTTTGGAAGTGGAGGAAATCAGGCCGAACGGCCTCATCAAGTATCTATTGAAGGCTGGGGAAATCGAGCTGATGGTGGTAACGAACCCCCAGTAGCCTGAAGATCTCGATCAAGAAGAATATGCCTAGATTAATGAATCGATCAGGAACCGAGGAGGGACTTGCTATGAATCGCCGAACCATTGCGATGCGTGCGAGCCTGCTGATCACGCTCTTTGGAATGTTGGCCGCTACCAGTTATAGCCATGCGCAATCCAATGCCGACTACACGGCTCAACCTCAATTCGTGTCAAATGTCGTGACGCCGAACATTCTGATCATCATGGACAACTC
>JBBILH010000088.1:0-13614 GCA_037445005.1 Nitrospira sp.
TATGATGCTCGGGTGATCGATCTGGTGAGATGCCAGGTCGTGCTCGTAGAATTTGGCTCGCTCAAATCGGAGGTGAGTTATCTTGGGAGCTTCGATCTGGACGAGAAAAATCAGTGGAGCTACCAACCGGCGGACCGACGGCCCGAACGGCCTTTTGAAAACCGGTGAGGGACCGAGGAGCCCGTTTCGGGATACCGCCCGTCAGTCTGCGCCGAACGCGTGGTCAAGCGCAAAAAGCCAGGTGCCATCCGATTGTTGACGGGCCACCTCTACGTTTTTCCCATTCATCTCTGCCGCTTTCCCATCCGGTCCGGTTCCCGTCAATGTCCACCTGCCTCGCAGGAGCGCCACCCCCTCGCCTTTGATAACGAAGTCGGTAGTTATGACCAGAGAGCCTCTTAGGGCAAGAAAGCGCTGGAGCGATTCCTTCACGGCGGCGTGTCCCTTCACTGTCACGCCGGGCTGTGGAACGAGGCAAGCACTCGGTTCGTATAGTTGCGCGAGTTGTTCGACTGAGCCGGCATTAAAACGTTTCGTGAACTCCAGATGGAGATCTTCAGGTCTGGCTACGCCCATTGATCCTCCTCCGTAATCGTAACCTCGCCGCAAGGACATTTATTCCGATCTAAGCCAAGCGCATGATAGCATGACGCACTCCAACCCGTTGAGGGGAACTCAGGAACCGTCGGATGGAACAGGCGATCGTAGGGTTTCATCAGGATGAACGAAAAGACTGGGTGGCCGATCTGGCTTGCGGGCATGGGCAGCATGTCCGACACCTGCCCCCACTGTCGAACAGGCCATGGGTGTTAACTGCAGAGGGGAGAGAGCGGTATATGGGAACCGTTCTCGACTGTAGAAAGTGCGAGGGAGAGGGGTGAGCGTCATCGAATCATTGTCGCATTTGTGGCCATCGCAGTAAGGCCAAGGCCATTGTCCTTCCAGGGATGCAAGAATGGGCCGTCATACTGATATCCACCCGTTACGGGATCGTCCGCCAGCAACAATGGGGTGTCGAGGTCCAGCACGTCGAACCCTTTCATGCCTAGAACCAGGCTGAAGGAACAACCCATGGCGATTCTGGTCTCCACCATCCCTCCGATCATCAGCTTGAGTCCATGGTGGAGGGTATAGTCGGCGATGGATCGAGCTTCTACAACCCCGGTTTTCATAATCTTGATATTGATGTAGTCTGCTGCTTCGTTCATCACCACCGCCTCTGCGTCCGCAAGAGAACGCACCGACTCGTCTGCCGCAACAGGAATCCCTGTGTTCCTCCTGATGGCTCTCAGGCTCTCAAGATCCTCGCGCACGACCGGCTGCTCCAGAAGGGCAAGAGCCCCTCCGAATCTCTTGACTCCGCGTGCGAAAGCCAGACATTCCTCTCGTGAGAACCCCTGATTGCCATCTCCGATGAATGCGATGCCTGGAAGCGCCTTGTGGACCGCTTCGAGACGGCAGATGTCATAGTCGACATCCTTACCGACTTTCATCTTAAAGAGCCTGAACCCCTTTCCATACCACGAGCGGGCCAGTTCAAGGGTCTTCTCCAGAGCGCATATCGGAATGGTGATGTCGGTTTCTCGTTTCCGCACGGCGGCCTTCCCCCACAATTGCCACATGGGGAGCCGGATTGCTCGGCAATAGGCGTCGATCATCGCGATCTCTAAGCCGCATCGCGCGGCTGGCTGGTTCGGCATCTTCGAATTCAGCAATTCCGCGACGGCCTCGAATCGATCAACAGGTTGGCCTATGGCAGCATTACCGAGCTCCAGCAAAGCGTCAAGGCAAGACCGCCGGTCTTCCCCGCCGACCTCTGGGAAGGGAGCGGCTTCTCCGTATCCCTGCGCTCCGTCCCGCAGTGTGACTCGGATGAACACGTTTTCCGCGACCGCCCGCGTGCCGGTGGCTACGACGAACGGATCTGTAATTGGAACGTCGACCGGCCAGACCTCCACTGATCGGATGGTAAGAGCGGACTGTTTCATTGTCGGCGCTCAAAAGTTCTTGCCCTATGGTAGCGAGATCGCAGGCTCGTTGCCAGCACCATCGCCACGCAGGCGCGGCAACCCTCGTCAAACCGACGCCGGCCTTGACTTCGCGGCGGTCCCTGTCCGACAACCAATACCGGGAAAAGCGAGGGGCGGCCGGAATGAAGGGACTTTGTAAACTCAAGGTATTGGGAGGCACATGCGTTGCCGCCATGGTCGGGTTCTGGCTGGCATTCCCATGGATCGCGGAGACCGGTGTCGAATGGTGGTTGCACCAACAGGGATATGAGGACGTTTCGATCAGCATCGGACGTCCTTCATGGAAGAGCCTTTCGCTTCTCGATGCGCGTTTCTCACACGAGCTTTCACAGGAAAAGGCCGTCATCCATATTCAAGATCTGAGTCTGGAATATGGTGTCCTGGGCATATTCAGCCGCCGAATAAATCGAGTGGTGCTTCCGAAGGTTTCCATTCTCTTTAGGAGGAGTGCGGAACGAGTGGCGGGCTCCACAGGAACGACCGGTACCCTTGAAGAAGATATCGATGAAACTCCTCTCAATGTGCTCACACTCAGCGATCTCGCACACGGTTTTCCAGTCTTGCCGTTCGGGGAATTTCTTCTTGGAGAATTGGTCGTATCGAGGGAGGAGGCGACAGGGCCGTTGCGCAATGTGTCGGCGACCGGGTCGATGCGGCAACGCGAAGAAGGCTTATTCGCCGAGTTTACGCTACAAGGGGAGGGGACTCAATCCTATGTACTCAGAATAACGGATTTAACCACCCAGATTCTTTCTGTACAGCTCGAGCATCAGGCTCAACCGCGCAAGCCGATCGCTTACTGGCGATCCGAGGCCTATTCGACGGGCAGCGAGATCCGGATTCGCGGGCAAATCGAATTGGATCTCGGGCGAATGGCGCCCTTTCTGGCCATCATTGTTCCAATGGGGACGAATCTGCAACACGTCGCCGGTCGTGTCCAAGCTTCCTGGGCCGGGACGGCACCGCCGGCGACCCCTCTCGGCTCGGTCTGGCACAATGAGTCCACAAAATTCGAAGGGACGGTTCAAGGCCAATTGCGATTACCCGAGGTGCGAGGAGTGGGGAAAGACGTGGTCCTGTCCGCCGCCGGAAGATTCTCAGGAAATTCTGAGCAGATCGATTGGGTCATCAATCAGGGCACCCTGTTGTCCGCAGCCGTCGATG
Source organism: Nitrospira sp. (assembly GCA_037445005.1). Lineage (GTDB taxonomy): Bacteria > Nitrospirota > Nitrospiria > Nitrospirales > Nitrospiraceae > Nitrospira_C. The sequence continues at coordinate 3,195 of JBBILH010000088.1, forward strand.
GAAAGCGAGCCGGAGTGTTGCTATCGATCAGGAGGGAGTTGCCGGCCGGCTTGCAACCTGTTCGTGTTGACGCCGACGCGGAGATTACCGGCGAACTGTCTTGGAGACGGTCTTCGGTCAGATACTCGATGGATGGGCCACTCACGCTTGCCTTCGGCGCCGCAGCTTCGCCGTGGAGGCTGCGATTCACGATGACGCACGCCGATGGATCCGGGATCGCGACGCCGCATGTCAGAGGGAGATTTCAATTCGACGGGGATCTGCCGCCCCCCTTGGTTCTCGCCTTGTCGGCGAAGGATGTGACCGCGGACCTCCGGGGCGCTTTGGAAATGGAAGGCGACCGTATGAAAGGCCGAATCGAGACTTCCTCCACTGTTGCGATAACGGACCTCTCGGTGAACGAATTTGTGGTGGGACCTGCGAAGATCGACCTTACAGAGGAGTTGCCGTTCACGGTCCATTTTCCGTCCGGGCAATGGCATTTGGATTCATCAGGCTTCAGTCTGGATGCGCTGGAGGTTCGCTCAAACGCAGGTCGCTTGCGGGCCGACGGAATCTTGATTCGGCTTGAATCGGCGGGCGGAACCGCTTCTGTGATGGGCGCCAGGGGGACGACCACGATACGCGGGCTGAAGGGGATTGCCGGACAACAGAGCACGCCCGCTGCTGATTTGGCCTTGCGCTTTGTGTTCGACGGATCGACTGCTAAGGCCGAGATCGAGGCGCGGTTTCAGGCGATTCCGGTTGTGGCCGTGGCCGTGGTCCAGCACCAGCTGGGCACGCAACGCGGGACGCTCCATCTCACGGCGAGCCCTATCACATTTGACCGGTCGGCCTTTCGATTGCGGCAAGTCATGACACCGTGGCGATATCCGTTCGATGTGACGGAGGGGACTGCGTCCGGCTCCGTGGATGTAACGTGGGGACCTGACCAGGATCGATCTGATCCGCACGTCGGCTTACGTTCCGCATCGGGAGAAATAACGCTGGATCGTCTTGCCGTTCAGTATCGTGATACTCAGATATCGGGACTGAGTACGACCGTTGCCGTTCGGTCGGAGGGCCGCGAACGGTTGGTGACCGTCAGGCCGGCGATTCTTACGATCGGCTCGCTTAATCCCGGGGTCGAAGTGACCAACATGTCGTTCACGGTGGAGGGCGAGTGGAACCAGCAGGAACCCTGGCCCCTCATCGAAGTTCGGGACGTCAAATGCGAACTTTTAGGAGGCGTAGTGACAAGCCAAGGCGTGCGCGCTAACCTCTCGCGGCTTCCGTTTTCATTTACCCTCTTGGCCAGGCATCTTGACCTGCAGAAGATTCTCAGCCTTGAACAGCAAAAGGGGTTGGAGGGGAGCGGTATTTTGGACGGCGTGATTCCCGTGACCGTGGGCGTCCGTGACGTGACCGTCAAAGACGGCCAGCTTGAGGCGCGGCCTCCAGGCGGCGTAATCCGGTACAGAGCATCGGCGGATGCGGCCCGGACCATCACGCAGTCCAATGCGAACATGGAGCTGGTACTGCAGGCCCTCAACAACTTCCATTATAATGTGCTACAAATAGGCGCGCAGTACGCGGAAGGTGGGACACTGAATCTCATGGCGCGGATGGAGGGGAAAAATCCGGATATGAAAAAGAGCCCTCCATTTCATTTCAACCTTTCGGTTCAGGAGAACATCCCTGCTTTGATGAAGAGTCTCAGGCTGGTTCAAGAGATCGAGGAGTCGGTTCAGAAAAAATTCGTGCGGCCCTGAACCGCGAGAGGATCGTGATGTGGCGACCAGATCGCGTCGTTTTGGCAGCGGGTTTGATGATGGGCGGCATACTTGCCCTGGCGGCTTGCACCCCGCGGGTTGAGGTCGCGGCGCCGGACAAACCAATTACGATTAATCTCAACGTCAAGATCGACCATGAAATCCGTGTGAAGGTTGACAAAGAGCTCGACCAGGTTTTGTCAAAGGACAGCGGCTTGTTCTAGCCGCACTGATGGAGGCATCGATGCGAAGCGCAACATTCACGCTAGCGCTGGGGATGGTCGGGCTGTTGCTTTTGGCTGCTCCTGCGGTCTTTGCCATTTCGCTTGAAGAGGCCAAGGCCAAGGGACTGGTCGGTGAAAAACCGAACGGATACTTGGGGGCGGTGAACGCTTCGGCGCCCGAGGTGCAAGCGCTGACCGACGAGGTAAATCAGAAGCGGCGCAAGGCCTACGAAGAGATAGCGAAACGAAACCGGACACCGCTGGATGCAGTCGAGGTGTTGGCTGGTGAAAAAGCCATCCAAAATACCAAGCCGGGGAATCTTGTTGAGGGGCCCGGCGGCTGGATAATGAAGTAACCGGCGCTCAAGCGTACCGATCGTTCAGCCACGGCAGCGCCGTATTCGAGTATCCGCGAACCTCCCAGAAACCCTTCTCGTCCTTGTCCGCGAAGGTAATCTCTTTCACCCACTTCGCTCCCTTCCACGCATAGCGTTTCGGGACGATCACCCGCACCGGCCCACCGTGCTCCTTGGCCAAGGGGCTGCAATTCCACTTGTACGCGAGCAGTACATCATCGTCGTCGCAAGCTTCGATCGCCAAGTTCGTCGTGTAGTCGTCGTAGGACTTGAAAAGGACGAATTTGGCGAGCGACAGGGGTTTGACCACGGAGATAACGTGCTTGAAACTCACGCCTTCCCATTTGTTGTCGTAACGGCTCCAGCTGGTCACGCAGTGGAAATCCGAGATGTCCGTGAACTGCGGCTGAGCCAGAAACTGCTCCCAGGTCCAAGTTACGGGGTTGGCGACGAACCCGCCGATTGTCAACTTCCATTCAGACAAGGGGATCTCGGGCTTGAAACCCAGATCAAGTACGGGGAAGGTTTCCACCAAATGTTGTCCAGGAGGCAGGCGGTCGTCACCCTGTTCAAAGACTTCACGCTCCTCCCCCCCACGGCGCGCTTTCGCCCATTGTTCCTTAGTCCTCGTGAGACGAGTAGGTTGATCCATAGGCGGCCTCCGACAGGCAAGTAGCATAGAGAGCCTATCTCTTACAAGCAAGGGAACTCGCGACCTTATCGGCCAAACCGCGAACCTGCTACACTTGATGGGTATGTGGAAGGCCGGGGATCGTGACAGAGGCAACCTGAATCGCCCAGCCGCATTGGTTGCTGCGCTGACCGTCCTCCTGCTCGTTGTTGAGGTTTTACAAGCCTACGGAGGGAAGAAAGAGTCTGAAGGCCCCTTTTCCCCTATTGAGGTCAGCAACCCGACTTCGAACATGGTTTCTAAATCGGCAAGGACTGGATCAAAGGAATCCAGCCCCCCACTCGCTCCCTCACGTCAGCCCAAAATCGCCAAGAGTCCTGGGAGGCAAGGAGCCTCCCCTCCCCGCACCACGCCTCGAAGGACCCGCGGTTCTGTCAAGAGCCAGCGGAAGGGTTTAACAAGAGCCTTCTTGGAACCTCGAATCGACCTCACGCCCCACGGATTGCTCGAAGATTCTCAACGGTACAGACCCCGTCAGGATATCCACACAACCGCCGCTCCCAGCCCTCAGGCACCAGCTATTGTTCATGACCACTTCCAGGAACTGGATCGTAATCAAGACGGCATGATTGACCCGGTGGAACGGGCCTTCGGTCGCCTAGATATGGATCGGGATCTGGACGCCCGTCCCCGCCGATAGCCTGGCCGTCCGGGCTTTTCCCCCGAATCCGAATCATGAATACCTCCGTAGGGATGCAAGGGGGGAGGATTCCCTTTGTCTGTAAGATTCCGCATCCGTCACCGACTGAATGCGTGAAGGCGACGTTGACAGAACGGAAGGGAGCCCCCATGATACGCGACCAGACGGTAATGACGGACGAATTGCCGAGTAGAGTTCCCGCGGGGGGAACAAATACAGGGAAAATTGCCATCGCCCTGGCGATTGCCTGTGCCATCGGGGCGTTCTTCTATTTCGACTTTGGCCGTTTTCTCTCGCTTGAGGCGTTGAAGAGTAACCGCGACCACTTGCTGGCGTTTACCGAGACGAACTACGCGGCGGCTGCGGCAATCTTCGTAATGGCCTATGTCGTCGTAACCGGTCTGTCGCTTCCCGGCGCGGTTATCTTGACGCTGGCCGGCGGGTTTCTTTTCGGTAGCGTCATTGGGACATTCCTGGTCAATCTTGGCGCCACGACAGGGGCAACGCTGGCATTTCTCGCCGCACGATATATGCTGCGCGACTGGGTTGAGCATAAATTCGGCAAATGGCTGAATCCGATTCAAGAAGGTTTCGCCAAGAGCGATTTCAGCTACCTTATGACTCTTCGTTTGATTCCTCTCTTCCCCTTCTTTGTCGTCAATCTTGTGTCGGGACTAACCCGCATGAAGGTGGGGACCTATGTCGCGGCGACGGCTCTGGGAATTATTCCCGGCTCCTTCGTGTATGCCTATGCCGGCAGACAACTCGGCACGATCAACTCGCTGAAGGAAATCGCATCTCCAAACGTGATCGCCGCCTTCATATTGCTCGGGGTGCTTGCCCTGGTACCGGCCATTTACAAAAAAGTCACGACGAAGTCGGCATGAATGGACATCGTTTGTCCGGCAGGGGAGCCGTCAGCTATGATCACTCATCATGTGGAAAGGGAATCGGCGATGTCCGACGCTGAATTGAGCGGACTGCTTCCAAACGACGAACATGATCGGATCCTGGGGGAGAACGTCCATCCGTCGAACTGGATCAACCCGGAACCGAGCGGTCGCTACAATATCGTCGTCATAGGGGCGGGAACAGCGGGATTGATAACGGCGGTCATTGCAGCCGGTTTGGGCGCCAAAGTAGCCTTGATTGAAAAGCATCTGATGGGAGGTGACTGCCTCAACGTCGGGTGCGTGCCGTCGAAAGGCGTGATACGTGCCGCCAGGGCTTGGGCCGAGTTGCGCAATGCCCCCGAGTTCGGTCTTCAGATCCCTCCCGGCGTGACATACGATTTTGGAAAGGCCATGGCTCGGATGAGGAAGTTACGGGCCAGGATCAGCCAAAACGATTCCGCGCACCGGTACCAGAAGCTGGGCGTCGATGTCTATATCGGTAGCGGACGGTTTATCGACAGCGAGACCATTCACGTCGAAGGCCGGGCGGGGATCCGGACGCTTAAGTTCGCCAGAGCGGCGATCTGCACGGGTGCTCGGGCCTCCGCGCCGCCGACGCCCGGCCTGAAAGAAGCAGGATATCTGACCAACGAAACGGTGTTTTCCCTGACGGAATTGCCGCAGCGCATCGGCGTGATCGGGGCCGGCCCCATCGGCTGCGAATTGGCTCAATCTTTTGCTCGGTTTGGAAGCCAGGTGTACCTCATCGAAGCCATGCACGGTATCATGCCGAATGAAGATCGAGATGCCGCTGAGATCGTCGAACGGCAAATGGGCAAGGACGGAGTCACGCTGCTTTGTTGCGGAAAGGATCTCCAAGTTCAAAAGACGGAGGTCGGAAAGCGGCTCACCGTTGATTCTCACGGCCAGCAGTACAACGTCACGGTCGATGAGATACTCGTCGGCGTCGGGCGGTCCCCGAATGTCGAAGGAATCGGGCTGGAAGCCGTCGGCGTCGAGTTCGACAAGAATGGCGTGAAGGTCAACGCCAAGCTCCAGACGACCAATCCGAGAATCTTCGCCGCCGGAGATATCTGTTCGCGTTACAAGTTCACCCATGCGGCCGACGCGATGGCGCAGATCGTGATCCAGAACGCCCTATTTCCTCATCCATTCGGCCTTGGATATGCCGACGTCGATTCATTGATCATGCCTTGGTGCACGTTCACGGAGCCGGAGGTCGCTCATGTGGGTCTGTATGAGAAAGACGCGAAGGCCAAGGGGGTCGAAATCGAAACATATACATTCAAATTGGATGAGGTCGATCGCGCGATCCTTGACGGTGAGGACGAGGGCTTCGCCCGCATCCACATCCAAAAGGGTACGGATAAGATCGTGGGGGCTACGATAGTGGCGGCTCATGCCGGGGACATGATCAGCGAGTTTTCCGTATTGATGAAGGCCGGGGCCGGCGCCAAGATCATCGCTGGGACGATCCATCCTTATCCCACTCAGGCTGAAGTGAACAAGAAAGTCGTCAATCTTTGGAGGAAGGCGCATTTCACTCCAGCCACGAAGAACCGGCTGATCAAGCTTTTTGCCTGGATGCGGCGGTAACAGTCCCATGCGTCGACGACCGACTCTCTCGGTTTGGGGAATACTTGGATTGGTGGGCATGGCCGTCTCACCAGATGTCTGGGCACAAGCTGGACCGACGCTCAACGTTGCTACCTTCTCGGTCAATCCGCCCGGATCCGCCGTGCCGGAGGGCTGGAAACCGCTGACCTTCAAGAAAATCCCCAAGCACACGCAATACGAACTGGTGAACGATGGAGACACAGTCGTCGTGAAGGCGACCAGCGAAGCTTCAGCATCCGGATTGACCAGAGAGATTACGATCGATCCGAAGGTATTCCCAGTGGTCCGTTGGCGTTGGAGAGTCGAGAATCTTCTGAAGAACAGCGATGTGAACCGCAAAGACGGCGACGACTATCCGGCTCGGCTCTATATCACATTCGAATACGATCCCGACAAAATAAGCTTTTCTAGGCGGCTGAAGTACAAGGCGGGGCGCGCCATATTTGGAGATATCCCGATCGGCGCGTTGAATTACATCTGGGAGACCAAGACGCCCGTCGGCACGATCGTCGAGAATGCCTACACGGATTTCGCCCAGATGATTGTGGTGGAGAGCGGGCCCCAAAAAGTCGGCACTTGGGTCCAGGAGGAGCGAAACATCTATGATGACTACAAGAACGCCTTCGGGGAGGAACCGCCAAGAATCAGCGGCGTGGCCATCATGAGCGACACCGACAACACGAAGGAACGCGCCGTTGCCTATTACGGAGACATTCAGTTTGTGCGTGCCGGGCGCTGAGAGAAAAAGAAAAGGGCCGGCTTGTACCTAGCCGGCCCTCTCCGTGGACACCAGCGCGCCCGGGGTGGGTGCGCGGATTCAAAGGGGGTTACTGGATCGAATTCGCGAAGCCGCCCCGCGTGATTTCAGCGCGAACGGTGTCCCCGACCTTTTTCTGCTTGATGTGCTTCGTGCCCTGGCCGACGTAGAGCTTGACCTGGTTGCCTTCATAGTCCTCGACCATGTAAGCGTTGCCGTCGATACTCTTGACGGTCCCGCCGATGGTCTTCCAGGCCGGGCCGGGTTTTTCATCATGGTGCCCTGCCTTCGGCGCTTGAGGAGTCTGAGGGATGGAACCCATCGAAGAAGCCGCCGCCGCCGCGGACGAATGAGACGCCGAGGATTTCTTCTTGGAGTCCTTGGCCATAGTCGGCGCGGCGATCATTGCGACCGCCAGACAGGCCGCCACAATCGGGAGAATCTTTTTCTTCTTAGTCTTCTTCATTGAAACCTCCTTGATACAACAACAATGGCTGTCCCGGCGGTTTTCAGCAAGGCATATGCCGTGTCGGTGCGCGGAAGTCGGGATGAAAAATCAGCGGGTTATGATTGGAAAGGCTCCCTCGTCTGTCTGCGTGGTCCGGAAAACGGAAAAAAACGGCATGGATATGTCCAAATATGACCGTTCCTGCCGAACTGAGGAAATGTGATGCCGTCGACCCCTAACGCCTCCAGGCGGGCCTTGGCCCCGCTGAGGAATCTGCTGGTCGGCCGTCCGGTTCTCGCCACCTTCCAGGCGAATCTCCGCTGTAACTCCGCCTGCGGCTACTGCGATCTGCCGCTCAACCAGGGGCGATATGAGATGTCTCGAGATGAAATCGGAAGAATCTTCTCCGAGCTCTACTCCGAAGGAATACGCTTCATCCTGGTGCAGGGCGGGGAACCGCTTCTTCGGCGAGACATTCCCGACATCATCGAAGATCTCTCTCGCATGGGTTTTTACTTGACGCTCATCACGAACGGCACGAAATTGTCGGCTTCTCTCGTAGAGCGGCTCGCTCGGGTGCCGCTGGCCCTTTCCGTGAGCCTGGACACACTGGACAGAAACCGGTATCGGCAAATTCGGGGAGGCGATCAGCTTGAGGAAGTTATGGAAGGCATTGAACGCCTGCATTCCTATCCTCATCCGAAGTTTCTGACATGTATAGTCAGTGACGTTAATCGCCAGGATGTCCAAGACGTAGTGCGTTTCGCCGCTTCGCGAGGATTTCTCCCGGTCGTCGGTGCCTATCACTGGGACGTCGGGACGTACGGGCGGCGAGACCAGCTCCTAATGTACGACAGAGCGCGAGCGGCCGCTGTCTTCACCGCCCTGCTCGACGATCAACTAATTCCGCCCGGATATCTTCGTCTGTTTGTCGAGGACAATGTGCGCTGGCTGCGCGGGCAGAAGCTGGAACCCTGCGATGCGGGGAGATACAGCCTCGCCATCGATGCCTCGGGGAATGTGGCTCCGTGTTTGGCGTTTCCTCCGGTCGGCAACCTCTTGGAATCGTCGTTGCGCGCGATCATGAGCCGCTTCGACAGGGCGGCGATTCAGACCTGTTCGGATCAATCTTCGTGTAACCGGCTCGACGGTCGTGTCGTGGGAACGATCCTGCGCCATCCGGTCACCGCCCTTCGCACGCCGGTCTCGTTCGTCGGAAAGGGGGCAAACTCATGACTCGACGATGGGGCTTGCTGGTGCCGCTGTTGTTGCTGGCAGGATGCTCGCCGGGTCCCCTTGTTTTCAAGCCGATCGAACCCCTTCCGCCTGATCATGTCTCGCACGCAGTCTGGAACGACTTGGTCGAGGCGCACGTCCGAGACGGGGTGGTCGACTATCCAGGCATGCAAAACTCCGGTCGCCTGGATGCCTATCTCGCCGATCTGGACCGCATCGATCCGACCACGCTACCGGCTCGCAATGGGCAACTGGCGTTCTGGATCAATGCCTACAATGCGTTCGCCGTCAAGGGGATCTTGGACGGCTATTCGCCGGCCAGCCTGTGGGGGCGATACCGCTATTTCATCGGTCGCGAATATCGGGTGGGCGGTGCCGCCATCAACCTGTACGATCTTGAGCGCGAGGTGCTCATCGCGCGGTTTCACGAACCGCTGATGCATTTTGCCATCGTCTGTGCGTCAGCATCCTGTCCCAAGTTGCAGCCATGGGCGTACCAGCCGGCACAACTCGACCGCCAGCTGGATCACGTTGCGCGCGCGTTCATCAACGATCCCACGCGCAATCGGTTCGACCGGCAGAAGAAAGTCGCCTTTCTGTCGATGATCTTCAAATGGTTTGAACAGGATTTTTCGAGAACCGCTGGATCGCTCTTGGCCTACATTGCCCGCTACGTCGATGACGCGGATCTTGCCGAGGAACTCACGAGACCAGGGTACCGTGTTGAATTTCTCGACTACGACTGGAGTCTGAACGGAACTGCTCCCAAAGAGGCTGCTCATGCTGGTGCGCCCTGACGAACAGGTGCCGATCGCCCGATTGCTGACTTTTCTCGAATACGGCGAACGTCTGGCGCAGGACTGCGCCGCGAGGCAGGCAGCGGCGATAGAAGACCCCAAGGCTGCGCGGTTTCTGCGGAGCCAGGCTCGCCAAGAGTCCCTGCATGCCTATGTGTTCCAGGGGGCGATCGCCTGGCTGGCTCCGCGGCATCTGCGTGATGCCCCCTTCTTACCGGCGCTGGAATCCTATCGGCAGAAACTCGATGACGCCTTGGCCCGAGGCAATCTACTGGAAACCGTACTCGCCGAACAAATCATCCTCGAAGGGCTGGGTGAGGCCATTCTTCACCGCATCGAGGCGGGATTGGTGAAACGAGATGCGCCGTTCGGCCGATTGCGCCGTGTCCTGCTCCATCAGGAAGAAGCCCACCACGCCTTCGGCGAGCGGACGATTGATCGAGCGGTGGCGGCAGGCCGTATCACCTATGACGAACTGAAATCTCAGGCCCAGGACTACATCGGGCTGACGGAGACGATGGTGCTCACCCTCGCGGACCTGTTCGATACGATCGATGAAGACCCGGCGGTCTGGGCCCACGACGTGCGCCGGTATCTTCCGAGGTGGCTCACGTGATCAGCGTCGTCATCCCGGCCTACAATGAGGAAGCGGCGCTTCCCCAAACCTTGACAGCCTTGTTGCACGAGCCGGGCGACTACGAGGTGATCCTGGTCGACGGCGGCAGTACGGATCGCACCGGCGAGGTTGCGCGTTCGTTCAAGGGCATCCACGTCATGACGTCGGCGAAGGGCCGGGCCGCGCAAATGAATGCCGGCGCCAGCACGGCAACAGGAGAATGGCTGCTCTTTCTCCATGCCGATACCCTGTTGCCGATGGGCGCGCTCCAGCGTTTGAATCAGATGGAATCCGACGATGCCATCCAGGCAGGCGGATTCATGCACCAGTTTTCCGGCGACGACTGGCGACTCCGGCTCATTTCCTTTCTCAA
>JBBILH010000089.1:0-13417 GCA_037445005.1 Nitrospira sp.
CAGGGCCAGATGCGTTAGAAACCGATTGATGTCCGATTCGGCCATCTCGGCAGGAGGGCGATCCTGATGGAAGTGCAGAAACCGAGCGACCCAATGGCCATACGTCTGTTCGGTTCTCCTGGCGTAATGACGAGCCTGCAAGGCTGCACGCAGGTCCGCAAGCACCGACGCCAACAATACCGAAGGCGGCTTCCCATTTACGCGGGCGTTGACGCCCCTCAACGCCGGGTCCACGTCAAGGGCGCTCCCGGGAAAGAGCCCTAACAGCATGCTGAGTGACTCATCGCCTTGGGGAACCGTCCAATACCGTTCCTTCGCATGCCATCGGCGGCCTGCCACGGTCTTGATCTTCGCAACATGATCGGGCGAATACGGAAGCTGGACGATCAGCTGTCCATCTTCTCTCGGCCTGATCCGAATCGGAGGCGTCGGCATCATCGAGGCTTCATCCCTCACACGATCGATGAGGAGTCAGAACAAACTGGGCGCATTCTCAGCTGATTGATTGATGTCGTCAAGTCCTTCTCCGCAACACGCCTTTCCGCAATACTTCCATTTCCTGTGCGGGTGGCGCGGCGAACGGAGTTCTGCACTACTTCTCTTCGATCCTTCGGCGGGGGTGCCCCGATTGGTCTCCAACTGCGCGCATGCGACGAGACACATAACCACTCCAAGCTCGCTCTTCGGCTGCCCAGGAATGGCGCCCATGATTGGTTCCCTTGCGCGCGTGGAGGGAGCACCGCCCTCGAACTAGGAATACGATTGGTCCTGCGTGCGGCCTCCGCGAGCAAGGAACCAACATGGGCGGTGTTCCACTAATTTCTTGCGTGCGCGTCGCGCGAGCACGGGAGATCAACGGGGAGCCCTCGCTTTCTTGCACAGTGAGGCTGTTCGCCGCGACAGAACCCGGTGAGAAAAACAGAAAATCTCCCCAGGCCGTTCAAAACGGCCTGCCTTCTCACCCGCCCAGCCCCGGCGCGCCGAGACGCGCCGTTCCGCGAACAAGGCCACAGCGAGCGAGAGCCACCTATCTCTTCGCGCGTTGCGCATCTGAACAATGTACGTGGAGGGTGAGTTGACGCCCACCGGCTGGTAGGGTCGGGTACGGAGGTGATCGCCATAGCGACATAGAAATCACAGCAGGCACGTGACGAAGCGTGCGACGGCATTGCGCCGCTCGGCGCAGCTTTACAGGAGCACGCGTGAAGGAATGGCGATCCAGCGACGGAATCGGCTCATCGCATTATGGCGACACCGGAGTACCCGACCTTCGTCAGCCGGCGAACTTTGAATGACGGCTAGTAGAGCGCGTTTTTGGCAGGCTTGCCCGCGAGAAGATACTTATCGATCCCCGCCGCCATCTTGCGGCCTTCGGCGATGGCCACACGATCGTGACATCTCCGTTTATTTCTTTTTTCGCCGAGCTTTTCCCGGCTTCTGTGGGCGCTTCTTTGATCGAGTTTGCGATCTCCGAAAAAGCCCCGCAATATCCGTCCAGAGCTCCGGCATATCGAGGGCATTGGCCATTTCACGGACCTCTCGCTGAATTCGCTTTACATCCAGTTTCGGATTGGAGGTCACAATCACGCGTATATCCTGAAGGTCCTGCGGGCGGTGGGCAACAGCCTTCATCACGATCAGGTCTTCCGGGGCGGCGACAGGAATGACGAGGTCGTCGATCCTGACGAGTGTCGCATGCTCAACCGCATACCGCTCGAACGGCAATCGTCCGATCGCGATATCGACACTGACCGCGCTTGGGGTATGTTCCAACAGAAGGACCGCGGTTCTTTGGGCGAATGCGATGGCGTCCGATATTCGTGGTCGCAAGCCTTCGACTGCCGCTAACTCGATGAACCGGTTCAGTTTCCGTTCATCCAGCAAGACGGCGGCATCGACATCTTCAGTCGCCCGAGCCTGTCCGTGGATACTCGCAGCGACTCCCCCGATAATCATGCCGGGGACGTGAGACGATTTGAAAAGATTACACAGGGATCGAATGGCAGGGACAAGCGAAGTGAATGAGGGGGGAGTTAGAGAGTCGTTTTCTTCAGTTGTAGCCACCGGCGTCTGACCTCTCGTTCAGACTTCTGTTTGAGCGCTTTCATCCGTGGGAGAATTCCCAACCCAGCGGCGATCCGATAGGCAGCATCCATTTTCTTGAACTTCACATCCGGTGGAGTACGCCGCAACTCGTCGGCGATAACTTGATCCACAAGACGCCAGCGATTGCGGTAAGCTCGCGCTTCTTTCTTCGTCATTTCGCCGAAGCCTTCGCCGACTTGCCCGCGAAGAGATACTTATCGATCCCCGCCGCCATTTTGCGCCCTTCGGCAATGGCCCACACGATGAGCGAGGCGCCGCGTTTGGTGTCGCCGCCGGCAAAGACACCGTCGAGGTTGGTCATGAAGTTGTCGTCCACTTGGACGGCGCCGCGCGCATCGTACGTCACGCCCAGACCGTCGAGCAGCCCGTTCTTCACGGGACCGGTGAACCCCATGGCGAGAAACACCAGGTCCACGTCCATTTCAAATTCGGTGTTCGGCATGGGCGAAAACTTGCCGCTTTCAAACTTGACACGGTGCGCATGGAGCTTGGTCACATGGCCGTTGTGGCCCGTGAACTTCGTGGTGGACACGCTCCACTGCCGGTCGCAGCCTTCTTCGTGGGCGTGCGACGTGCGGAGTTGCATCGGCCAGAGCGGCCAAGGCGTCGAACTTGCTCGCTGCGGAGGCGGTTCCGGCAACAGTTCGAACTGATGCGCTTCCACACAACCCTGCCGGTGCGCCGTGCCCAAACAGTCCGAACCCGTGTCGCCGCCGCCGATGATGACGACGCGCTTGCCTTTCGCCGTGATCGGTTCATCGGCGATCGGAATGCCGGCCGTGCGCTTGTTCTGCTGTGTCAGGTACTCCATCGCGAGATGCACGCCCTTGAGATCGCGGCCGGGAATCGGCAGCTCACGAGCCTGCTCGGCTCCCATCGTGAGCCCCACCGCGTCGAACTGTCGGCGGAGCTGCTCGCCGGTGATGTCCTTGCCGACCGTGATCCCGGTCTTGAACTCGACGCCTTCGGCCTTCATCTGCTCCAAGCGCCGGTCGATCACCCACTTTTCCATCTTGAAGTCGGGAATGCCGTAGCGGAGCAGGCCGCCGATGCGGTCGGCCTTTTCAAACACCGTGACGCTATGGCCGGCGCGCGCCAACTGCTGGGCCGCCGCCAACCCGGCCGGACCGGACCCGACGATCGCGACGGTCTTGCCGGTCTTCTGGACCGGCACTATCGGCGCCACCAGCCCTTCGTTAAAGCCGCGGTCGATGATGTTCCACTCGATGATGCGGATCGAGACGGGATCTTCGTTGATGCCGAGCACGCAGGCCCCCTCGCAGGGAGCCGGGCAGAGGCGGCCGGTAAATTCGGGAAAATTGTTCGTGGTGTGCAGGGCCTTGAGCGCGTCCTTCCAACGGCCGCGGTAGACGAGATCGTTCCACTCGGGGATCAGGTTCACGACCGGACAGCCGGTCGAGCCTTGGCAGAAAGGGACGCCGCAGTCCATGCAACGGGCACCTTGGACTTTGAGCTTATCCTCCGAGATAGGCTCGTACATCTCCTTCCAATCGAGCACGCGCAGCTCGATCGGCTTCCGCTTCGGGCCCTCGCGGGCGTATTTCATGAAGCCTTTCGGATCACCCATTTTTCTTACTCGTTGCTCGCATCTCTGAGTTTTGAGTTTCGTGTTTCGAGTTTCGTGTTCGGAGCGATCGCAACTCGAAACCCGCAACCCGAAACTTGCAGCGCTTCATGCTTCACGGACGACGCTTCACGTTCAGTGCACCGCGCTCGCTTTGCGCTTCCGCTCTTCAATGACGCGCTTGTAGTCGACCGGCATGACCTTCACGAACTTCGGCAGCGTCGCCTCGAACGCATCGAGCACCTGCTTGGCCTTGCGGCTGCCCGTGTACATGAAGTGCTTCGTGATCAAGCCGTGCAACAATTGCTTGTCTTCCTTCGTCGTGACCGCCTCCAACTCCACCATGCCGGTGTTGCAGCGGCTCTGGAACTTGCCCAGATCGTCCAGCACGAACGCCACGCCGCCCGACATGCCGGCCGCGAAATTCCTTCCGGTCCGGCCCAGCACCACGACCACGCCGCCGGTCATGTATTCGCAGCCGTGATCGCCCGTGCCTTCCACCACCGCATGAGCGCCGCTGTTGCGCACGGCGAACCGCTCGCCCGCCATGCCGTAGAAGTAGGCCTCGCCCTGCGTGGCGCCGTAGAGCGACGTGTTGCCGATGAGAATCGTCTCCTCCGGATTGAAGAGCACACCCTTCGGCGGGAACACGACGATCTTGCCGCCGGAGAGGCCTTTGCCGATGTAGTCGTTCGACTCGCCTTCCAGCGTCAGCGTGATGCCCTTCGAGAGGAACGCGCCGAACGACTGCCCGGCCGACCCCGTGAATTTGATCGAGATCGTATCTTCCGGCAGTCCATCGAGCCCGTACTTCTTGGCGATCTTGCTGGACAGCATGGTGCCGGTCGTCCGATTCACGTTCTTGATCGGTAGGTCGAGTTTCACCTTTTCGCCCTTCTCGATCGCTTGCTTGCACAGCTCGACCAGCTTGTTGTCGAGGATGTCTGCCAGGCCATGATCCTGTTGCTGGACGCAATAGCGCGGCACGTCGGCCGGGACATCCGGCACGGTGAGCAATGGCGTAAGGTCTAACCCTTTGGCCTTCCAATGGTCGACGGCCTTGGTGATCTTGAGTTTATCCACCCGACCGACCATCTCGTTGATCGTCCGGAAGCCGAGTCTGGCCATGAGTTGCCGGGCTTCTTCCGCGACGAAGAACAGATAGTTGACGATATGCTCCGGCTTGCCGTTGAACTTCTTGCGCAGCTCGGGATCTTGCGTCGCAATCCCGACCGGGCAGGTATTCAGGTGGCACTTGCGCATCATGATGCAGCCCTCGACAATCAGCGGCGCCGTGGCGAACCCGTATTCCTCCGCCCCCAGCAGGGTGGCAATGACGACATCGCGGCCGGTCTTCATCTGGCCGTCCGTTTCCACGCGAATGCGGCCCCGCAAATCGTTGAGCACGAGCGTCTGGTGCGTTTCCGCCAGCCCCAGTTCCCAGGGAATGCCGGCGTACTTGATCGAGGACAGGGGCGAGGCGCCCGTGCCGCCCGAATCGCCGCTGATGAGCACTTTGTCCGCATGGGCCTTCGCCACGCCGGCCGCGACGGTGCCGACCCCGACTTCCGACACCAGCTTCACCGACACGCCGGCGTCGGGATTGGAGTTCTTGAGGTCGAAGATCAACTGCGCGAGGTCTTCGATCGAGTAGATGTCGTGGTGCGGGGGCGGTGAAATCAACTGCACGCCCGGCGTCGCGTAGCGAAACTTGGCGATGTTCTCGTCCACTTTGTGGCCGGGCAACTGGCCGCCTTCGCCCGGCTTCGCGCCCTGCGCCATCTTGATCTGCAGCTCGCGCGCGTTAACCAGGTAGTGGGCCGTCACGCCGAAGCGCGCGGAAGCCACCTGTTTGATGTAGCTGTTCTTGGAATCGCCGTTCGGCAGCGGCATGAACCGCTCGGGATCTTCGCCGCCCTCGCCGGTGTTGCTCTTGCCGCCGAGCCGGTTCATCGCGATCGCGAGCGTCTCGTGCGCTTCCTTGCTGATCGAGCCGAACGACATGGCGCCCGTGTTGAACCGCTTGACGATTTCCTTGGCCGACTCGACTTCTTCGATCGGGATCGGCTTGGGCTCGAACTTGAAATCAAGGAGGCCGCGAAGGTTGGATCTTCGTTTCCTCTCATCATTGACGAGCTGCGCGAACTCGGCATAGGTCTTCGGATCGTTCGACCTGCTCGCATGCTGCAGCTTGTAGATGGTGTCCGGGTTCCAGTTGTGGTGCTCGCCCTGGATGCGGTAATGGATCTCGCCGCCGAAGTCCAATTGGCGGATCGCCGCGGGTTCATAGGCCACGCGGTGCCGCCGCAGCGTTTCTTCGCCGATTTCGCGGATGCCGACGCCCTCGACGCGTGACGGCGTGCCGGTGAAGTAGCGGTCGATCAACTCGTGATTCAAGCCGATCGCCTCGAAAATCTGCGCTCCGCAGTAGGACTGCACGGTCGAGATGCCCATCTTGGAGAAGATCTTGAGCAGGCCCTTGTTGATGGCCTTGATGAACTTGCCCTCCGCCGTCTGCGCGTCGAGCCCTTCCGGCAAATAGTTGTCGCGCTCCATGTCGACGAGCGACTCGAACACGAGATAAGGATTGATCGTCCCGGCTCCGTAGCCGATGAGGCACGCAAACTGGTGCACGTCGCGCGGTTCGCCGGTTTCGAGAATCAAGCCGACTTCGGTTCTGGTGCACTCGCGCACGAGATGATGGTGGATCGCCGAGATGCCGAGCAGACTCGGGATCGGCGCCCACTCTTCGTTCACGCCGCGATCGCTCAAGATCAGGAACTTGTAGCCTTCCTTGATCGCCTGCGACGCCTGTTTGCACATGTCGTCGACGGCGGCGCCCAACCCATCCGGTCCTTCGGCGACGCGGAACAGCATCTTGAGCGTCTTGCTCTTGAAGTGCGGGTCCGAGATGCCGCGGATTTTCTGCAAGTCCGCGTTCGTCAAGATCGGCTGCTGGACCTTGATGCGGCGGCAGGACTCCGGCGATTCGTCCATCAAATTCGGTTTCGGCCCGATGTTGGTGACGAGCGACATGACGAGCTGCTCGCGGATCGGATCGATCGGGGGGTTCGTCACCTGCGCGAAGAGCTGCTTGAAGTACTTGAAGAGCAATTGCGGCCGGTCCGACAACACCGCAAGCGGCGTATCGGTGCCCATCGAAGAGACGGCCTCTTCACCCGTCACAATCATCGGCGTGATGACCATCTTGAGTTCTTCGACCGTGTAGCCGAAGGCCTGCTGCCGCTGGCGGATGGTCGGATGGTCCGGCTGGGGCACGTTCAACGGCTCCGGCAACTCGTCGAGTGAGACGCCGTACTGCGTGACCCAGCTCCTGTAGGGCTTGCGGCCGACGATGTCGGCCTTGATTTCTTCGTCGTCGATGATCCTGCCCTGCGCCGTATCGACCAAGAACATGCGGCCCGGCATCAACCGGCCCTTCAGGCGGATGTCTTTGGCTTCCGCCGGCAACACGCCCGCTTCCGACGCCAGCACCACCATGCCGTCGGTCGTGACCTGATAGCGGCAGGGTCGGAGCCCGTTGCGGTCCAGAGTCGCGCCGATCATTTTTCCGTCGGTGAAGCAGACCGCCGCCGGACCGTCCCACGGTTCCATCATCGCCGCGTGGTACTGGTAAAATCCGCGGCGGTCCAGGTCCATCTGCGGGTTCGCCACCCAGGGCTCCGGAATCAGCATCATCATGCTGTGAGGCAACGACCGCCCTCCGAGCAGCAGAAACTCCAGCGCATTGTCGAGACAGGCTGAATCGCTCTGGTTCCCCGACACGATCGGAAAGAGTTTCTCCATGTCGTCTTTGCCGAACAGCTCCGAATGGAGCCTCCCCTGGCGCGCCTTCATCCAATTCACATTGCCCTTGAGCGTGTTGATCTCGCCGTTGTGGCAAATGTAGCGATACGGATGAGCCAGCGGCCAGGTCGGAAACGTATTGGTGCTGAACCGCGAGTGCACCAGCGACAGGGCGCTCACCATCGTGGCGTCGGTCAGATCCTGGTAATAGGCCGCCATCTGGTGCGGAAGCAGCAGGCCCTTGTAGACGATCGTGTTGGCCGAAAGACTGGAGACGTAGAAGTATTCGCGGCCCTGGATCGCCGACTCCTTGACCGCCTTCTCCACCAGCTTGCGGACGACGTAAAGTTTTCGCTCGAACTGCGCTTCGTTCAGCACGTCCCGCGCAATATAGACCTGGCGCATGAAGGGTTCGGTCTTGCGGGCCTGCACGCCGATCGCGTCGCTCTTGACCGGCACGTCCCGCCAGCCGAGGAGTCGCAAGCCTTCCTCTTGAACCACCTTGGCCAACAGTTTCTCGCATTGTTGGCGAGACTGGGCGTTCGGCGGCAGGAACAATTGGCCCACACCGTACTCACCGGCGTTCGGCAGCGTCACACCGGCGTCGCCGGCGGCGCGCTTTAGAAAGTCATGTGGAACTTGAAGAAGGATCCCGGCCCCGTCGCCGGTACAGGGGTCGCAACCCTGCGCCCCCCGATGGGTCAGATTCTCGAGGACTTGCAGGCCTTGGCGGACGATGTCGTGGGATTTCTGGCCTTTGATGTTGACGACGAACCCGATTCCACACGAGTCTTTCTCGTGTTGAGGGTCATAGAGGCCTTGCTTCGGCGGAAGCCCTGGAAGTTGCATCAGCCTATCTCGTGAAAAAGGCAGGTTTTTCCTGCTGGACGGAGGCCCTATCGAGAGGAACCAGGAACGCAGAATCCCGTTACTCTAGAGGCGTTATCCGTGTTGAAAATAGTGGCTCACATTAATAGAAGCCTGAATCACCTGTCAAGCCGATGGGATAGCCGATTCCGGGCCCGTTTCCCTTGACTTTGTTTCCCCCTCTGCCCTACCATCCGCCGCATGTCGCAAGGTCCCGTGATCTCAACCATTCATACGATGGCGGATGTATGGGACGCCTACCGGCATGAATTGGACGGAGTCGAGGACCAAGTCCGTCGCAACCTCGATTCCAGCGTCACCCTCGTCAATACCGTCGCCGCCCACATTCTCAACAGCGGCGGCAAGCGCATCAGGCCCCTGCTTCTCCTGTTATCCGCCCGTCTTTGCGGCTATGCCAGCAATGAGCACCATCAACTCGGAAGCCTGGTGGAGTTCATCCATACCGCGACGTTGCTGCATGACGACGTGGTGGACGATGCGGACATCCGCCGGGGCCGACGAACGGCCCGAAGAGTCTGGGGAAACCAGATCAGCATCCTTGTCGGCGACTACCTCTACTCCAAGGCTATGTGCCGGGTCGTGGAGTTCCGCAGCCAGGGCATCAACGAAGTTCTGGCCGACGCTTGTAAGAAGATGGCGGAGGGGGAAGTCCTGCAACTCTACTACAACGGCAACCCCGACATGCCGGAGATCGATTACATCAAGATCGTCGAGCACAAGACCGCCGGCCTCATCGCCGCGGCCTGCCGCATGGGCGCGATTCTCGCCGACGCCACGGAAGCGCAGCAGGATGCGCTTTTCCGGTTCGGCCAATACGTCGGCATCGCGTTCCAGGTAGCGGACGATACGTTGGATTACACGGCGAACCGCGAATCCCTGGGCAAGACCCTGGGGCAGGATCTGCGCCAAGGCAAAGCCACGCTTCCCCTGCTTCATCTGCTGCGGCATTGCTCCGAAGGAGACCGGCAGATGATTAAGGACCGGATGGAAACCCGCACGCTCACGGAGAAGGACCTCACCCGGTTGATCCGTTTGATGGAGGAGTACGGCTCCATCGCCTACGCGCTGAACCGGGCACAATCCTACATCGCGGCGGCCAAGCGGGATCTCGGCGTGTTTGAAGACTGCACAGCCAGGCGGGCGCTCTCGGTGGCTGCCGATTACATGGTGACCCGCGACCGGTAACCGTCTTTTGCGCGGTCCCATGCGCTCTGCAGGGGACGGGCAACGCGCAAGAAGCACGGTCCAGCCTCTAATCGTTTTCGACCTCTTTAGCCCCTGTCAGCAGGGAGAATAGGACCATTGCATGGCGCACATCATCCCATTTCGAGGCACACTCTATGACCCCGCCACCGTCGGTTCCGTCCGCGACGTCGCCGCTCCGCCGTACGACATCATCGACGCCGCCGGCCAGAAGGCGCTGTACGATCGCCACCCGCAAAACATCATCCGGCTCGAATTGGGCCTCGATCAGCCGGGCGACGACGCTACGAACAACCGGTACAGCCGGGCGGCCGCCAGTCTTCAAGAATGGATCCGGCGCGGCGCGTTGAAGCGCGACGGCGAGCCGGCCATCTACTACCACACGATCGAATACGTTCCGCCGGGCGCCGACGGACGTCAGCCGCGGAAAACGCTCCGAGGGTTCCTCGTCACGACGAAACTGGAATCGCTCGACTCCGGCCACATTTATCCGCACGAGAACACCAGATCCGCCGCCAAGACCGACCGGTTGAATCTTCTCCAGGCGTGCAAGGCCAATCTGAGTCCGATCTGGCTCCTGTACTCCGATCCTCAGAACGCCGTCTTAGGCGCGATTGAACGGGCCGTGAAGAGCGTCGCCCCGCGCATCGACTTTGAAGACGACGCCGGCTGCCGCCAACGACTTTGGTCGGTAAGCGATCCTGCCGTCTTGAAGCAGGTGGTCGACTCCATGCAAAGCAAGCCGCTGTTCATCGCAGACGGACACCACCGCTACGAAACCGCCCTAAATTATCAGCGTCTGCGCAGAGAGCAGTCGGGATCGTCGGCCGGCCTCCAGCCCTACGATTCCGTGCTGATGCTGCTGGCTCCGTTGGAGGACCCAGGCCTCACCGTGCTGCCGACCCACCGCGTGACCACGACGCCGTTGCCGCCGTTCGACACGATCAAGTCGCGACTCGGCGAACAATTCGATCTCAACGAGTTTCCCTTCACGGCCCAGAACAAGGCAGCCGTGCGGGAGCGGTTCATCCAGGCCCTGCGCACCAGCGGACGGACCGCTCCAACCTTCGGTCTCGCGCTCAAGGGCGAAGACCGATACGTCACCCTCTCGTTGAAACCTGCGCACCAGCCGCCGGCCGGCGCCTCCCCGCGGACGAAGCTCGATGTCTCGCTGCTCCAGCAGTTGGTTGTGCCGGTATTGTGCGCCACCCAACAGGAACAGGAATCGATCCTGTACACCAAGGACGATCATGAAGCGCTCGATTGGGCGGCGAACGGGACGGGCACCGGAGCCTTGCTGTTGAATGCCACCAAGGTCAGCGAGGTGCAGGCCGTCGCCACGGCAGGCGAACGGATGCCGCACAAGTCGACGTATTTTTATCCAAAGCCGCTGACCGGACTCGTGATAAACGTCATGGAAACGTGAAGCGTATCTCGTGAACGGTATCTCGCTGCGAGATAAGAGTTTCACGCCTAGCAAGGCGCGCATGAAAGCCAAGATCCTTATCGTCGACGACGATCCCGACATTGCCATGATGCTGGAGGATCGCCTGGAGGCCAGCGGGTACGGCACCGTCATCGCGCGCGACGGAATTGAGGCGTTGGAGCTCGTCGAAAAGGAGGCCCCCAACCTCCTGCTGCTCGATCTGGACATGCCCCGCATGCATGGGCTGGACGTGTTGAAGAAACTTCCGGGTGTCCGCCCTTCGGAGGATCTCCCCGTCATCGTGATGACCGCGCACGGCTCGATCGAGTCAGCGGTCGAAGCCATGAAGGACGGCGCGTACGACTTCCTCACCAAGCCGCTGGACAAAGATCATCTGCTCCTGGTCATCCGCAAGGCGCTCGAGCGGGATTCCCTGAAACGTCAGGTCGCCTGCCTGCGATCGGAAGTCGACAGCCGATATGCCGCCGTCATCGGCACCAGTCCGGCTTTTCGAACGGTGATGGAGGCGGCCCAGCGGGCGGCGAAGTCCGACGTCGGCGTCCTCCTCCTGGGGGAAAGCGGAACCGGCAAAGAACTCTTCGCCAGATCGATCCATCAGTGGAGCCATCGCCAGGCAAGTCCATTAGTGGTGATCAATTGCGTGGCGCTGACGGAAACCTTGCTCGAGAACGAACTCTTCGGCCACGAACGGGGCGCCTTCACCGGAGCGGACCGGCTTCAGAAAGGAAAGCTCGAGATGGCCGACGGCGGAACCGTCTTCCTGGACGAGATCGGCGACATGTCCCTGCCCCTGCAAGCCAAGCTGCTGCGCGTCCTTCAGGATCGGGAGTTTCACCGGGTCGGCGGCACGAAGTTGGTTTCGGTCAACATCAGAATCATCGCCGCCACGAACAAGAATCTCCGGCTGGCCGTGAAGGCCGGCACCTTCCGCGAAGACCTGTTTTTCCGCTTGAACGTCATCACGCTCACATTGCCGCCGCTGAGGGAACGACCGGACGACATTACGACGCTCGCCCGGTTTTTTCTGAACCGCCACGCGAAGGAAGCCAAGCGGCACGGCATGGCCTTCAGCCAGGCCGCCGTCGACCTGCTGACTCGTTACCACTGGCCGGGGAACATCCGCGAATTGGACAACGTGATCGCGCGGGCCGTGATCCTGAGCCAGACCGATACGATCGAACCCAGCATGCTCTCGCTCGAGCAGTCCACGGCGGTTCACTCAGCCGAGCCGACGTATCTCTCGCTGCCGTATCATCAATCGATGCACGAACACAGCCGGCACATCATCGGCCAGGCGCTCAAACTCGCCGAAGGCAATCAGACCAAGGCTGCGGAGCGGTTGCAACTCCAACGTACCTACCTTGCCCGCCTGATCAGGCAGCAGAAACTCAAAGAAGACGTGGGATAGTCCGGCATCCTTCGTGACGCGTCACCCGTATTTCGCGGGTGAGGACGCACATGCTAAGCTTCGGGCTCCGTTTCACGCGTCACGTGGCGCGCTGCACGCACAATCGCGGTGAAGCGGGTGGGTGAGGTCAGATTAGCCCGCCGGCTCGGCCAGAGGTAACCGCGCGGCGAGTTGAATCTGTCCGCTTTTGGCCTCATGCTCCGCTCGGGCATACCGCTCGGCCGTCCCGATATCGGACCAGTAGCCGTAGTGGTCGAATCCCAGTACGGCATCGCCTCGCTGGATCGCCGCCACATAGGCGTCGATGATCGACGATGCTTTTCCCCGCGGCACCTCTCGGAGGAGACGGGGATGAAGGATATGGATGCCTGCGAACATGCGTGGTTGCGTCGGCGCCCCATCAGGGAGGCCGCGCCCCGTGATCCTGACGATCCGCGCCTCTTCGCCGACCTCGACGAGTCCCCACTGCGCGGCCTCCGGATCAGGCCGCAACACCAATGTGGCCGCCGCATTGCGCCCTCGATGAAACGCCCACAACGCGTCCAGATCGATCTCGACCAGCGTATCGCCGTTCAGGATCAAGACCGGCTCGCCGGAGAAAATCGGTTCCGCCTGCTTGATCCCTCCTCCGGTTCCGAGAATGACGGGCTCCGGGGAATACTGGATGCGCAGTCCGTACTTCGACCCGTTTCCCAGCGTCTGCTCGATCATCGGCCCGAGATGGTGGAGATTGATAACGACGTCCTGAATGCCGTGGCGTTTGAGCAGCAGGAGATTCCAGACGATCAGCGGAGTGCCCGCAACCGGCAGGAGCGGCTTGGGAATCGTGTTCGTCAGCGGTCTCAGGCGGGTGCCGAGCCCCGCCGCGAGGATCATCGCTTTCATATTAGTCCGGCGTGGGCGTGAGGCGTGAGGGGTGAGGGGTAGAAGACGTGAAGCGTATCTCGTGAAGCGTATATCGCATGCGAGACTC
>JBBILH010000090.1:0-13315 GCA_037445005.1 Nitrospira sp.
GGCACCATCGGCATCAACGTGGTTGCAGGCTTAGCGTCGGGTGACGCGAGCAGGACCGCGATGGCACCGCGGAGCGCTCCGGTCAAGGAGTGGGTGACCAAGGGGTAGGCACCGGCCGACTCCACCACTACATCGAAGGTTGCCGCGCTGCCGGGGCCGACCACATATGTCTGAACTCCTGTAAGCTTGTTGGCCGGATTGCCGCTTTCATACACGTTGTCCCAGATTTCGCCGATGGGGTGGAAGGCCGAGAATTCGTTCGGACCTGCGTTCACGAAGTACACCCTGACACGCTCTCCTGGTTTCGCGTCGAGCTTGCCGCCGCCGGTGACGAACGGATGGTACTTGAAGATCCCTCCGTTGAACATGACTCCGTCGAATTTTCTGTCGAACATCCCCTGGACATCGTCGGGATTCTTGAAATATTCGGATTGGACCAAGACGTATTCTCGATCCGCCTTCGGCCAGGCCTGGGCGTTTTTTGGGTCGACGATGATGGCGCCGAACATGCCGCGCGCGACATGTTGAATCATCGGAGGCGCGCCGCAGTGATAGAAGAAAATGCCCGGCTTCTTGGCGACAAACGTGTAGCTGATGGTTTCGCCGGCGTTGATCGCCTTGTAGTTCTTCAAGAAGTCGATCTCGGCCGCATGAAAATCCATGGCATGCGGGTACTTGTTCGTCGCCGGATTGGTGAGCGTGAACTTGACGGTGTCGCCTTCCGTCACGCGCACGACCGGGCCCGGCATGGTTCCGTTGAACGTCCAGGCGGCGTACTTTTCGCCGCTGCCGTCGATGACGATGTCCGTCTCGACGGCGGTCATCGAGACCTCGTGAACCTTCGCAATCGCCGTGCTTGTGTGAAGCGGCGAGACGGCCGTCAAGAAAAGTCCGAGCCCGGTCAGGCCGAGCAGGCAATGAACACGATGGACGTGCATGGCGATCTCCTCTCGAGAAAATGGTGATCCATAGTGAAGCGTCTCGTGAACGTGGAGAGGAGCTTAGCGAAGGGAGATCGCAAAAAATATGATGTTTATCATGTTTTGCGATTTCTCCCTGCAGATGCTGGGGAGCGTGATTCAGGCGGAAGCGAAGGCTTTGAGTCGTTCCATGTTCCGGATGATCAGTCGATTCGCGGTGCCGGTCACCAGTTGCTCACGCTTGAAGCGGCTCATGATGCGGATAGCGGTCTCCGTCGTCGTCCCGACCATATTGGCCATGTCTTCGCGGGTGATGCGTATGTTCAAGCGAATTCCCTCGGGGTCGCTGACCCCGCTCTTGGCGGCCATGTCGACAAGGAGCATGGCCAGCCGCTGATCCGCGCGATCGAGCGCCAGAATCTTGGCTTTTTCCTGAGCTTCGTTCAATCGGTTGCCGAGGTATTTGATGACTGCGATCGCCGCGTCCGGATTGCGCCGCAGGATGTCGTAGTAGACGTCCTTCTTGATGCGCAGCACGCTCACGTTGCCCATCGGCTTGGCGGATCCCGGGTGGCACGCACCGTCGAAGACCGTCGCATCGCAACAGAACAAGTCGCCCGGCATGAGCATTTTCAGCGTGCATTCTTTTCCTTGGGGAGACGATTTGACGCACTTAACCGTGCCTTCCTTCACGATGTGAAAATATTCGGCAGGGTCGCCTTCTCGGAAGATGAAGTCGTCTTTGCCGTAACGGGTCTCGGTCAATTCGTCGAGCACCCGCCGCCGATCCGCAGGCGAGAGGACATTCAGGAGAGGAATGTCGCCGGGGATCGCTCGGGCCGGCGCGTCACGCCGGCTATTTGATGATTTGCTTCGCCGCTTCGACAATGGATCTGGCTCCGATGCCGTAATGATCGACCAGCTCGTCCGGTTTTCCGCTGTGCGGAACGGTTCGGACCGCAAGCTTGTGGACTTTGATGCCTTCCGTGGCGACGGCGCTGAGGACGGCATCGCCGAGTCCTCCATGCGCATAGTGGTCCTCGACGGTCAGCAGGCGGCCCTGCGTGGCCCTGGCGCTGTCGAGCAGCGTCGTGCGATCGATGGGCACGATGCTGTAGAGGTCGAGCACGCGGACCGAGATGCCGGCGGCTTTCAACTGATCGTGGGCTTTCAACGCCTCGAAGAGGGTCACGCCGGCCGCCACGATCGTCAACGCATCCGACGGGCTCTGGCGGATGACTTTCGAGCCGCCGACGTGAAACTCCTCGTCGGGCCCGTACAATACGGGAGACTTCGGCCGTCCGGCGCGCAGGTAAACCATGCCTTTGTGATTCGCGGCCGCTTCGGTGAGTCGGTACGTGCTGGTGCCGTCGGACGGATACAACACGGTGACACCGGGCTGCGCCGCCATCATGGCGATGTCCTCCAGTCCCATTTGCGAAGGACCGTCTTCCCCGATGCTCACACCGACGTGGGTGCCCACCAGCTTGATGTTTGATCCGCTGATGGCGGCCATGCGGATGAAGTCGTAGGCGCGGGTGAAGAATGCGGCGAACGTGGCGACGAACGGAATTTTCCCGCACGCGGCGAGACCGGCCGCCGCGCCGAGCATGTTCTGCTCGGCGATGAAATTCTCGAAAAATCTGTCAGGATATTTCTTGCCGAACTTATCCGTGTAGGTGGAGTTCTTGACGTCGGCGTCCAGCCCAACGACCGATGGATTGGCGTTTCCCAGCGCTTCGAGGGCCACCCCGAAGGCTTCCCGCGCGGCCGCGGATTCTCCGATCTTGTAGGGCGGAGGAGCCATGGCGACCGCGGTCGCCGGTTTGGGGCCGGGCGTCGATGGTTTCTTGATGGAGATCGGTGTCCCGTTTGGTTTGAGCTGCTTCGACAATTCCTCGATCGCCTTCTGCGTTTCCTCGCCCTTTGACACCGGTTTGCCGTGCCAGCTGGGATGGTTTTCCATGAACGAGATGCCCTTGCCTTTGAACGTCTTGGCGAGAAGAACCGACGGCTTCCCTTTAGCGGCGGCGGCATCGGCAAAGGCATTGACGAGGGAGTTGATATCGTGCCCGTCGACCACGATCGCGTTCCAACCGAATCCGGACCATCTGGCTCGATAGGCTTCCATATCGTGCTGCAGCATCGTCGGGTCGCTCTGTCCCAATCGGTTCACGTCGACGATGGCGCAGAGGTTGTCCAGCTTGTGATGGCGGGCGAGTTCCGCGGCTTCCCAGACCGAGCCTTCGACGGATTCGCCGTCTCCCATGAGCACGTAAGTCCGATGATCGAGCTTATCGACATACTTGGCATTCAATGCGATGCCGATGCCGACCGGCAGGCCCTGTCCCAGCGAACCCGTCGCCATGTCGACGAAAGAAAGCCGCGGCGTGGGGTGGCCTTCGAGATCGGAGGTCAGGGTTCTCAGTTTGAGAAGATCGCTCTTGGGAAACAGGCCCGCTTCGGCCCAGGCCGCATAGAGCAGGGGCGCCGCGTGGCCTTTTGACAGGACGAACCGGTCGCTGTTGGGAGCTTTGGGATTCTTCGGATCGTACCGCATGACGGAGAAAAACAGCGTGGCGACGATGTCGGCGGCGGAACAGCAGCTCGAGGGATGTCCGCTGCCGGCCTCGCTGGTGGCTCGGACGCTCTCGATGCGGAGATGTGCGGCTTTATTCTGCAGCTCGGTGAGCAACTCGGACGGAACCGTTGCGCTGGCCATCGGAACTCCTTTCGGCATGGAAGCCTGGACTGCTGCCGGTTTTACCTCGTCTCTCTATCGGCAGCAACGCGGCGGGGCTTGAGGCTAGCAAACCGGAGGTGGGGGAGTCAATGAATCGGTGCGCCCCCGCATACGCGAGGGCGTCACAGTGTGGGTCATGACGGAATGACGGTGGAGATTTCCCCTGAGCAAGGCCCTTCAAGGCCGTTATAGGCGCTCACGGCGAAAAAGTATCTGGTGCCGCGGGAAAGATTCCCGATCGTGCCTTCGTTCGAAGAGAAGAACTCCGCGTGGTCATAGATGCAGGAACCATCTGAGTTGGGCGACGATGGTCCGTAGTGGACGACATATCCGAGGACGGTCGAGTCAGAAACCTGCTGCCAACCGAGGGAGACAGTTACCGCTCCCGTGGCGGCGTCCGTCGAGGTCGTCACGGTAGGGGAGTTCGCAGGCAGCTCCTCACCACCCCCCCCGCATCCGCCAAGTGAAAGGAGGAGAAAGGCGAGGGAAAATGCTAGCGGGCGGCGGGTGCGCATTCCAAGACACTTGGTGGTCGGGCGACGAAGCAGGCGACTAGATTTATTCTGGTGCATGTGAAACGGCTCTCCTCGTAAGAATGAATTGTGGGCCTATTCAGAGTTGCGAGAAAGGGGGCACAGCAAACCAGATGCCTCGTGAAATAGCAAGACAAATAGTCGGGAATATAAGTACTTATGTAGTCTATTGAACGTATGGGGTTATGTGGCATGTGAAGGAGTGTAGGGATAAGGATGCGCTGCCTGAGGAACCGGCGGATAGTCTTCCCGATCGTAGTTGAACGGGCAAGCAAAGCGTGAGATGTCTTGCGCGTTTGACGGGGCCGGCGCGAATTGGGTAGGAAGAGACGGGGAGCGTCGGGTGTCCGGATAAGGACCCTTGATCATGAAGGAGGGAGACAATGAGGCGGAACTGGTTGGGTTGTATGGCGCTGGGGCTTATGGGACTCGTTGTGCCGTCGATGCATGCGCATGCCGGGGAAGACGACGGCAGCAAGATCACCATCATTTCGCCGTCGCACGGAGCTACGGTCGATGGCGCGTCGGTTGAGGTAAAGTACGAGCTGGCCAAGGGGGCGAAAGCCCACCATGCCCATGTGTTCTTGGACGGGAAGTATCAGAAGGGCTTCAAAGGCACCTTTACCGACTTGCCGGCCGGACCGCACGAGATCAAAGTCGTGGCAGCGACGGACGAGCACAAGACGCTGGCCGCGGAATCCGTCGTGACGATCACCGTAAAGTAGCCGCCGACCGATCGGTGTCATCGGGGGTCCGGACGGCTTCGTCCGGTTTGTTTCCTTACGGAACCGTCCGTTCCCTGAAATAGCGAAACAACAGGTAGCCGTTTAAGACGAGAACGATCGTCAAGATGCTGTACGTCGTGATGGCGGTCGCCAGGTCGAGTTCGACGAGAACTCGTGAAAGACCGAAGGCGACGACGAGCGCATCGAAGGCCATACAGATGCGCCGGAAGGTTTCCGGGTCCATCCAGCGGATCAAGTAGGTGCCGAGAGGGATCCCAAGCACAACGCTCGGGATGATATAGGGCAGAATCTCGATGCTGCCGGCGCTATAGAATCCGATGATTCCGTAGGCCACGGCGGTCAAGCAGGATTCGGCGACGCGGATGACGCCGAGCGCGGC
This sequence comes from Nitrospira sp., assembly GCA_037445005.1. GTDB lineage: Bacteria > Nitrospirota > Nitrospiria > Nitrospirales > Nitrospiraceae > Nitrospira_C. Next base: position 5,322 of record JBBILH010000090.1, read on the forward strand.
GCGGAAATCCTGTTTGGCATAGCCTTGGTTGTTGAACAAGAGGGCCAACGGCGGTCCGGAGATGGTCGTCACCGAGTACAACGTGCCGATGCCCATGCCGAAGGGAACGGCGATGGCCTTCTCCGCTTGAATCGGTTTTCTGATCCCTGCGGCTTGGAGGAGGATCAACGGCAGGAGGAAAAAGTATGTGACGAACTTCACCCACGCCGGGTGAACGAGCGAGAGGATATAGCTGCCGATCGCCACGCCGATCGCAAGACCGATCAAAATCGGGACGACACGCCACCAGATGTTCGGGATGCTCCGGCGGTTGAGAAACAACACGTATCCGTTGATCACCAACTCGATGAGCACCAAAGCGGGATTCAGGATTCGATTCGTATAGAAGAGGAGCGCCACAGGGACGGTGATGGAAGAAAACCCGTATCCCAAGGCGCCGTTGACCGTAGCGGCGACGAAAGTAATGAGCACTAGAACGACTTGGTCCATGCTCCTCCTTCAGCCGCACTAATCATGACGTTTCGTCGAGAAATCGCCTGCATGTTTCAAGTTTCAGGTTCCAAGTTTCATGTCCGGGAAAATGCATTCTCATGTTTCATGCTTCATGTGGTCTGCAAACGCGGAACTTGAAACATGATACCGGCGCGCTTCCCGTGCGTTTCACGGTTCGGCACTGTTCACCGTCCCTAGCTTCTCGAAGAACGAACGACACGGTGCTCACCGGTGCCGCGATGGCGGTGGAAGCGATCATGATTAATGCAGGTTCGAGCGACCGGAGGCAAAATCGGCCAGCGTATAATGGTCGAGTATTCCGGCGATCGCATCACGAACAGTGCCCATGACCTGTTGAACAGGACACGGGTTCTTGTCGGCATAAGGGCAATCACTGCACTTTTGGTAGGCTGTCTTGCTGACGCAGCCGATCGGCGCCAACGGGCCGTCGAGAATGCGGATGACCTGTCCGAGCGTAATTTCGTCCGGGGATTTGATGAGCGTGTAGCCGCCTTTCATGCCGCGCCGACTGGACAGGAGACCGGCACGCTTAAGGGCGAGAAGAATCTGTTCCAAGAACTCGACGGGGATGCGCTGGCGTTCCGCAATGTCATGGCGCTGCAGCGTGGATTTTTCGTGGGCCAGCGTCAGTTCCAGAAGAGCCCGAAGGCCATACTCGCTTTTCTTGGAAAGTTTCATCGGACAGAGCAATAAATCGACTGAGTTAATCAAGAATTCTGACATTAGAGGAACAGGGCGGAGTCCGTCAAGTGGCTCCATCTCAGCCGATGCTCGAGCAAATCAGAAGGTGCCTATCTCACCGTATTGCATGACTCGATGCAACTCCTTGATCTAAGAGGGCCTTTGTTGACAGGTCCTACGCAATCCTGGTAGCTTCTGACTCCTTTTTATAATTAGTTCTCGAGTTGCCGAACCACGGCTGGATTGTTCGTGACCTTCCAGGAACTCATCCTGACATTGCACCGGTTTTGGGCCGATCAGGGTTGCGTCATTCAGCAACCTTATGATGTGGAAATGGGGGCGGGAACGTTTCATCCGGCCACCTTTCTCCGCTCGCTCGGTCCCGAACCTTGGCGTGCCGCTTACCCTCAGGCCTGTCGGCGTCCGACGGACGGGCGTTACGGCGAAAATCCCAACCGGATGCAGCACTACTATCAATACCAAGTGGTATTGAAACCCGCGCCGGACGATATCCAGGAACTCTATCTGGAGAGCCTGGCCAGATTGGGCATCAATCCCAAGCTACACGACATCCGTTTTATCCAGGACGACTGGGAGTCTCCGACCCTGGGAGCCTGGGGGCTTGGATGGGAAGTGCGGTTGGACGGAATGGAGATCACCCAGTTCACGTACTTTCAAGAGATCGGCGGAATCGAACTCGCCCCGATTACGGGGGAGATCACGTATGGGACCGAGCGAATCGCCATGTATCTCCAGCAGGTGAACAACGTGTTCGATTTGGCCTGGACCGACCGGATCACGTACGGGGATGTCCACCACGAAGCCGAAGTGCAGTTTTCCCGCTACAACTTCGAAGAAGGGGACGTCGCGATGCTGATGCAGGCGTTTCAATCCTACGAAGCGGAAAGCAAGCGGCTCCTGGCGCAGACCGATAAGCGTCTCACGCTGCCGGCCTACGACTATTGCATCAAGTCCTCGCACGTGTTCAACCTCCTGGACGCCCGCGGGGCGATCAGTGTAGCCGAGCGAACCGGCTACATTGCCCGTGTCCGGGCGCTGGCCCGCCGGTGCGCCGAACGGTACATCGAAGAGCGAGCGTCCATGGGCCATCCCTTGCTCGAACGCCAAGCAGCCAAGACCACGAGCCGGGCTCGAACCGGCCGTCGATAAACGGTCATGAAACGCGTTTCCGCAAAAAAGAAAGCCGTGAACAAGCGTCCGCCGCCCGCAGGACATGCCCAATTGCTGCTGGAAATAGGCACGGAGGAGCTTCCCTACAAGTTCATCGCGCCGGCAGCCGCCTCGCTCAAGGTCCACGCGGAAGCCTTGTTGGGTGACGCCAGGCTGACCTACGGGGGCATCAGGACGTTGGGCACTCCACGTCGATTGGTGCTGGTGGTTGATGGACTTGCCGCGCATCAGGCGACGGTCGTCAAAGAGGCGATGGGGCCGTCAAGATCGGTCGCGTTCGATCAATCCGGCGCACCGACCAAGGCCGCCCTGGGTTTCGCAACCGGTCAGGGAGTGGCGGTTGAAGAATTGCAGGTTCGGCAGACATCGAAGGGCGAATACATGTTCGCCGTGAAGGAAGATGCGGGACGCTCGACGGATGCCGTGCTACGGGACATGCTCCCTCAAATCGTCGCCAGGCTGTCGTTCCCTAAAGCGATGAAATGGAACGAAGCCGGTGTGCGCTTTGCGCGGCCGGTTCGTTGGCTTCTGGCCTTGTACGCAGGGCGGATCGTGCCGGTGGAGATCGCCGCGATCAAAGCGGGCGACCGCACGTTCGGCCATCGTGTAATCGGCGGCGGGAAGCCGATTGCCGTCGGAGATTTCGCCTCCTATTGCCGAGCGCTCGAACGGGCCGGCGTCGTCGTCGATCCTGAACGGCGTCGGCAGTACATTCAGGATCAGCTTCACCGATTGTGCGGGAAGGCCGGGGTCGGCTTAAATGCCGACGATGCGCTGCTCGATCAGGCGGTGTATACGACGGAATGGCCCTGCGCGGTGATGGGGAATTTCAAGCCTGAGTACCTCGCCGTGCCGTCGGAAATCCTCATGACCTCGATGAAAGAGCATCAGGGTTTCTTCTCGGTGCGCGATAAGAAGACCGGGCGGTTGGCGGCGCATTTTATCGCCGTGGCGAACTCGCAGCCGAAAGACATGTCGTTGATCAGGGCCGGCAACGAACGAGTGCTCGCCGCCCGTCTTGCCGACGCCAAGTTTTTTTTCGACGAAGACCGGAAGGTCAGGCTGGAAGAGCGTGTCAAGAAGCTCGCAGGCGTTACCTTTCATCAGAAGCTCGGCACGATGGCGCAGAAACAGGAACGGGTCAGGAAGTTGGCCGGGGGCATTGCCGCGTTGCTGAGCGGAAGAGACGACGTACGGCAGGCGTGCGACCGTGCGGCCGCGTTGTGCAAGGCCGATCTGCTCACCGGCATCGTCGGGGAATTTCCGGAACTGCAGGGCGTCATGGGCGGCGAGTACGCCAAACACGACGGGGAGTCTGAGGCGGTCGGACAAGCCATCCGGGAACAGTATCTGCCTCGGGCGCTCGAAGGGGAGTTGCCGGCCTCGTTGCCTGGGCAGATTCTCTCGCTTTCGGACCGGTTCGACTCCATCGCCGCATTTTTCCACGTCGGGATGGTTCCGACCGGCTCGGAGGATCCGTTCGCGCTGCGTCGTCATGCGACGGCCATCGTGCGGATCATTCTGGAAGGACAGCTCCGCGTGGATCTGGGACCGGTCATCGAACTGGCGCGCTCGGCCGTGGCCGAACAGGGATTCAAGGGGGTTCCGGATGCTGAGGTCCACGGGAGGAAGCGGATCATGGAGTTCTTGTTCGACCGGGTCCGCCACTACGGCAAGACCGTGCATGGATTGCGGGAGGATGTGATGGAGGCGGTGCTGCGCTCGGCCTCCGTCTCAATGATCGATCTCGTCGATCTCCTGTCAAAGATGAAAGCGTTGCAAACCGTAACGGCGATGCCTGAGTTCGATCCCTTGATCGTCGGGTTCAAGCGGGCCTCGCGGATCGTCGAAAAGGAACGATGGGACCGTAAACCGGTGGACCCCTCGCATTTTCAGGAAGCGGCTGAGTCCGAGTTGCACGCGCAGCTGGAGAGCCGCCGCAAGGATTTCGTTCAGTTCATGGCGAAAGGACAGTACGAAAAGGCGTTGGACTCGTTGGTGCGGCTCAAGCCGTCCATCGACGGTTTTTTCAATGCCGTCATGGTCAATACGGAGAATCCCCCGCTCAGGAGCAACCGGTTGTCCCTCTTGAAAGATACGGAGGATTTCTTTAAGTCATTCGCCGACTTTTCGAGGATTGTGGTACAAGGAGGTTAATGTAAAGGGACCGGCGGTCTCCCGTGCATACGGGAACCCCCGCGATAAAGCGGTGGTTGTTCAACGTGCCCCATAGGAGACGATCCGGTCCCCTGTCGGAAAGAGACGCTGAAGAGGCAACGCATGAACGCTTCTTCCGGACCAGGCGCTGACGAGTTGCGGGCCGTCAAGGTTCGTCGTTTTGCCAAGTTGGTGACGGCGGGAATGATCATCCTCTGCAACTGCATCTTATTGTTCGGGGTATGGGTGAGCGGCGTCAATCTGGACGAGTTGATGAAGTCTCCCGACCTGTTCGACTCCAAGCAAGATGTTTGTCTACGAATGACCTGGCAGCGAATCAGTGGAGCGCCTGATCCGGTGCGGGTTTGTTCGGAGTGGATCAACCTAGCCGATCCCTCCGGCGTACCGCATCAGCTTGCCAAGGATATCAAGGTCCGGCAGGGTTCGGACGGGCAATATTACTTCGACAGGAAAATTCGAGCGGATTTTCGATTGTTGGCGCTCGCGCTTTTCGTCGGAGCGGTACTGTCGATTGGAATGTGGCTGAGGCATCGTCTTGTTGCCCGCTATAGAATGCGCCTCGAGTTGGCCGAAGCGCACGGTTCGATTGGTCTCCACTGAGCGTGGACCAGAAGGAGAGGGTATCCGTGGCAAAGAAATACGTCTACTACTTCGGTGACGGGAAGGCCGAAGGCACCTCCAACATGAAGGAACTGCTCGGCGGGAAGGGCGCCGGTCTGGCCGAGATGACGAATCTGGGAATCTCCGTGCCGCCCGGTTTCACGATCTCCACCGAGGCCTGCGTCGAATACTACAAGCTCGGGAAGAAGTATCCCTCAGGCATGTGGGAAGCGGCATTGCAGGCGCTCAAGCGGGTCGAGCGGTCGATGGGGATGGGATTCGGCGACCCCGAGCGTCCGCTGCTGGTATCGGTTCGGTCCGGCGCGCGGGCGTCTATGCCCGGCATGATGGATACCGTGTTGAACGTCGGCCTGACGACGAAAACCGTCGAGGGATTGGCGGCGAAAACCCGCAACGACAGGTTCGCCCAGGACAGCTATCGCCGGTTCGTCTCGATGTTCGGCAGCATCGTCATGGGGGTGCCGCGTGAACACTTTGAAGCGATCCTGAAGCATAAGAAAACCGAGGTCGGCGTGGCGCATGAAACCCACCTCGACGCCCGTCACTTGCGGGAACTGGTCGCCAGCTTCAAAGCGCTGGTCAAGGAGGAGACAAAGAAGGATTTCCCGGACGAGCCGCTCGATCAATTGCGCATGGCGATCAACGCGGTGTTCTCATCGTGGTTCGGCGCCCGTGCGATCACGTATCGCCGGCTCTACGGTATTCCGGATTCCTGGGGCACGGCGGTCAACGTCGTGGCGATGGTGTTCGGAAACATGGGCGAGACCAGCGGGACCGGCGTCGCGTTCACCAGAAGCCCGAGTTCGGGCGACCATGCCTTCTTCGGCGAATGCCTGATGAACGCCCAAGGAGAGGATGTGGTGGCGGGAATCCGGACACCGCTTCCGGTCAGCGCTCTGGCGAAGAACGTGCCGGATGCGTACAAAGACCTCGAACACACGTACAAGAAGTTGGAGAAGCACTATCGCGACATGCTCGACCTGGAGTTTACGATCCAGGAAGGCAAACTCTACATGCTGCAAACCCGTGTCGGCAAGCGGACCGGGATCGCGGCGGTGAAGATCGCCGTGGACATGGTGAAAGAAGGATTGATCTCCAAAGAGGAAGCGGTGGAGCGGATCGGACCCGACCAGTTGGCGCAGTATCTCTATCCGATCTTCGACTCGAAGGAGGAATCCAAGGCGAATCCGCTCGGCAAGGGCCTGCCGGCCGGTCCGGGGGCCGCGGCCGGAAAGATCGCGCTCACGCCGGATCGCGCCGTCGATATGAAGTCGGCGGGTAATCGCGTCGTTCTTGTGAGGCAGGAGACCAGCCCCGACGACATTCACGGTATGAACGCGGCGGCGGGATTTCTGACGGCGCGGGGCGGCATGACGTCGCATGCGGCGGTGGTGGCGCGCCAAATGGGTAAGGTCTGCGTGGCCGGCTGCGAAGCGGTGGAAGTGCTGGACAGCCAAACGGTGAGGATCGGCGCCAAGACTTTCCGTGAAGGAGACTATCTGTCCATCAACGGTTCGACCGGCAACGTCTACGAAGGCGACATTCCGGTGGTCGAGTCCGAGATCATCCAAGTGATCCAAGGCAAGCTCAACCCGAAGAACTCCGAAAAGTATCAGCGCTTCGCCACGATTCTTTCATGGGCGGACGGCTTCCGGAGACTGCGGGTCCGGGCGAATGCGGACGTTCCCGAGCAGGCTCATATTGCGCGGGGATTCGGCGCCGAGGGCATCGGGCTCTGCAGGACCGAGCACATGTTCTTTGCGGAAGACCGTATTCCGATCATGCAGAAGATGATTCTGGCCCGAACGAAAGAAGAGCGGGAAAAGTATCTCGATCAGCTTTTGCCGCTCCAGAGACAGGATTTCATCGGCCTCTATCGGGAGATGCAGGGATTTCCGGTGACCATTCGGCTGCTCGATCCGCCCCTCCATGAATTTCTGCCCAAGCGGGAGGAGTTGATGGTCGAGATCGCGCAGCTCGAGTTGACGGGCAATGACGGGGCCAAGTTGGAGGAAAAGCGCCGCCTGCTGGCCCGAGTCGAGGAGCTGCACGAGTTCAACCCGATGCTCGGATTGCGCGGGTGCCGGTTGGGCATCACGATGCCGGAGATCACCCGCATGCAGGCGCGCGCGATCATGGAAGCAGCCTGCGAACTGGCGAAGGAAGGCAAGAAGATTGTGCCCGAGATCATGATCCCGCTGGTCGGCATGGTCTCGGAAATGAAGTCGCAGAAAGAACTTGTCCGCGAAGCGGCCCAGGAAACGATGAAGCGGTACAACGTCAAGCTTACCTATCTGGTCGGAACGATGATCGAGCTGCCGCGGGCCGCCGTCACCGCGGACCGGATCGCCACCGAGGCGGAGTTTTTTTCGTTCGGCACCAACGATCTTACGCAAACCACGTTCGGGTTTTCCCGCGACGATGCCGCCAAATTCATCGACCACTACAAAACCGTCAACATCATGGATACGGATCCATTCGCCGTGCTCGACCGGGAGGGCGTCGGTTCACTGATGCAACAGGCAATCGCCGCCGGGCGCCGGTCCAGACCCGGCATCAAGCTGGGCATCTGCGGCGAACACGGAGGTGATCCGAGTTCGGTGGAGTTCTGCCACGACATAGGCCTGGATTACGTCAGTTGTTCGCCGTACCGCGTCGCCATCGCCCGATTGGCGGCCGCGCATGCGGCCTTGGCTCAGCGCCGGACAAGCAGGGCCGCGGCGAAGACTTCGCGCAAGTCCGCCAAGCCGAAAGCCGCCTCGCGCAAGAGACGGTGACCACTAAACACCGAGATCTCCACTACATGACCC
>JBBILH010000091.1:0-12886 GCA_037445005.1 Nitrospira sp.
CCCCCCCGTATAATCCCGCTCGCGCACGAACGGTACGCCTCCGTTGAGCCACCAAACGTTCTTGGCGGTCGCACTTTCCCTCCACCATGCCGACGCGAACCGAAACCACGCAATTGGCTGACTGGGACCGGAAATACCTCTGGCATCCCTTCACCCAGATGAAAGAATGGGAAGAGCAAGCCCCCCTCATTATCGAGCGGGGAAAGGGAGCCTATCTCTATGACACGGCCGGCAAGCGATACCTTGACGGCACCTCATCGATTTGGGTGAACGTGCACGGCCATCAGCACCCGACGCTTGATCGAGCCGTGAAACGACAGCTCGGTCGCATCGCACATTCAACGTTGCTCGGTCTTTCAAATCCTCCGGCTATTCGCTTGGCCAGGGAACTGGTCCGCATCGCGCCGAAAGGACTTTCGCGGGTCTTCTACTCCGACGACGGGTCCACGGCGGTGGAAATCGCATTGAAAATGGCCGTCCAATACTGGCAGCAACGGACGCCCTCGGCCGGGCCGAAGAACACTTTTCTTCACCTGAAGCTTGCCTATCACGGCGATACGATCGGGGCTGTCAGCGTCGGAAACATCGAACTGTTCCACTCCCGATTCAAGCCCTTGCTCTTCCCGACCTTCGATGCCGCGCCTCCATATTGTTACCGGTGCCCCCTTAATAGGGAGTTTCCCGGTTGCGACTATGCCTGCATCACGCCGATCGAAGAAATCTTGAAAGCTCGCCACCGCGACCTGGCTGGTCTGATCATCGAACCGCTTGTGCAAGCTGCCGCCGGCATGATTACGTCTCCGCCCGGCTACCTGACGCGCATCAGAGCGCTCTGCTCCCAATACAACGTGCTCCTGATTGCGGATGAGGTTGCGACGGGATTCGGCAGGACCGGAAAGATGTTCGCGTGCCAGCATGAGAACGTCACGCCCGATCTAATGGCGATCAGCAAGGGACTGACCGGTGGATACATGCCGATGGCCGCGACCCTTACAACAGATGAGATCTACGAGGCTTTCCTAGGGAGCTATGACGAATTCAAGACCTTCTTTCACGGCCACAGCTACACCGGCAATCCGCTTGGATGCGCCGCCGCGCTCGCCAATCTGAACATCTTTCGCAAAGAGAACACACTGGCTCGGTTACAGCCGAAGATCCGGGCGATGACTCGCCTGCTGCGCAGCCTGCGGCACCTTCCCCATGTGGGAGATATCCGCCAGTCAGGCTTCATGGCGGGCATCGAGTTGGTTCAAGATCGCCGCTCCCGTATCCCCTTCCCGTTGGAATCACGCATCGGGAACCGCGTGGCGCTGGAAGCGCGCAAGCGGGGTCTGCTCCTCCGTCCTCTCGGTCATATCCTCGTCCTCATGCCCCCTCTCACAACGAACGTGAATCTTCTCTCAAAGATGGTCTCAATTCTGGCCTGTTCGATTGAGAAGGCGACGACGACACAGCTGTAACGTAATCCGCACAAGTCCCGCCGTACCAGGCGGAATTATTTCTTGAGGGAGAAAGCCTTCACGGTAAAATACTTTCTTCCATTATTTCGATAACTTATGAGGCAATTGTTGAAGTGATAGACTTCCTTATGTGTTGGACGATCATGAACTGTGCAATAGATGTCGGCCATGCAAAGGCTCTTGACCCGAACTCTGGCCTTCTGCGCAATGCTCCTCCCGGCTTTCCTGGGAGCCGCTCACGGGCAAGTGTCCGACCAACCCATACAGCACTGGCCTCCTATCCTCTCCGATCAACTACTGCCATCCAACTCGACCCAATCTGCCGATTCTATCTACAAGTTGACTCTCACGCCGACCTTCTTCGCCCTGCCTGTGGCGTCACCTCGACTCCGCGACCTAATATCTGAAACCGATCGCCCTCGGACTCACGGCCTGCTCGCCTCAACGGCTTGGCTGAAAGGCAGTCTTGTTACGGAAACGGAGGTGGCGTCGAATCAGGGTTGGTCCGATTCGCTCAGAACAAGGATCCCAGGAGACGCCCGCAACGATGACCGCAGCAGGATGATGCGGGTTGGATTAACAGGAACTTCGGGCAGCGTGAAGTACGGCATGACGTATCGCCAGGCAGGACAGGCCTTCTATAACGCGCCGGATCTCGCTCTACGTGAAGCCTGGGGAGAGTGGCGCAACGGCTTCACTGCGCTACGGACGTCGTTCGGACAGCAGTGGAACAACACGGCCGGTGATACTTCCCGCTCCCGGATGGAGCAAACCTATGGGCGAGTCGGCATGACATGGAACAAGCCGGAGTGGCCGAATCTGGCGCTCAGCTATTCAAAGAACTCTCTCAGCAGTACGCGTGATCCGCTGGGTGTGACGCCGCAACGCGCCGAAAACCATACGCTGGAAGCCGCCCTCGCTTACAATGCCGCCAATTGGACGGCGCGTTTGGCATCCAGTTATATCTTAGGGAGCGACCTGACGAGAAATGGAGCTGAAAATTCCGTCAAGATGCAGATGCTGACGGCGCTATTCCGCCCGTTTAATACTTTGACGATCACGCCGACCCTGGTCTATCGCTCAGAACAGCAGGATTGGTCCGGAGTCCGTATCGATACTCCCTCTGCCTCCCTGACCATGCACTACAAGCAAAGCCGACGGCTTCTTATCAGTGCGGTGGGCAACTATACCGGGACCAAGTCGAGCGACGGGCTGATCGATACGGAAAACCTCGGCGGCAAGGGGGTGTTCGCCTGGGATCTTCAGCAAACCGGTGGATGGGCGACGCTTATTTCGCTGGAGGCAGGATATAACAGGATGACCAACCACGTGACTCCAGCCGCGGACACGGAAGACATTTCCGGACTGGTCAAGATCGTCCTCGCATCACTCTGATTCTCCGCCTGACGCTTCCTCTCTCTGCCGCCTACGACAGCCTGACCGGTTCTCCGCAACCTATGTTGAGGCGAGAAGCCGCGCTGGCCTCCTTAATAAAGATCTCCAGCCATCCGTTACTGTTGATCAAGGCGCGAAGGGAGTCGCCGCTCCCCTCCTCGTAACTTTCGACCAGTCCTTCAGTCACATGATCGCCAATGCACACCGAAGGACGGGGGCGTTTTGTCACCTCCTGGACTTCGTGTAGATGCCCTTGCGCGAAGTTCGTGATCAGATTCCCGAAATGATCGACATACACCACTTCTCCTACCAGTCTTTGCTGTTCCCAGCGAGGCGTTCGAATGTCAAATACAAAAGGATCCTCGATCGCGCGACCGAACGACGCAACCGGCCGCTGCGTTGTCAGCCAGGCCGCAGCCGGGGCGAACACGTCGCGTCCGCCGAAGGTCCTCCCTTCCGATTCCAGTCCGTACTGTTTGTTTTCGAGAATTCGGACTTCAACATTCTGTCCTTCGGCCAGAACATAGCTCAACAACCCATTGTCCGGCGCCAGGAAGTAGTACAAATCCGTCTTGACGAGAATCGGTCTCCTCACGCCACCGACGCCTGGATCGACGACGGCAACGTGCACGGTCCCTGGCGGAAAGCTCCGATAGCAGGACTTGAGCACGTAGGCGCCGTTTTTCACGCCATGAGGCGGAACGCGATGGCTGAGATCGACGATCGTCGCTTGGGGATTGATGGCCAGGATGACCCCCTTCATCGATGCCACAAACCAGTCTTCATCGCCAAAATCGGTCAGGAGGGTGATGAGCCCGAGGGGGTGCGGCACGCTAGAATTCCTCGAACCGGATCTCCATCACTTCGTACTCCACCATCTTGGCCGGCGTCTTGACCTCCACAAAATCGCCGACGCGCTTGCCGATCAGCGCCTTACCGACCGGAGATTGAATGGAAATACGGTTGAACTTCATGTCCGCCTCGTCTTGACCGACCAACGTGTACTGCCGCTTGGATTGGGTCTCCTGTTCGATCACGAGCACCGTCGCCCCGAAGACGACGGTATCCGAAGTCCGTCCCGATATTTCGATGACGCGGGCATCCGCCAGTTTACTTTCAAGCTCGGCGATGCGCGATTCGATAAAACCTTGGCGCTCCTTCGCCGCATCGTACTCGGCGTTCTCGCTTAGATCGCCGTGAGCGCGTGCTTCCGCGATCGCTTCGATGACCTGCGGCCGTTCCACCTTTCGGAGACGGTCGAGTTCGGCTTTCAGCGCCTCATAGCCCTTCTTGGTAATCGGCGTCGGCATGGCGATAGTCCTTCTACTGCTACGCGTGATATTCCTGCAACGTCCTAATAGAAAGCTCCTTCTTGAGCGTGGCTTCGATTCCCATCACCGCCGCTCTGGCCCCTCGCATCGTCGTGTAGTAGGCCAGACCTTTGTTGAGCGCTTCGCGTCGTATCGATAGGGAATCCGTATGCGCCGAGGCCGTCTTGACCGTGTTCACCACGAGCGCGATCTCGCCATTCTTGATATGGTCGACGATGTGGGGGCGCCCTTCCGTCACCTTGTGAACCGTCTTTACGTCGAGTCCCTGTTCCCGCAGATACGCCGCTGTACCGCTTGTTCCTTGAATTAAAAACCCTAGCTTGTGCAATCTCCTGGCTACGTCGAGCGCAGCCATACGGTCGCTTTCCTTCACGCTGATAAACGCCGTTCCCGCTCTGGGCAACGCCGCACCGGCACCGGCTTGAGACTTGGCAAAAGCCCATCCGAAGTCCGAATCAATGCCCATGACTTCCCCTGTCGACTTCATTTCCGGTCCGAGCAGCACGTCGACCCCCGGAAACTTGTTGAACGGAAAGACCGACTCCTTAACGGAAAGATGCGCCGGGTTCCTGGCCCGGGTAAATCCGAGATCTTGGAGGCTCTTTCCGACCATGGTTTTCATGGCCAATTTTGCCAACGGCACGCCGATAGCTTTGCTGACGAACGGTACCGTGCGAGATCCCCGCGGATTGACCTCCAAAACGTAAACGGCATGGTCTTTGATGGCGAATTGCGCGTTCATGAGTCCGATCACGCCCAGTTCCAACGCCAAGGCCGTCATCTGGCGCCTGATTTCGTCGACGGTTTCTTGGGCGAGCGAATAAGGCGGGAGGGAGCAGCCGGAATCTCCTGAGTGAACGCCCGCTTCTTCAATGTGCTCCATGATTCCGGCTACGACGACGCGCGTGCCGTCTGAAATCGCGTCGGCATCCACTTCGATCGCATCGGACAGATACTTGTCGATCAAGACGGGATGCTTAGGGGAAGCCTTGACCGCCGATCCCATATAAGAGAGCAGCCCGGCTTCGTCATAGACGATCTGCATCGATCGTCCTCCCAGGACGTAGGAAGGCCTTACCATGACGGGATAGCTGATCGTCGAGGCAATTTTGACCGCCTCGTCGACGGACCGAGCCATCCCGCTCTCAGCCTGCTTCAATCCGAGTTTGTTCAGGAGGTCACGGAATCGTTCTCGGTCTTCAGCGCGATCAATCGCGTCGGGACTGGTCCCGAGAATCTTGACGCCGGCTTTCGACAGCGGCAGCGCCAATTTCAACGGAGTCTGTCCTCCGAATTGCAGGACGACACCGAGCGGTTTTTCACGCTGCACGATGTTCAGAACGTCTTCTTCCGTCAAGGGCTCGAAATACAACCGATCCGATGTATCATAGTCCGTGCTCACCGTTTCCGGATTGCAGTTGACCATGATCGTCTCGATGCCTTCCTCCCTGAGCGCCATGGCCGCATGAACGCAGCAGTAGTCGAATTCGATCCCCTGCCCGATCCGGTTCGGCCCGCCGCCGAGGATAATGACTTTTTTCCTATCCGTCGGGCGGGCCTCGCATTCGATGCCGTACGTCGAATAGAGGTACGGGGTATGGGCTTCGAATTCGGCGGCGCAGGTGTCCACTCGTTTGTAGATCGCCCGCCCCGGTGCGGTGGAACCGGTGCGTTTCTTCCGAACCATAGGAACCGTTACGCCGGTCAGCTGGGCGATCCGTTCATCGGAAAATCCGAGTTCTTTCGCCTCCCACAGCAAGGCCTCGTCCTGGCCGGCAATTCTATTGCCGCTTTCGATCAACCGGGTTTCGAACCGAACGAGATCCCGAATCTGTTCCAGGAACCACGGATCGATCTTCGTCAGACCGAACAATTCCTCGTTCGAGAACCCTAGGCGCATGGCATCTGCCACATGCCAGACTCGTTCAGGCACAGGGGTCCGCAGCGATTGGACGACGCGATCGACGGCACCCTTGCTGTCAAACTCGTCGGGAAGCCCACGATCGATGCCAAGGCGCGAGCTTAGACCGTAGAGGTCAAGTTCGAGGGAACGGATGGCCTTATGGAGCGATTCTTTGAAAGTCCGTCCGATCGCCATGACCTCACCGACCGACTTCATCTGGGTCGTCAGGGTGGGGTCGGCACCCTTGAATTTTTGGAACGCAAATCTGGGAATCTTCACGACCACGTAATCGATCGTCGGTTCGAACGACGCTTTCGTTACACCGGTAATGTCGTTCGTAATTTCATCCAGCGTATGGCCGACGGCCAGTTTCGCGGCGATCTTGGCGATCGGAAACCCTGTGGCCTTGGAAGCGAGAGCGGAACTCCTCGACACACGCGGGTTCATTTCGATGACCACCATGTCGCCGTTCTCGGGATTGATGCCGAACTGGATATTGGACCCTCCCGTATCGACCCCGATTTCGCGGATGATCCGAACCGCGGCATCCCGCATTCGCTGATATTCCTTGTCGGTCAAGGTCATGGCCGGTGCGACAGTGATACTGTCTCCCGTATGGACACCCATGGGGTCCAGATTTTCAATAGGGCAGACGATCACGACATTGTCCTTCAAGTCCCGCATCACTTCGAGTTCATATTCCTTCCATCCGATTAAGGACTGTTCAATCAGTACCTGCCCGACCGGACTCATCGCCAACGCCCAATCGATCAACTTCTCAAACTCCTCGCGATTGTAGGCAATGTTGCCTCCCGTTCCTCCCATCGTAAAGGAGGGACGGATGATGGCGGGAAAACCCACCCGCTCCAGGATGCGGATCGCTTCGTCGCGATTGTGAATCGTTCCGCTTTCCGGTACGCGGAGGCCGATCCGGTGCATGGCTTGCTTGAAAGCATCGCGATCCTCGGCTTTATGAATCGCCTCGGCGGAAGCGCCGATCAGTTTGACATGGTACTTGTCGAGCGTTCCACGCTTGACCAACCCCATCGTCGCGTTGAGCGCCGTCTGCCCTCCCATCGTTGGAAGCAGCGCATCGGGACGCTCCCTCTCGATGACTTTCTCGACCACATCCAGCGTGATGGGCTCTACATAGGTGCGGTCGGCCAGTTCGGGATCCGTCATGATGGTGGCAGGATTGCTGTTGATGAGCACGACCCGGTAGCCTTCCTCCTTCAAAGCCTTGCAGGCTTGTGTACCGGAGTAGTCGAACTCACAGGCCTGACCGATGACGATCGGGCCCGAGCCGATCAAGAGAATCGTTTTGATATCCGTTCGTTTCGGCATGACAAACTAACCGGTCGGTGGAATCGGACCGATCACAGGTTTGTACGGGACCGGCGCCTGGGACGGCGGGTTTCCGGGGCCATGATAGTCGTTCAAGGCCTCCGGCAACCACGCTTCCAGTTGATTGATGCGTGTCACGTCCGAGGGATGGGTCGACAGGAATTCAGGAATGGCGTGCTGCGAGCGAAAACAGAGCTTGTCGATCATCTGGCGAGGGCATCCGCTCATGCGCTCCCAGAACGGCACGGCTTCACGGGGATCGTAGCCGGCTTTCGCCATCAAGCGCAGGCCGACATAGTCGGCCTCGGACTCCTGCCGGCGGTTGAACGGAAGCGAGACGTTGACGCCGTAGGCTCCCAACGCCCCTTGGATCGCCGCACCGCTGGAGTGTCCGGCCGCCGCCGCCCCGATCGCTCCGAGTTGAGCGATCTGGTCGATAATGCTCCGGCTCATCCGCTCCACGCCGTGGCGCTGAAGGGCATGGGCCACCTCATGGCCCATCACCGTGGCCAACCCGGCCTCCGTCTTGGTGTGTTTGAGGATGCCGGTAAACACGGCGACTTTTCCGCCCGGCAATGCAAAAGCATTTATCGTCTTGTCATCCTCGATGACGGCAAATTCCCAATGGTACTCGGGTTTATTGGCAGCCTGGGCAATGCGATTACCGACCCGATGAACCAATTCGTTGGCCTCGGGATTACTGCTGATCGGAGCCTGACGGAGCACCTCGCGGTAAGCGCTCAACCCGAAAGCCAATTCTTTTTCCTCTGAAAAGAAAATCAGCTGATCCCTCGCGGTGCCGGGAGCCTTGTAACAACCGGCGACCTCGCTGAGAAGACTCACCCCCAGTCCGGCCCGTACGGCAGCGCACAGACTTATCGCCCCTTTGGCTCCCAACACCAGCGCCGCACGCCGTCCGATCTGCTCGGATAGAACCCGCTCGATCGCGCTGCCCCAAGCTGAGCCGTATCTTGAATTCACACTCGCCATCGTGCTTACGGCATCCAGAGATACATGAATTGCGGGGTCCCGCCCCGCACCATCGACATCAGGTCGAAGTTCGCCAGGCCCGACCATGCCGGCCCACCGCCGGTCAGCGCCTGCGAGTAAATGTTGTGTTGATACTCGCCCGGCCGGCGATATGTGACAACGCGCGCTTCCGACACTCCGGCCTTTTTCTTCGCCAACTCGATCGCCTCGTCCAGGTAACCGATGTCGTCGACCAGGCCCGCGGCCTTCGCCTGTTCACCGGAGTAGATGCGGCCGTCCGCCAATTTCTTGATCTGGTCGAGAGACAGGTTCGGACGGCCTTCCTGCACGACGGTCAGAAACCGTTGATAGAAAGAGTCGATCACACCTTGAAAGATGTCCTTTTCCTCCGACGTCATGACACGGAACGGCGATCCCATATCCTTCCGCGGACCGGACGTGATCGCGTTGGCTTCCACTCCCACCTTTTCCAACAGCCCTCTGGCATTGACGGTCAGCATGATCACTCCAATGCTGCCGGTGACCGTCGAGGGATGCACCAGGATTGAATCGGCTGCCATCGCCAGGTAATAACCTCCGGAGGCGGCCACATCCATCATCGACACGATCACCGGTATTCGGCGTGCGGTTTTGAACGCCTTCAGTTCGTGATACAGAATGTCCGAGGCTGTGACCGTACCGCCCGGACTATTCACCCGCAAAACCAACGCCTTGACCTTCTCGTCTTTCGACGCGCGTGTCAGTTCCTCTTTAAAAGTCGCCAGCATGCCGGGCTGTGAAATCAACCCGTCCTTGTCCTGAGACCCGATGACACCGGACAAATCCAACAACAGCACCTTCGCGTCGCCTGTGCCGCTGATCTGGGTTTCTCTCACCGGTCCGGGCGGCTCGATCAGGTTGACCGTAATACAACCGGCTTGCATCGTCGCCACGGCACCCAGACACCACAACATCAGAAACCGCTGAACGCTACCCATGTGTCTTCTCCATCAACTGGACGAATTCATCGAACAGATACGCCGAGTCGTGAGGTCCCGGCGAGGCTTCCGGATGATATTGTACCGAAAACGCGGGCCGATCCAAACAGGCCATCCCCTCGATGGAGTGGTCATTGAGACTGACATGCGTCACGGCCACACGCCCGAACCCGGTCTCGACCACCGGCGGCCTGTCCGGCACCACGGCGCCGGGGCCGGACAACTGCACGGCAAAGTTGTGGTTCTGGGAGGTGATCTCCACCTTCTTTGTCCGCAGATCGATAACCGGATGATTCGCGCCATGATGCCCGAATTTCAGTTTATATGTCTTCAGTCCAAGCGCCAACCCGAGAATCTGGTGGCCCAAACAGATCCCGAAAATCGGCCGGCGGCCGATCAACTGGCGAATCGCCTCCATCGCGTAAGGGACGCCTTCAGGATCGCCCGGCCCGTTAGAGAGAAATATCCCGTCGGGATTCAGCATCTCAACTTCTTGTGCCGACGTTGAAGCAGGCACCACCGTCACATCGCATCCGACATCGACAAGCCGGCGGAGAATATTCTGTTTCACGCCGAAATCGTAGGCCACGACCTTCCATCGTCTGCCGGGCACAGGGCGCTCCTGTCCGAGGGACGGAAGCCATTCGCCCGATCCGTCGGTCCAGCCATAGCGGTTCCGGCACGTCACTTCTGCGGCAAGGTCCCGCCCGATGATACTCGGCGCCTTCTTGGCCTTCTCGACGGCCCGCTTGCTGTCCGACTCCATATGAGAGATTAGTCCTTGTTGGGAGCCGTACTCCCGCAAATGCCTCGTGAGCGCGCGCGTATCGAGCCCTTCGATCGCAACGATTTTCGCGGCTTTCAGATAGGCATGGAGCTGCTGGCGGCTCCGCCAGTTACTGGTCACTGTACTGGCCTCTTTGACGACGAAGCCCTCAGCCCACACGCGCCGCGATTCGACGTCCTCAGGCGTCACCCCATAATTGCCGATATGCGGACAGGTCATCGTGATGATCTGACCCTTGTATGACGGATCGGTCAGGACTTCCTGATAACCCGTCATGGCGGTATTGAACACCACTTCCCCGACGGTCTCGCCTTCATAACCCAATGCGCGCCCTTCAAAAACCGCCCCATCCGCCAGAGCCAAGATTGCTCTCTTCACGACATACCGTCCTCTCGTTTCAACGATCGCTTGACCTTCAGCACCAACAGCACTACGCCCAACACGAGGTTCACCATGTATAACGAACGCACGGGCATATGGAGCCGGAAGAACGCTTCGAATGCCGCTTTTCTCGTCTGTTCATCCTTCGCCCCGAACGCCTCCGCTTGGAGTGCGGCGGCCTGCGGGTGTAGCACCAGCATGATGGCGCCGGCAATGAGTCCCATGGCGGCCAACAGGACCAATTCTCCGCGGCCGACGGAGACGGATGAAACTCCCTGCCGCCACCGATACCAGCTCGTCGCTCCAAGCACCGCCATGGCGGCCACGACCAATCGGTTGTAGCCTTCGAAGGCCCTCGTCAGGAAGAAGCCTCCGGAGTCCTGCCCGCCGAACGTATTGAACACCGCGGGAATCACGGCCCCGATCAGCACGATCAACCCTCCGACCCAGACACCCAACGCCAAAAGTTCCAGAGTGAGCGCAGCGACCAATCCCCATTGAGCGCGACCGCTCACGCCCGTCCCGGGGCCTCAAAGACGACCCGGCCTCCGACGATCGTCGTCAGCACGCGCCCCTTGACCTTCCATCCGGCAAAAGGCGTATTCCTGCTCTTCGACTTGAACTTGGTCGGGTCCACTTGCCACTGATCGTGCGGATCGAAAATAACCACATCCGCATCGGCGCCCACCGCCAAGGTCCCCTTGTTGAGGCTGAACGCCCTGGCCGGGGCACCGCTCAGCGCCTCGACCGCTCGTTCCAGCGTCAAGACTCCTTCCTCCACCAACGCCAATGTCAGCGACAGCGCAGTCTCCAGTCCCACGATGCCGAACGGAGCTTCGGTGAATCCGAGCTGCTTTTCTTGGGTCGCGTGGGGGGCATGGTCGGTGGCGATCACGTCGATCGTGCCGTCCCGCAACCCTTCTTTGATGGCCTGCACGTCACTCCACGTCCGCAACGGCGGGTTCATCTTGGCACAGGTGTCGTAGCCGCGCACGGCCTCTTCTGTGATCGTAAAATGGTGTGGGCATGCTTCCGCCGTGACCCGAATTCCGCGCGACTTCGCCTCGCGCACCATGCGGACGGACCCCGTCGTGCTGATGTGCGCCAGATGCAGCCTGGCTCCGGTTAGTTCAGCGAGCGAGACATTACGCGCCACCATCACGTCTTCTGCGGCCGACGGAATGCCGGGCAATCCCAACTCAGTCGAGATAATCCCTTCATTCATACAGCCGCCCTCGGCAAGATGCAGATCCTCACAGTGGTCAACCACCGGCACGTCGAACGCCAAGGCGTACTCCATCGCCCGGCGCATGACAAGGCTGTTCATCACCGGCTTGCCGTCGTCGGAAATTGCCACGCAGCCGGCTCGCCACAGGTCCCCGATCTCAGCAAGTTCTTTTCCCTCAGATCCTTTCGTGATCGCGCCGATGGGCAAAACATTCGCAAGGCCTGCGGCTCTTGCCCGTTCCAGCATGAATTCCGTAATCGCCTGGTTGTCGTTCACCGGATTAGTGTTCGGCATGCAGCAGACCGTGGTGAATCCCCCTGCTACCGCCGAGGCCGCGCCGCTTTGAATAGTTTCCTTGTATTCGAAACCCGGTTCGCGGAAGTGCACGTGCAAATCGACAAAGCCGGGAGCGACCACGCGCCCCGCGGCTGAAATCCGTGTCGCGCCGGAAGGCGCTTTTACGTTCGATCCCACCGCCACGACCTTTCCTTGATCGATCAGAAGATCGCCGACTCCGTTGAACCGTCCCGGATCGATGATGTGTCCGCCGCTGATTAGGATCGTCACGCGAATCTCCCCACGTTCTTTTCGTATCTCGTATCTTGTATCTCGCAAGCGATGCTTCCGGAACACTTCACACTTTACGCTTCACGAGCGACGCTTCACATCGTCAGTTGGCTCCCGACATCAGATAGAGGATCCCCATTCGCACCGCCACGCCATTGGCGACTTGGTCGAGAATCACTGAAGACAAACTGTCCGCCACTTCCGGGGCGATCTCCACTCCGCGGTTGATAGGGCCCGGGTGCATCACGATGGCTTGGGGATCGGCAAGCTTAACCCGTTCCGCCGTCAGGCCGTAGAGCCTGGCATACTCCCTAATCGTCGGAAACAGGGCCCGTCCTTGCCGTTCAAGCTGCAACCGTAACATCATGATGACCTGCACTTCGCGCAAGGCCTCATCCAAGCTCCGGTAGACGCGAACGCCGAGTTTTTCCGCTCCCCACGGCATCATCGTGGGAGGCCCGACCAACCGAACGTCGGCCCCCAGTTTCACGAGCGCGTGAATGTTCGACCGAGCAACCCGGCT